>JAJPXB010000014.1 GCA_021205695.1 Clostridiales bacterium
TTCAGCGGGCCACCGACGGCGTCGCCAGATGCGTGTCCGACGGCCTTCCGGTGAAAGGGTACTTCTACTGGAGCCTGCTGGACAACTTCGAGTGGCAGAAGGGATTCTCCATGACCTTTGGGCTGATAGCCGTAGACCGCGCCACCCAGAAGCGCACGCCGAAGCCCAGCCTCTCCGTTTTGGGCAGCCTGCGCTGAATGCGTGCCATCCAACCCCATAACCGGATAAAAGGGCAGCCAGTGTCGGCTGCCCTTTTTCAATCTGGTTGGTCCTGCTGCGCGGCCAGCCCATTGATCAGCTGCTCGGTGGCGCAGGCCAGAAACTCCGCCACCTGCGTCACCGGCTCCTGCATCCCGCCCCTTACCCAAGCGTGAAGGATGCCGCCGGTTCCCTGGCTGAGAAAGGCGTACAGCATCCGCTGCTCCGGCTCCCGCAGCTTCGACTGCTGCCGGGCCAGCCAGGGGTAGGTCCGCTCGCAGCAGCGGCGGGACATCTTCTCATAGAAGGAGGGGTCGCCGTTGCCGCTGCCCAATACCAGCCAGTCGTCGCCATGGGGCTCCAGCCAGGTGAGGATTTGGACATACAGCGCAACCAAATTACGGTTATGCTGCGACTCCAGCAGAGTGTCCAGCTCTTGCAGGAGCTGTCTCTCCAGCTGCTCCATCAGGTCAAAGATATCCCTGTAATGCTTGTAGAAGGTAGCCCGATTGATGTCGCAGGCTGCGCACAGCTCCTTTACGGTGATTTTCGCCGCCGGTTTTTCCTTCAGAAGCGCCAGGAACTGCTCCCGAATCACCATCCTGGTATAGCGAGCGCGGGCGTCATGGATGCTCATCGTCAATGTGCCCTCCTTGTGTCAGTTTGTCAGCACTTTGCCGGAGACTGTCGTCTATCTGACAAAACGCAGAGAATTGCCGGTTGTGTGGAATCCATATTTTATATTATAGTAAAAGCGCAAGGATTCGTCAACATATGACGATTATTTTACAACATGAAGCAGGTGACAGACGATGAACCGTCAGGAAAAGATTTTTCAGGAGTATACGGTATGGCACAGCATTGCGGCCATGGCACTGCCGGCCATGGTCAGCATGGTGGTGATGATCCTCTACAATATGACGGATATGTTCTTTGTGGGCCTGCTGGGCGACACAGCGCAGATCGCTGCGGTATCGGTGGTAGGGCCGGTGTTCAGCCTCATCATGGCGGTGGGCAGTATGCTGGGCAGCGGCGGCTGCGCCCTGATTGCCCGCACCCTGGGCGCGCAGAATGGGGACGGGGTGAAACAGTACAGCAGCGTCTGCTGCTGGGGGGCGCTGGCCATCGGCCTGGTGTTTACCGGAGCGCTGCTGCTGTTCCGGGGGCCGCTGCTGCGCTTCCTTGGCGCCAATGAGGAGATGTGGCAGGATGCGCAAACCTATCTCACCATCCTTGCCGTCGGCGCACCGATCATGATTTTCGCCTCCGCCTATGGGATGCTGCTGCGGGCGGAGGGCGCTGTGCGGGAAGGCATGGTGGCGAATCTGCTCGCGACAGCCGGAAATATGCTGCTGGACCCGCTGTTTATTCTGGCCCTCGGCATGGGTGTGGGCGGCGCGGCGGTGGCCACCGTGCTGGGCAACTGCATCGGCAGCGTCTACCTGGTGCGGTATGTGCGCAGGCGGAAAAGCAATCTCTCCCTCTCTCTGCGGATGGCGCTGGCCCGCCCCGCCGCACTGGGGGAAGTGATATTCATCGGTCTGCCGAATGCGGTGAGTACGGCCCTCTCCAGCTTTGCCAGCGCCCTGGCGAACCAGCTTCTGGTGCAGTATGGCACGAATGCCGTGGCGGCTATGGCCGCCGCTAGTAAAACTACCATGGTCATCGGTATGATTCAGATGGGGCTTTGTATGGGCGTACAGCCGCTGCTGGCCTACCACTACGGGGCCAGGGACCTGCCCCGACTCCGGGAGACACTGCTCAAGCTGGTGCTGCTGACCGTCCTGACAGGCGGTGCGCTGACTGCAATCTGCATGGTCAACAGCGGGGGAATCGTCGGACTGTTCCTCCAGGAGGCGGAGCCGCTGGCGCTGGGACAGCAGATGGTGCGGCTGCTGGTGATTTCCGGGCCGTTTCTCGGTCTGTTCTACATCGGCAGCAACTTCCTCCAGGCCTCCGGCAATGCGCCCCTGGCCACATTTGTCTCGCTGCTGCGGCAGGGCCTGTTTCTGGTTCCTCTGCTCTATCTGATGAATCACTTCTTCGGGGTGACGGGCAACATCTGGGCCCATGTAATTGCGGACATCGCCAGCGCCGCAGTGTCCGTAGCGCTGACGCTGTGGCAATACCGTCGGCTGTGTACTACAATAGGCAGACCAGATGCGCTGTAACAGGGCAGGCACGGCCAATGCAGAAGCCTTATTGCTCTGACGTCTGGGGATCTGTTTGCCTTCTGTCGGATAACGCCCATCTCTTCCGATATTCGGAGGGGGAACAGCTATACTGCCGACGAAAGCGTTCGGAGAAATAGCTGGAGTTACAAAAACCAGATTGGGCGGCAATCTGCGTCATACTCAGTTCTGAGCTTTCCAGCAGCGTGCAGCTCTGATTCAGCCGAACCTCCGTCAAAAATTCGATGGGGGTTCGGCTCAAATATTTTTGAAACAGGCGACAGCATGCGCTCACCGACAGGTGTCCCGCCCGGGCGATCTCCGCCAGGGACAGGGGCTCCGCATAACGACTTTGGATCACGGTGAGCATGGCCTTGAGCGCGGTGAGCTGGTTGTTGGCAACAGATTCTCTCCGCCCTGTATAAACCGGGGGCCTGTGACTGTAAAGACGGGCGATGATCTGAAAATAGGTTGCCTCCAGCATCAGCTCAAAACCGCTGTCTTTGCGGACATAGCAGTTATAGAGCTCTGGCAGCAGGGTCAAAACCTCCCGCTGCCAGGGAGTCTCCGAAGTCAGGTGAACAAAGCTCCATTGCGGATGCTCCGTGACCTGGCGCACTAAATGCTCCAGATAGGTGTTCCCGCTCAACAGCGCAGGATTGAGCAGCGTGCAGAGAAACAGACAGTCCTCCCCGTTTCCGGAGAAACCGTAATGCATCTGATGCGCATTGACAAAAATACCCTCCCCCGGGCTGAGCTGGACAAGAGAACCATTTACATAGTAGGTCATACATCCTTCCCAGATGTAGATGAATTCCAGATCCTCATGCCAGTGGCAGTCAGCAGAGCAGTTGGGGAAGGAACGCAGATCAGACCTTACAATGTAGAGGGGAAAGGCAGCCGAGTCATACTGAACCGTCTCCTGTCCGGTATCGGGGCGCATGACCTTGGGACAGTTTTCCATGAAATCACGTCCTGACAAGATTGTTATAATACAGGCGAATATCCTGATAGAACAGAGAAACTGCCGATATTATAATGATAACATATGGAGGCGAAAAAGGGAAGTGGGGGAAATGTGTCCTTCATTTGAACGGCCAGGCAGTCTGGCAGTGCAGATCGCGGTAGCAATGCCGGATCAACGTGATCGCGGCGTGCTGGCGGAGCAGATCCGGACTTATGGTACGCGGCGTCATGTCGAGCTTCAGGTAAACGAGCTGTCCGGACTGGGGCAGACTTTGACCGAAGACTGGTGCGGCTATGACATCGTATTCCTGACTGTCTGCGCCCAGGGGCAGGACAGCTTCTGGGTAGCGGAGGCTTTCCGCCGGGTGGACGAGTGCGCCGGACTGGTTTTGATCGCGGATACGGACAAGCGCGCGCTTTCCGGCTATGAGCTTCACGCTCTGGGGTATCTGCTTTGGCCGACCTCTCAGCAGTCGATCGACCGGACGCTGGAACAGGCCCTGAGCAGAGTCGAACGGCAGCGGAAACGCCGGGTGCCACTGCCTTTGCAGGGATATACGCGCTGTTGTGATGGGAATGCTATCCTGTACATGAGGCAGGAGGCAGACAGGGTTCGGGTGCAAACGTCGGAGCGCAGTTTTCTGGCGTCCTGTTCTCTGGATGGGCTGCGGCGGACGGGCCATGGAAATCCGTTTGTCCCAGTCAGCGATGCCTGCCTGGTCAATCTGTCCTATGTGCGTCAAACCGGGAAGGACTGGGTGCAGTTGGGCTGCGGTGATAACTGGCATATCATTCTATCTCTGTCCGGCGAATACAGGGCGTCCTTTACGGAGGCGTTGATGGCGCTGTATCAGGACGGTGTTCGTAACACAGTATTGCACACACTCCGTCTATTGGAGTTTTGGGGGACGGTGTGACCGACAAGGCCACGCCGTTCCCCTTTGCCTTGTTTACTTCATCAGTTCCTCCAGGGGGATAAACCCCAGCCCGTCATACTTGATGTGAATGGTCTGCCTGCGCTTGCCGCTGGACTTATCCGGAGCCTCCACATAGATGGCCTGAACCAGTTCGTGCAACGTGTAGGCGTCAAGGCTTTCGATGCCCACGTACTTCTGAGCCTTCTGAATAAACTGATCGATATTTTCTGCCTGCTGTTCCTGTACTTCCATATCCCTTTGCAGTGCAACTACCTCGGCTTCCAACTGCTTCTGCTCTGCTTCATAGCTCTGACTCAGCATCTCATACCGCTCATCGCTCAGCTTCCCATTGGCGTTGTCCTCATAGATCTTCATAAAGAGCCGCTTCAGTTCAGCGATCCGCTTTTCATCCCGGGCAAGTTGCTTCCTGTTGACCTTGATTTTCTCGGTGCCATCGATGCGCATTTGCGCCTCCATCACACGTCGAAAATGCTCTTCATGGCAGAGGATATAGCCCGTTACCACCTGAATATGCTTTAAGACCAGCTGTTCCAGAACGCTGACCCGGATGAAATGACCGCCACAGGACTCTTTGTCCTTCTTGTGAGCCGAGCAGTCAAAGTATTCCTGACCCAGCTTTCCGTTATTGGCAGAGCAATACCACATTTTGGAGCCGCAATCCGCGCAAAAGACCAGGCCGGAAAAGATACTGCTCTTACCGGTACGGGTCTTACGGTGCCGCTGCCGTCGTATCTCCTGCGCCTTCTCGAACACATCGTTCTCGATAATGCGCTTGTGGGTGCCGGGGAAGATCGCCCAGTTTTCGACGGGGTTTCTTCGCATCTTCTTGTCCCAGATGGAGTTGGAATAGGTCTTGAAATTGACTGTGCTGCCTGTATACTCCCGGTGCTTCAGGATGCTGACAACAGTGGAGTCCCGCCAGCCATAGGGGTCTTTCGACTCCGGATTCGGTGAGCTGATGCCGTGCCGGATCTTATAGGCGGCCGGAGCCAACACCTTATCTGCCCGCAGCTGTTTTGCGATCTGCTTCGGGCCTCTGCCCTCCACGCACATCTCGAAGATACGCTTGACGACTGCGGCGGCCTCCGGGTCAATGATCCAGTGATGGGAATCCTCCGGGTCTTTTACATAGCCATATGGGGGATTCACGGTCAGGGTTTGTCCACGCTCGCCCTTCGCCTTCTGGACTGCCCTGATTTTCCGGCTGGTGTCCCGTGCGTAAAACTCGTTGAACCAGTTCTTGATTCCGGCGAAGTCGTTGTCGATGCTGTTGGGGTCGATGGTATCGAAGTTATCGTTGATAGCGATGAACCGGACTCCATGCTCGGCAAACGTGAAGTTGATATACATTCCGGCCATAGCGGAGTTCCTGGCAAACCGGGAAAGGTCTTTCACGATGATCTGACCCACCCGTCCGGCCTCGACCTCGCTCAGCATTGCCTGAAAGCCCGGTCTGTCAAAGTTGGTGCCGCTGTACCCGTCGTCCACAAAGAATACAGGGTTCGGGAAATGGTGGTCTTTCGCATATTGAAGCAAAATACCCTTTTGATTTTCGATGGACAACGACTCGCCGAGCCGCTGATCCTCCTGAGATAGTCTGCAATACAGGGCAGTGATTTTTCCTGCCGTTGCTCCTGGCATTTCTGCGTCCTCCTTTGTCCGTGGAGCAACTGCCTGTACAGGATTGGTTGGCTCTATTATAGCAAGATTTGTAGTGTTTGTCATTCGGATTCCTCCATTTCTCTCACGAAATTCTGTGCGTTGATGCGCTCCAGCTTGCGTAGAAAGGTCTGTGTTCCCTCATAGCTGCCGGTGACGGTGTAGACGGTGCCTCCGATCTCCTCCGTGATGGTCAGCTCCGGTATCCACCAGGCCGACAGATTCTTCACATGGATGTGACCTGCCTCATCAAATTGGAAGGTATGACGGGGTTGGTCTTCTGATAAGGGCCGGGGTCTGGCATAAGGGTCTGGGTCAGAGAAGTAATACTCTGTGGTCGTGTTGTCAAAATCGGTTTCGTTGGTGCTCATAATGTGTACCTCCTAAAATCAATCAATGTCGTGTTCCTGCCTGCGATGGGCGGGGTGCTTCTGGCGCTCATTGCCCATCGCCTGATCTACACAGTGTCGGATCACGGTCAGTGAGCGGGTGTCATGGTAGATTTTGCTGTACTCCGCTTTTTCCGCTTCGTACTCCTGCTGTAATCGGGCTTGCTCACTCTGCCATTTTTTGACTGGCAGTTTGCTGTCCTCCGCAAGATACGGCTTGAGCTTTCGCTGTGCCATATAGAACAGGCGCAGCTCCTGGTCGTGCTGGGCAGCGTACTCTCCTCTGGATTTCTTGAATTTGATCTGGTTCAGCTTGTCGTAAACCGGCTTGTTATCCCGGTAATAGCCCGCCATCCGCATCAGCTCATCCAGTGCCTTGATCCGTTTCGATTTGGTCTGCATGGACTCCTTCAGCGCGGTGGACTCCGCGTTGGCACTGGTAATTGCGGCCTCCAAATCCGCTAAGGTGGCGATGCCCTTTTCCTGCAAGAAGGCAATGGCCTCGGCAAGAGATCTCAGGTTGCTGAGCCGTGCCTTTTGACTCCACGCACCGGCGTTACGCTGGTCATAGTAATTGTTTAGCAGCTCCGCCAGATCAGGAGACTGCGGCCTGGCAAGCTCCTCTTTCAGTGTGGCGATCCAGTCGCACAGCCTAGCCAGCCGTTTGACAGTGGTAGCGATCATGCGGTTGGTGGTTCTGATGAATCTGTTCAGGCTGCCCTTTTCGGTTTCCATGCCCTTTTTCTCCATCTGTCGAACGGCGGGGCCTTCGTGAACGGTTGGGATCTGGTCAACGCCCTGTCGCTCATAGCTGCGGTGGTCGATGCGAACATCCAGCCCCTTCTCCGCAAACCTAGCGTTGCATCGCTCTGCCCATGCCTGCCGCCAGTGCTCCAGCGTCTCCGGGCTGCCCCAGTCGGTGGTGGGAACGGCATTGAACCTCCTGTGCCCGGCATCGTCCAGAACAGGAGCGCCGCTCTCGTCAACGAGATATTCCCGATGCTGCTTGGCATCCCATTCGCCGTTCTCCTTCAAAGGACGAATGGGACACATGACATGAAAGTGGGGATTGGTAATGCCGCCTTCTTTGTCCGGCAAGTGGACGGCGTAGTCCACGATCATGCCTCGGCTGACGAACTCGTCCAACAAAAATTGCCTTGCAAGGGCGATGTTCTCCTCCAGAGAGAACTCGTTCTGCAAGGCAATGTCGAAGCTGTATGCCAGCTGTGCTTTTTTGCCGGACTCCGCTTTTTCAACGGCGTTCCAGAGCGTTTGCCGGTCTGCGTACTCCGGTGGGGCGTGACAGGGCAATAAAATCTCGGCGCAGACCACGCCGCCCTTGCGGGTGTAGTCGCTGACCTCGCCGTAGTATTCGCTGTACAGCCGTTCGCCGGAGCGATAGGCGGCGGAGGCAACGGCGGACTGACCGGCGCTGCGCTTGATCTGGGTCACATGGAAGTGGTAGAGTGCGATGGCGGATCACCTCCTTTGTAATTTGCGAGAAACGTCTGTACTTCCGGCAGCTCGGTCAACCGCTCAAACAGCAGATAGATCGCCGCCCTGTCCATCTCCTTAGTGGCCGGAATAAAATGTTCCACCGCCCCGCCGATGTTACAGAGATGGTGGGTGCGTTTGGCCCGTTCTCCCTTTTGAAGATAGGCGGCACGGTTTTCCAGGCGTTCCAGCTTGTGCTGTGCCTGATCTCGCTTCTGCCCGGCGAGTTGCATCTCCTGCAAAAGCTCCTGTGATGATTTCTGCTTCATGGGGAATACCTCCTAAAATAGATTTAGGCCGCCTGTGCAAGACAGACGGCCTATGTATGTGGCTCTACTATTGTTATGTGGGAATTCTGGAAAAACAGGCTAATCGCAGGACAGCACCAAAACAAAAAACATGACAACTTTCCCCTCATAAATAGGAGAAATCGGGGCGGTCAAGCGGAACTGTTTTTGAAAAAATTTAACCTGTCGGCGGGGAATGATTTGTAAAATCGTTCTCCGTCGGCAGGTGGGCAGGGATAGCGAAGGGGTCCCCGCCAAAGCCAGGCGAAGCGGCTTTGGTGGGGAGAGGAGGCGCAACGGAACAAATGAAGCCTGCCACTTGTGGCGGGATGAATGATGTGGAGTTTGCGACGACGAGGCGCAAGGGGTGCAGCCCCTTGAACGGAGCGCAGCGACGCAAACAGCCCAGACTTTCGACTAGTCTGGGCTGTCAGCTCCGCAGGACGCACGATACGGGCTTGCCCCGTATAGAAGTGCGCCCTTGTTACCAAGGGATTATCCAGGCTTGTTCCTGGTCTTCCACAGCCGCTTCAGTCTGCGCACCGGCCAGGTGAGGATGCGGCCGAGGCGGTAAGATGTGGAGCGCTTGATGGCGACATTCTGCTTTTTGGACGCCTTCAACTGCTTCTTTGTCTGGTTCAGCTGCTTTTTCAGGTCGGACTGAGCCTTTTTGGCCGCCTTTAGTTGGGCGTTCAGCTCTCTGATTTGAACGCCCCGGTCAAACTTCTCGCCGTAGGTAATTTGGAGCTTGCGGTTGATCTCGGACTTTTCGTCGTAGGTTTGTTGGAGCTTCTTCTTTGTTTCCCCGAGCTGGGCATTCAGCTTTTTGATTTGGCGTTTTCCGCCATCGCAGATCAATGTTTGGAAAACAAACAAATTCTCTCGCAGACCAAACTCACTACCTTCATATTCCAGTGGTAACATTGCATAGTCATTTTGTGCATTATGAAGGACAGCCATCATCCGGCTAACGGCTGCATTTTGATTTTCCACAGCAAGTGAGTCTGCCATCTTAAAATAGGTTTGAGCCATATTTAAAAAGACAATGTAATAGCTGTAAACATTGTAGAATGTAAGCTCCGATGTCATGGTCGAATCTTTGCGAATACGTCGCATAAAATAGGCCCGCTGGACATGAGAGGCTCTCTTTGCATGTAACAGCGCCGCAAAGGTAAAGGCATTGTCCTCGTAAATCACGCCGACGGGGTACATCAACCGATTTTCTCTCACAAAGTCTGTTCGCAGCATTTGAAAGCTTGGATTGGGAATGAATTTGTTTTCCTCACAGAACAGCCGCAGCAGGGTGGGGCCGTCGTAGACGTCGTCGTAGGAACGACTGCGGATATAGTTGCTCTCAAATCTGGCGAATTCATCTGCCAGATTTGTATCATCGAAAAAAGTTGTTCCATCAAAGTAGAGACATTCCAGCTGCTTTTCCTCCATGATGGTGACCAGCTCCTCCAGAGCATTTCGCTCCAGGAGATCGTCACTGTCCATAAAATATAGGTATTTGCCTCTTGCACGCCTGATTCCTACATTTCGGGCATGGCCCTGCCGGGAGTTGGGCTGAGACAGGATGATAAGACGCTCATCCTTTGCAGCCCAACGATTCAGAATCTCTATGGAGTTGTCCGTGGAGCCGTCATTGACGCAGATGATCTCAATAGCAGAAAGAGTCTGGCCGGTAATACAGGCCAGCGTTTCGTCCAGATAGGGTGCTGTATTATAAACAGGTATAATAACAGAGACTGAAACTCCCTTCTGTTGAGGTAAATGAGTTGCTTCATCCCATTCATCACGGTTCTGCGTTGCCAGAGATCGAATCCTTTCACTCTGTTCATACCAGGTGCGTGCGGCGGTCACTTGTTGCGAATGCCAGTGAACCATGTGATTACCATCATCTTTTTCGGGTATCTCCTGGAGGGGCATCTGGCTGTAAGGTTCTCTGCTCAGTGCTTCCAGTAGCAGTAACCTGCCTTCGTTGTCTCTACCGTTCCTCAGATGGGAAGAAATCGTAGATAGCGACAGATGCCGAAAAGCGGTCTGAAACGCTTCATACAAATTACGTTTCGTCAATTCCTGGTAGAAAGTATTGATTTCGTACAGAAAACTCAGAGGGTCCTTAGAGTTATCACGTTGGATATTTCTCGAACAGTTGGTGCGACAATAAATCAAATCTGATTCTGCTGCGGTAATCCGTTCTGCCAGCGCCATGCTGCTGGAGGCATAATAAAAACTGCCGAATCCGCGGAGCGGCAATAACTGCAATCCAGTGTCCAACAAAAACTGGCGTGAATAAAATTTATTCCATAGTACCGGGGAAGAAATGGTGAAGATTGTATTAGGAGCGTCCTGCCCGTTGAAAATCTGTTGCCGGGGCATCAAATCTCGCCGTAAGAATTCCGATTTCTCCCGTACTACTCTGTTCTTGTCATCATAATATTTGCCGCTGATGAGAGTCACATCTGCCAGACATTCCTCTGCTGTCAGCCAGGCTTTTTTCAATGAGTCAAGGGAAAGGACTATGGAGTCATCCATAAAGAAAACATATTTGCCCACCGCATTCGCCAATGAACTGTTGCAAATCTGCCCAACACTCTGTTCATTGCTATAAAGTATGCGAAGTCTGGTATCCTGCTGCTCATATTGCCTCAGGATGTCAATTGTGTGTTCGCTTGTGTCATTTGCTATACAGACGATTTCGGTTTCGTGCAGCGTCTGGAGCAAAATGCTCTCCAGGCTCTGTCTCAGGTAGCCCTCATCGTCATGGACGACTACAATGACAGTTACCTGAGGTTGCTCTGTGCCGGAGTCGATATGCTGGCACTGGTCTGGGAGGGAGCGATATGTTTCCATCCATTTGTCTGCGAATAGGACAAATGGATTTTTCCACGGCTTGTCTTTGGAAGAAAAGTGGAGAATCCTCCAGGAGTCGAACAGCTCCTCACGGCTCTGGAATTGAGTCCCATACAACTCATTGATATCGCTCAAATCCCATTTTTTCCTGGAGCGCTGCAAATTGATTGCCAGGAAATTGTACCAGATGGGCAGACACTTCACCCGATGGTCGAACACTACGTTCAGCACGTTCTGGTCCATCAGGTTTGAGTCGTTCAATTCCTGCTTTGTGTGGATCAGTGCCTCTGTCATGTTCTCCTGCCGCATCTGCTTCAGGTTCAACACCATGACGCCTGAGTTGAAATAGTGCTCCACCAGCAGGGTAAATTTGTGTTTATAATAAATCGACCCGCTGTCGATGACAGCCGCTACCATATTGTTCTCCAGATCAGTGGCATAAAGCTCGGAGAGATCTGTCCGTACCAGAATATCTCCGTCCAGATAAAGAACCTTATCATACTGGGGCAACAGCTCCGGCAGAATGAACTTCAACAGGGCTGACGGAGAGGCAACGCATATGGCAGAACTGGAAAACTGGTGTAAGCTGGCAAACCGGTCTGCATCCTCCCGAAGAATATGAATCGCCACGCTGTCAGATGCAAAGACAGAAAACGCCGCTTCGCTCTCCTCTGACAGACTGGCGCACACGATATAAATTTCATAGTACGTCTCAGGCGCCTTTGAAGATATCATGGATGAGATCGCAACGCTGGTGGGGATGATATAGTTGTCGTCGCATATCAATACAATCGGTATTTTCATGTGATGCTTCAATTCCTTTTCTCTCTGATTTGGGGATATATTTTCTCTCCACTCTTTCCTGTGTTTTTAATGCTCCGAGATGTAGGCATCAAATAGGATTTGTAATTAAAATTAACAACTGGTACAACTCGCTGCCTTTATCAAAAAACACGTAACTTTGCTTTTTGCCATGAAATCCGGTTCCCTTATCTCCGCATCTTAACTTAGCAGCTAATTTCTGCTTTATGGTGTTGTAGTTGTAGCTCATATTTGGACTGACTGAATAGTTCCAAATTACGATGATGTCCAGCTTCTGATAATACTTGATTACATAAGTGCAATCACAATTGATTACTTTCGTTCTGTTATAGAGACGCCCGGTTTTCCCTCCGGTAGCATTATATGAGATTTCACTAACCTCAAACATTTCCCTGTGGCAATGGTGCTCTTCACAGAAGTCATCGACAATTTTTTCAATTTCATTTTTGCTTGTGTACATATATTTCTTCACCTCTCCTTGTAGTGTACACGTTCATGGACTTCAGATGATGTGCAGCGATTTTCAAATCGTGTACCTTTGCAAATTATTAGTGGTTTGCCAAACGCGAGGAAATCTTATCACGAAACAGCGAAAAAAGCAATCCCTTCTGGCAAGAAATCGGGCAGGAGTGATAAATATATGAGGGCAAAGAGAAAGTTTGAAAAGGTACACCTTTCCAAACTACCCCACGGCTTTACTTGCCCTCCTTTTCCAATTTTCGAGCCTTGGAATAAAACGTTCCCTCCGGCAATCCGCACAGGGCGGCGGCTTGCTTCAGAGGGATTTTCTTGTCTCTCCATGCCTTGTGAACCTCATAGAAGTTTTCCGGCATGGGCTTTGGCGGTCGGCCAAATTTGACCCCTCTGGCCTTTGCCGCCGCAATGCCCTCCGCCTGGCGCTGCTTGATGTTGGTTCGCTCATTTTCCGCCACAAACGACAGCACCTGTAGCACAATGTCGCTCAAAAACGTCCCCACCAGATCCTTGCCCCGGCGGGTGTCCAGCAGGGGCATATCCAGCACCACGATGTCAACGCCCTTGTCCTTCGTCAATATCCTCCACTGATTTTGTATCTCCTCATAGTTCCTGCCCAGACGGTCAATGCTCTTGATGTAGAGCAGATCGTCTTTTTTCAGCTTTCGCACCAGCTTTTTATACTGTGGTCGGTTGAAGTCCTTGCCGGACTGCTTGTCCATGTAGATATTCTTCTCCGGAACATCTGCCTCCCGCAGAGCGATCAGCTGTCTGTCCTCATTCTGGTCTTTGCTGCTCACTCGGATATATCCGTAAACCGTTCCTGCCATCGATCAAACCTCCTTAATCCATAGGTAACACCACTGATATGTAGATCATATAATATTTTCGGTAGCCGCTACCAAAACCCGACCTTCTGTGATACAATAATCATAATAACAGTGTGAAAGGATGGGCAGGCATGGAAAGCGAAAAGCGCAAGCGTGGCAGACCGAGGATCGACGCTGATTTTACGGAACCCATTGCATCCAGTAGGCGGGTGCAGTTAAATGCGAAGTATATGTATGATGGTGTTGGTTTTATTTCGGAAGCTGCTACCGAAATTCTGGGACATGAGCTGTTGTGGCACTCTGATGATGCAACCCATACAGCCAGCGGGAAAAACAGCATTTTGGAGCAGCTTGGCCGGATAGTAGAGCAGGATCATATGGGCAGGGATGATTGCATCTATATTGCAAATTTGGCCATTGATGCACTGAACAATGGCCACCATACCCGTGAAGTGGAAAAGGCAATGCGTGCGATTCGCATGGCCTACAAGGCACTGCTGGCCGACGAGGAGAATAACGCCGCAAAGTACAACCTTGGAAAAGCTGTTGAAAAACTGCATGACATGGGGGCTAAATAAATATCGGTAGCCGCTACCGATATTTGATGTATCATTCAGCGGATGACATTAGCATCCGCTGAACAAACCTTATTTCCGCTTCTGCCAGACCAAATCATAGCCGAGAACGTCTGCCAGCTCTACGGCCTCACGATACCGCAGAGAATCCCGGCGCAGCTTGCCGGAAAAGTTGGGGACGCTCTCGCTCCAGCCATAATCTTCTGCCAGCCGCTCTACGACCTCACTCATGGTCATGCCCTCACGGACGATATAAGACTTGATTTCATTTCTGGTGTCCATGTGTATCAACTCCTTTCTGCTCCGAGTATAGCGAAGTGTTTTCGGTAGCTGCTACCGATATAAAAACCGTGTCACAGCGATTTCAGCCGCCTGCTGTGAAGAACTGTTCGACCGCCGCATTTTTGACTTCACCGATTTGTGTGACATCTTGCGATTTTGTGAAAATGCACTCGGTTTCGCAATGCGGCTTCACGGTTTGGTGCATCACGATTCGATAAGGATACCGACATAAAAGCACTGAATTGTTTGCGAATTTCACAATGTTCTGATTTTCTGCTTTGAATTAGCCGTTTTACCCTCACTGTTTCCTGGCAGGCAACCCTGGTCGGCGCTGTGCCGTCCCCACATTGGGGCGCTCGCTCCCGTTGCTGGGGGAGGTCATGGCGGTTTATATCAGCTCGGACGGTCATGAAATTGTCAGGGTGCAAATCGGTTCCTCTGAGACTATAGTAACAAAATTCTGAGGCCATTCTCCTATGTCCAAGAGGTTGGATACCGGCATTGGAAAGCGAACATTTCCACGTTTATGGACAGGCAATTTTGGTTGATAGGGGGTATTTTATGGAACGGCATGATTCGATACAGGATAAGCTGAAGGATTTAAGGGTCGGTCAGAGAGGTGGGCCTCATTACACGTTGGAAGAACTGTCTGCCGCAACAGGCATTTCCAAATCCGCCCTCGGGAAATATGAATCAGACGATTGCACCGACATCAGCCCGTATAATTTGGCGATCCTTGCCAGGTTTTACGGTGTCTCTGTGGACTATCTGCTCGGCCTGACAGAACAAAAAAATCACCCAGGCGCAGCCATAGAAGGACTGCACCTGAGTGATGCCATGCTGGAACTACTGAAAAGCGGGAAAATCAACAACCATTTGCTCTGTGAAATGGCCATGCATCCAGATTTTCAGAGATTGATGGTAGATATTGAGATTTATGTGGATCGTATCGCCGATATGAGAATCAGAGATATGAACGCCTACTTGGACGCCGTTAGGGAGACGCTGGTTGAACAGTACGCCCCCGGCAATAATGATTTAGGTGTTCGGACGCTGGAACTCGCACATATCCATGCGGATGAGTATTTTCAGCACACCGTCCACGAAGACCTCGACAAAATTATTGCGGACATTCGTAACGCTCATGCCGATGACAAATATACCGCTCCAGAGGATTCCGGCGCAGAGCAGGCAAAAGCGGCGCTGGAAGAAGCTATGTCTATTGAGGGCAGCGAACAGGAGCAACAGGCTATCTATTTTTGCAAACAGCTGGGGATCAACTACAGGAAGCTGTCCCATGAAGAATTTGTGTCTCTGGTTTCAATTCTGAAAAAATCGAAGCTGCTGCAATCGGGTATCAGCCAACGAGGAAAGACAAGATCGAAACGCAAGAAAAAATAATCGCTAAAAGCAAAAATGCGGGCAGCCTAATCCGAAAAGTCCAGGCTGCCCGCATATATTAAGCATTTTTTCTCACAGTATCCATTTTCGGTAGCGGCTACCGAAAATGATGATAGACCCCTCAACGTCATATTTTCCGTGCCGTCGAGAAGGATTTTTTATGCCAGTATTATCTCAGCGTTCACAATCTCTCTTGCACAAGCCGCTATGTTGTTCATCAGACCAATCCACTCCCAAGGCGATTTCGCCTTGAGCTGCTCCGTGATGCCCTGGCGCTCCTTCATTTGCTCAACCAGCAGGTCATAACGTGCCTGAGCCTGCTCGTTGATGTCCGCCAGATAACGGTTCAGCCTGCCTTCCAGCAGAAGCTCATTGTAGAAAATTGGCCTGTGTTCTTTCAGAAAGCTCTTGTGCCGTTGCCCCCAAAGCCCGATGGGAACCATTTCTTCCTCCGGTATCGCTAAATCGGGGATCAGACACCCGTGTTTGTCCTCGTGGTAGGTGCCGCCAAGCTGTTCGTAGATGGATTTCATAATCTGTACCGTCCTTTGCTATGTATTCGTTTTTGTAGTAACCAATCCTGTGAGGCAGTCGCTCATCCATTTTTCTTGATTACTGTTTTTACGAACACAGTGCTTCCCAGGTGGTGCGTCCCGTTTCAACAGATTGAGGGCAGGCTTTCAGCAGAAGACGGTGCAGCTTCTGCTGAAAAGCCGGATTGACGGGAAACCGAAAGACGTCTATTTTGGCGGCTCAGGCCGCACGAAAATAGGAAAATGCAGAGAGAGGAGGCCATAAAAACAAAACAGAGGTTCAAACCATTTGTACAAAATAAGGAGGAATAAAAATGCTTGCCATCAACTGGGATGACGTCATGAACGTTGTCTCCCTCATCACTACCCATCTGGCTGTGATCGTTATTGCGATCGTCGCAGCCATTGTGGTCATCATCCTGGCAAAGAGGTTTGCCAAACCGGTCAAACGTCTGGTGCGTGGGGAGGCCTGCGTCGCTATGGTGTTGGTCGTACTTATCACGGCAAACCTGATGTGTACCGGGCCTCTGTCCAGCTTGCTGACTCAGGTGGCAGGAACGCCTGTCAGTTCTGTCTCTGATGAGACGGTAGACGAAGCGATGGACCTGGTCACAGAGATCTGTGAAGAAGGCATCACTCTGCTGGAAAACGACGACGACATCCTGCCCCTGACCAACACCAAAGTAAACGTCTTTGGCTGGTCGGCTACCAATCCCTGCTATGGCGGCGTTGGCTCCGGCGCTCTAAATGACGCCTACCATGTGACCACCTTCCTGGAGGGGCTGGAGGACGCCGGCATCGAATACAATACCGAGTTGATCGACTTTTACACCGAGTACCATGATGCATCGCTCCCCAACGTGGCAATGTGGACGCAGGATTGGACCATGCCCCAGCCCTATGCGGACGACTACTCAGACGAGCTGATCTCCGACGCAGTTGCGTATTCTGACACCGCCATCATCTTTATCTCTCGTGTGGGCGGCGAGGGCGCAGACCTGCCCAGCGATATGTATGCCGTCATGGACGGCACCTGGGCCGAACAGAACGGCGGCGATACATATTTCAACGGCACCTATGACGACACGGTCAACAACGGCTCCGACTGGGACGAGGGCGATCACTACCTCCAGCTCAGCAACCCCGAGGAGGAGCTGGTGGAGCTGGTCTGTGCCAATTTTGACAACGTTATCCTGATCTATAATGCGGCCAACGCCTTTGAGCTGGGCTTCGTGGAAGATTACGAGCAGATCAAGGGCGTGATCTGGTGCGCAGGTACCGGTCAGAGCGGCTTCGATGCCCTGGGCGAAATTCTGGTGGGAACGGTCAACCCCTCCGGCCGCATGGTGGACACCTATATCTATGATCTGAGCGATGCTCCCACCTGGAACAACTTCGGCAATTTCACATATGACAATATGGACGAGTTTTCCGTAGAGAACACCAGCTGGACCACCGGAGAGAGCTATACCACCACGACCTCCTTCGTCAATTATGTGGAGGGAATTTATGTGGGCTACCGCTTCTACGAGACGGCTGCCGAGGAGGGGCTGATCGACTATGACGAGGTGGTACAGTACCCATTCGGGTATGGACTCAGCTACACCACCTTTGAGCAGGAGATCACCGGCTCCAGCATGGAGAACGGCACCATCACCCTGGAGGTCACCGTCACCAACACCGGCTCTGTGGCGGGCAAGGATGTCGTGGAGGTCTATTACAATCCGCCTTACTATAACGGCGGCATTGAGAAGTCCGTCGCCAACCTGATCGACTATGCCAAAACCGACACTCTGGAGCCGGGCACTTCCGAGACGGTCACGATTTCCTTCGACGCGGAGGATATGGCCTCCTACGACTACTCTGGCTATGGTTGCTATGTGCTGGAGAGCGGAGATTACATCGTATCGATCAATGCCGATTCCCACACTGTCATTGACTCTGTGACCTATACGGTGGATGAGACGGTCGTCTATGACGAGAGCAACCCTCGCAGCTCCGACCAGACTGCCGCTGTCAACCAGTTTGACTATGCCGCCGGAAATGTGACCTACCTCTCCCGGGCCGATGGCTTTGCCAACTATGCGGAGACTACCGCCGCCCCTGCCGATTACAGCATGCCGGACGAATACAAGGAGACTTTCTATAATAACTCCAACTACCTGACCGCCGAGGCCACCGCAGCGGATGAGGACCCTGACGCAGAGTACCCCACCACCGGCGCGGACAATGGCCTGGTATTGGCAGACCTCCGCGGCCTGGACTATGACGACGAAACGTGGGATCTCCTCCTGGATCAGCTGACCATCGAGGAGATGAACAGCCTGACCTCCCTCTGCGGCTACCAGACGCCTGCTCTGGAGTCGATCGAAAAGTACCGCACCAGCGACTGCGACGGCCCTGCCGCCATCAACAACAACTTTACCGGCGAGGGCTCTGTGGGCTTCCCCGCCTGCGTGATGGTCTCCGCCACCTGGAATAAGGCAATGGCCCAGGCCTACGGCGAATGCATCGGCAAGATGGCTACCGAGATGGACACCACGGGCTGGTATGCCCCCGCCACCAACATCCATCGCACCGCCTTTGCAGGCCGGAACTTTGAGTATTACTCCGAGGACCCCGTCCTCTCCGGCTACTCTGCCGCCTACGAGATCATCGGCGCCTGGGAATACGGCGTGTACGGATATGTAAAGCACTTTGCCCTCAACGATCAGGAATCCAACCGTTGCGCCATGATTTGCACCTGGTCCAACGAACAGGCGATGCGTGAAATTTATCTGAAACCGTTTGAAATTGCCGTCAAAGACGGAGGCGCTATGGCGGTCATGTCCTCCTTTGCCTACATCGGGAATCGCTGGGCTGGCGGAACCTCCGAGCTGTGTGAGACTGTCCTCCGGGACGAGTGGGGCTTTGAGGGCATGGTGCTGACCGATTACTTCGGCGTCTACGGCTACATGAGCGCTGACCAGGCCATCCGAAACGGCACCGATATGATGCTGGTAGCCTACTCGACGGCTACCAACGACATGCAATTTACGGAAACGGCGGGGGCACAGCAGGCCCTGCGGCAGTCTGTCCATCGAATCCTGTATGTTGTGGTCAACAGCCGGGCCTACAGCGAAGAAGGAATTGCCCTGGCGACTCAGGGTAACCAGTGGGAAACCATTCTGAGAGGCGTTGACATTGCAGCGGTTGTCATCCTGGTTGCCTGGGAGGCATTGCTGATCTGGAACTTCCTGCGCCGCAGGAAGGGCGCGTCCGAGCAAACCGCTGCCTGACAGATAAACCATCTATGCCAAAATCTGACTTGTACCTCCTACAAGTCTTAGAGCTTCCCTACGAGGGCCGCCGCAGGTCAGCGACGGCCCTCAAATATATTATTGCTTTTCCTTCTGCTGAAATATGGGCATTCTGTTTGCCACAAAACAGCAGTGGTGGTAAAATGAGATGCGCCGTCTGGCGGAAAGCGGAAGGCGGCAGCGATTATGGATTTTCGGCAACGATACAGGCTAAAAAGTTTAAATCTGCAACAGCATACCGCAGATAGGAGGCCATGCATATGAACGCCAATCAGGAGAAAATGCACACCGGCGAGTTATATCTTCCGGGGGATGAAGAAATTATGCAGGAACAGCTGAAACGGATGGAAAAGCTGTACGAGTTCAACGCTACCCGCCCCGCGGAGATGGACAAGCGGAACCGCCTAATGAAAGAAATGTTTGCTGAAATCGGGGAAGGATGCTATCTGGAGCCTCCATTTCACTCGAATTTTGGCGGGGGGCATGTGCATTTTGGAAATTATATATATGGAAATTTTAATCTGACGCTGGTGGATGACACACATATTTATGTGGGCGATTATACCATGTTTGGCCCCAACGTGACCATTGCCACAGCGGGGCACCCCATACTTCCGGAGCTACGGGAGCAGGGATACCAGTATAATCTGTCTGTTCACATTGGGAGAAACTGTTGGCTGGGCGCAGGGGCGATCGTACTGCCCGGCGTCACCATCGGGGACAATTCCGTGATCGGTGCCGGGAGCGTCGTGACAAAGGATGTCCCCTCCAACGTGGTGGCTGTGGGAAATCCATGCCGGGTACTGCGAGAGATAAACGAGCACGACAGAAAATACTACTGTAAGAACAGAGAGATTGTCTTTTAGCTGCCTGGCGATGCTCTGGCTGGTGGGGTTGAAAATGATGTGGGAATGAATGCGATGCTTGTCCACATGGGTGCAGACGATGAAGGCGTGGCTCCCCTTCGTCAGCGACATGGCAAGGAAGGGCATAACCGGATTTTGTTGGCCTTCTCCGGCGTGGAACGGCTTCAAAAACGCGGCTGCCATCATTCACTTCCAAAAAGGCGGCGACTCGAGCTGGGCCGCCGCTATAAGTGACTTCATGCGAGAGGAAATCGTTGTGAGAGATTTGAGGTGTAGGCCTGTCCAAAATGGACAGGCTCACTTTATCTCGTGAAAGCTTTGCCCGGCTCACCAGCACCTGCCCAAATCGCTCCGTGCAGTTGGGATAATTGCAGAACAAAAACCTGCAACCCTCCCTTCTTTCGGCGATTGCATTTAACCTGAAAAGAATGGTGAAGCTGGCATAGAGAAAGCCAGACTTCACTTTCTTTGTTTTTGAGTATGGTTTTGATCGCCTTATCTGGCTTATTGCTGCGCCTATTTTGGCGATTATAGAGCGTTTATCAACAGCACCTGAATGTCCACTTAGCAAAAAACGCAGGAATATGTAGTGGTGAACAAATCGTCCGCCACCACTGGCAAAATCAATGAGGATATTTTCAGTAGCGGCTACCGAAATTTATACAGTGAAGGCCTTCTCTACTCTGAACATAGTTAAAAAACATACATAATAAGAAGGGGGGCTACGAAGTAGATGAAGGAGTTATGTTTGTTCGGGTGCAGCGCTGGGCGCTGCACGACGGGAGGAGGACTGATCGCATTAACAACAGCTTTTGCATGTGGTGGTCAGAAGATAAGTTAACACTTGCAATAGCTTTTCAAGTGTTGCCATGCCCACCCTGTTCCCTTGCTTGAAATTTGCGTCTGTTATTCAACCACATCGCTGCGCCCGATATCGTCATAATACACAAGAAGACGAAGACTACTTCTAAGTGATAATAGGTGAGAAACGGAGCGAAGCCAATTACTTCTTTCTGTACATAGTACACTTCTCCTGTAGTTTCTGCTAGCGCTTCATTCTGCTCAGCTATATTAACGTCAGACTGTGTTTCCAGAAGGGGCTGCATAACAGTGACCGGTACTAGGCTGGAAAAAATAAGGAGAGACAGCAGCCCCACAACTCCTGTGATGAACAGGACATATGTCAGGATATGCGCTCGTTTGTTGGGACTGCTTTTCTCGTTTTGCTCGGTCTCATTTACAGTTGGAATGTTTGCATCGCTCGTGCATTCATCGTTCATCAAAAAGTCCAAAGATACATGGAAAAATTGGCTCAATTGTATGATGTTGCTTATGTCGGGCATCGCCTCACCCAACTCCCACTTGGATATCGCCTGACGAGACACGCCCAGTAATTCTGCCAATGCGTCTTGAGAAAGACCTTTTTCCTTCCGAAGCTTCAGAATTTTATCGCCAAATGTCATAGTAGGTATCCCCCTTAACCTTCATGGTAGCCGTAGTACCTGATTAATGTTATCTTGTTGCTGGCTGTGTCGAACAGTGCTGCCTTCTTTGCATCTGCCAATTTCCTCTCTGATTACCATAATTGTATGCTTTTGAGTCGATGACCGTCAACTTATTTGAAATGGAAATTTCGCAACTATGGGTTGCAACTGATGCATCTCAAGGTTGCGGCTCGGTAAACCCTGCTTGGTGCTCCAGGTAAAGATCTACCTGAAGTATATCGGAAAGATCGACGTGCCTATGCCAGAGCCGACTCCCGAGGGATTAGAGGAAGAAGAAAAGGCAAAGCGGCGGCGGAAGCAGGCTCGTGACTATTATCATCGCAGGAAGGCAAGGCAGCAGGCAGAGATTGCTGTAAACGAGCAGGCTGTATCAGAATAATCAGAGGTAACAATCAGGGTGGCGGCTTATGCGTTTTTGATGAACACATAGGCCGCCATCTTATATGACAGCAATCAACCATTTGGAGTCTCATGTAATTGAGGCTCTTTTTCATTTGACGAGGAGGCTTGATATTGGACAAGAGCAAAGACTATTTGACCATCCCTGCAGCGCCGTTCCGTGACATGGAACTGTCGCTTCGGGCTGTAGGGATGATGGGCAGGATGTATGCCCTGTCAGACGGCAGCATGACAGACTATGAACTGTGTGCCGCCTGTCGGCTCAACATGGAGGATGTTTACGAAGTAACGAGTGAGCTGTCCCATGCCGGTTATCTGTCCCGGCTGGGTAGCCGCTTCGTACTGAGGAAGGAGGACGAGGTCGATGGAAAGCAGGCAGTTTAAAAATGAGATCAAGGCCAATATCATCCGTTCCGGTTTCACCATGCAGGAGGTCGTGGAGAAGCTGGCGGATGAGTATGGATGGAGTCCTAGCGCATCCAACTTCTCCGGCAAGCTGAGTCGGGGTTCCCTCCGCTACCTGGATGCGGTGGATCTGGCCGACGCCCTGGGCTATGAGATCGTCTGGCAGAAGAAAGCGGGTGGTTGAT
>JAJPXB010000065.1 GCA_021205695.1 Clostridiales bacterium
TCCACGTCATTGGTCTCCACCGCCTGATAGACATCCCACAGGGTGATGTCTTTTGGCTCCCTGGCGAGATGAACGCCGCCGTTCTTTCCGGCAGACGCTGTCAGCAGGCCGTCTCTGGACAGGTCCAGGAATATGTTCCTGATCGTGACGGCATTGGAGCCTGTGCTTTCCGCAACAAGGGCGCTTGTCACCCGTCGTTTTGGCGACAGGACTGCAACATAGAGCAGAGCGTGAACCGCTGTTGGGAATCTCTTGCTGACACGCATACGACTACCTCCTTTTCCCCGCATAAAAGTGTTACCAGAAGTATAGCAGATTTTCTCATGGAAATCAATTGTAACACTTGACATTACGGTTATAGCGCGCTATAATGTAATCAATCGAATTACATTCAGGAGGTGCTCTCCATGCAAACATTGGAAGCCATTGCAAGACGCAAATCCACAAGAGACTTTAATCCGAATCAATCCGTGCCGGACGAAGTTGTCGATACCATCGTAAAAGCAGGCTGTCAGGCCCCCATCGGCGGAAACCAGCGGGATTCCCTTCACCTTACGGTATGCCGCAGCAGGGACATTCTCGACGAGATCAATCAGTCCACCGCAGCAGCAATGAAGATCGACAGACGGGATTTCTTCTATGGCGCTCCCGTTGTCATTTTCATCTCTGCCTCGTCCAAGCAGATGGCTCCCGGCGTGGAATATGCCAACGCTGCGTGTGTTATTGAGAATATGCTGATTGCCGCGACGGACGCCGGAGTGGACAACATCTATCTCTGGGGTGCAGTTCAGGCGCTTGCGAAAAACAAAGAGTTGTGTGCAAAGATGGGAATACCGGAAGGGTTCAGACCTGTTTCCGCTGCGGCGATCGGCTACAGTCTCAGCGGAAATGCACAGCCGAGAGAGCTGTCTGTCTCGCTCAGCGCCAACGATATCTGATAAAACCAGCCAGCAGCGCCCACCGAGGAAGATTCCCTTTCTCCGATGGGTGCTGCTTCTATGATAACGGAAGATTTCTCACTTGCTTGTAGAACAGGAGGTTACGAACCATGAAGCAGGAATATGACCAGCTCAGGGAGTACATGAAGCAAAGCCAAAAGACCGTCGCCGTCACCGGCGCGGGGATTTCCTATCTCTACGGGATGCGCAGGCTGAAGCAGAGCGTCGGCAGGATGAACGCCGGGCGTATTTTTTCCGCCTCATATGTCCGCAAAAACCCGGAGAAGTTCTACGCAGTCATGAAGGACGCTTTTCTGGACGCCACCTTTGTCAAGGGGCCGAGTACCGTCCATAAGCAGCTTGCGGAGCTGGAGCGGCAGGGGATGCTTTACGGCATTGTCACCCAGAATCTGGACTGCCTGCACACGGTCGCCGGCTCCAAAAACGTGATTGAATTTCAGGGCAGCTTCCGGGACAATGTCTGCATTGACTGCGGCGCCCGCTGCTATGACTATCAGGTGTGGAACCAGGGCCATATGCCCCGCTGCGAGAAGTGCGGCGCGCCGCTGATGCCGACCGCCTTTTGCAGAGATAACAGGGCCAGCGCCGACGTTTCCCGGGAAAATATGCGGAGGGCCGCAGACATGATCTCTGAGGCCGATCTGGTGCTGGTGATCGGCACAACCGGCTTCCGCAGCGAGGAATATCTGAGCCGGATGAGGGCTGACACAAAGCTGGTGCAGATCAACCCGTCTGAGACGCAGTTTGACAGAATGGCCGCTCTGAACATCCGCGCAGATGCCGCGGAGGTCTTCGATGCGGTCTTAAACGGGTAGGATGGAACGTTTATGAGGATTTTCAAAGGAGGCCGGAGCGTGGACAAAATACAGCAGTTAGCCGATTATATTGACCGAAGCCATGCCATGGTAGCCATCACCGGCGCGGGGATTTCCGTCGCTGGCGGAGGAGTCACATATGGGCAGATGCGCTTCTCAAGCCGCGGTATCGGCGTCAGACGGGGCTCCGACGAAAGTTCCTTTTTGCCCACCTATCTGGAGACAATGTTTTCTTATCAGCCGAGCTTCGCCCATTATGCGCTGGCAGACCTGGAAGCGGAAGGAAAGCTTATCGGAATCATCACGACAAACGTGGATTGTATGCACACGATCGCCGGTTCAAAGAATGTAGCTGAAATCCAGGGAAGCCTTCAGGTCAACTGCTGCTCCAAGTGCGGCCGCCATTGTGACGGGTATGAAATCTGGAAGCAGGAGGAGCTGCCCCGGTGCAAGACCTGCGGCGGGTCGATTCTCCCCTGGCCGCTCTACAGCCATATCGGTTTGTGGGATGCAGACGTCAGAAAAGCCAGGGAGTGGATGGCAGAGGCCGACCTGATTCTTGTCATCGGAACACGGGGCAACTATGGAGACGTTTACTGGAGCTGCCGGAGAAAGGACGCCGTAATCGTCCAGATCAATCCAGGGCATACCGGTTTTGACGGAGTTGCAAGCCTGAACATCCGCCAGGGCTCCGACGACGCTTTTCGAAGCCTGAAGGCAGTTCGGAACGGAAATGAATAAGCGGCAGAAAGACAGGATGTGAAATGTATGGGATTTTCCAGAGGAGGCCGGAGTGTGGACAAGATCCAGCAGCTAGCCGATTATATTGACCGGAGCCACGCTATGGTAGCCATCACCGGCGCAGGGATTTCTCTTTCGGGCGGCGGCGTGACATACGGGCAGCTTTCCCGCTCCATCCGCCCAGGCGGTTTCGGAAGCGACCGTTTCCTGCGCTCTTATGTCAAAGCAATGCACCACTATAAGCCCAGCCCCAGTCACTATGCTCTGCGTGACCTGGAGACAGCCGGAAAGCTGATTGGGATCATCACCACCAACGAGGATTGTATGCACACGATGGCCGGCTCCAAAAACGTCGCGGAAATTCAGGGTAGCTTTCAAATCAACCGCTGCTCCAAATGCGGCCGCCACTACGACGGCTATGAGATATGGGATCAGG
Organism: Clostridiales bacterium; assembly: GCA_021205695.1. Lineage (GTDB taxonomy): Bacteria > Bacillota > Clostridia > Oscillospirales > Oscillospiraceae > Onthomonas. Next base: position 2,952 of record JAJPXB010000065.1, read on the forward strand.
ACGAGCTTCCCCGGTGTGAATCCTGCGGTGGAACGATCCTCCCCTGGGAGCTTTACAGCCACATTGGGCTCTGGGATGAGGGCGTTCAAAAAGCGCGGGAGTGGATCGCAAGGGCAGATCTGATTCTTGTGATTGGAACCAATGGTTATTATGGAAGCGCATACTGGAATTACCGGCGGAGAGACGCTGTCATCGTCCAGATCAATCCGGGGCATACCGGCTTCGACCAGGTTGCAAATCTGAATATCCGGGAAGCGTGTGATGATGTGTTTCAAAAGCTACAGGAAAGGTGGGCCGGAAATGTCTGAACAGGAGGTCAGGAAAGAGCTGTCCGAATCGGAGCGGCTTAAACAGATGGCGGCGCAGATGCGGGCAGCAGAATACAAGGGGCTTTCCGAAGCGGAAATCCAGGAGAGAGAGCGGCAAAAGGAAATGCGCAGGAAAAAGAACATTGCAATATTGGAGGACACACTGACCATCCTGGAACAGGGCAGCTATCTAAAGGACGGGCGTGAGGTACGCCTCCCCTTTTCGCCGGAGCAGATGCGGGAGATCCGGGTATTTTTGCCGGAAGAGCTTGCGTCGCTCGCCGCCGCAGAACGGGAAGTCGTGTCGCCGCAGAGCGGCTCCTGTGCCTTTGCCTGTGAGAACGAGGATGCCCTTGTCCTGGCGCAAAAACAGTATCAATACCTGAAAAATGCGGGGGAATCTGCGCCCGACATCCTCGTGCTGAATCTGGCCAGCGCCACCCGTCCGGGCGGTCAGACCAGAAACGGGGCCAGCGCACAGGAGGAGGACCTCTGCCGCAGGACCTCCCTGCTGCTGTCCCTGGAAAGCGAGGGCGCGAAGCGGTATTACGACTATAACAACGCCAAAAAGACCCGCATGGGGTCTGATGGTGTGATGCTGTCCCCCAACGTGGCGGTTATCAAGGACGCCTCGTCAGAGATGCTATCCCGGCCCTTCCCCATCTCCGTCATGAGCTGCGCTGCGCCCATGGTGCGCATGGGGCTGGAGGGAATGTCTCAGCAGGCGTATGAAGCTATGCTCTGCAAACGCATTCAAGGGATGCTGCTGGTGGCGGCATCTCAGGGCTATCGCCATCTGATTCTGGGGGCCTTCGGCTGCGGCGTGTACGGGAACGATGCGGCCCTCGTGTCCGACCTGTTCGCCCGCGGGATTCGGGAGTTCTCTTATGCCGGAAAGGGCAGCGGAGAACTGTTTGACTCCATCCAGTTTGCCGTCCTCTGTCGCCCGGGAAAGGATTACAATTACAGGGAGTTTTGCAGGAATTTCTATCCAGATTGAGTGGCTCCCCTCAGATGGTCTTTTTCCTTTTCGCCCTATCATGCAAACGGCCAAAGGAGGCCGACACTATGAGTAACTCCACCATTTATGAACGCTTTGCAGAAACCGTGGCGCGCGGTCCGGAGCAGCCGGCCATTGTGGAACAGGCGCGGACCCTGACCTATGCCCAGCTCGACCGGCGGATCGATGTGATTGCAGGGAGCTTTCCCTCTCAGGAGAAATTTATAGGCATCGTAGCAGACCACGGGGCAGATTTTATCGCCTCTATTTTTGCCGTTCTGAAAACCGGCGCGGCCTACGTCCCGGCAGAGCCTGACTTTCCGGAGGAGCGCATCCGTTTTATGATGAAGGAGAGCGGCGCGGGCTTTATCATCACCCAGAGAAAGTATCAGGAGAAGCTGACGGGATTTCCTCTGCTGTTCCTGGAGGACATGGCGGGGGAGCCCCCCACACAGGAGCCCCTCTATTTGACCCGTCCGGAGGCGCTGGCCTATATTCTTTATACCTCCGGTTCCACCGGCGTGCCGAAGGGGGTCTGCGTGACAAACGCCAACGTCTGTCATTATGTCCGGGCATTTCAGCACGAGTTTCACACTGTCCCCGGGGACGTGATGCTGCAATACTCCGTCTGCTCCTTTGATATCTTTGTGGAGGAGGTATTCACCACCCTGCTCTCCGGCGCGGCGCTCGCCATCCCGGTCGGTCAGGCGAGAACAGACGTCAACTCCCTGATGGACTTTGTACGGGAAAAGAACGTGACCATCCTCAGCGGCTTTCCCTACCTGCTGATGGAGCTGAACGGCCTGGAGAAAATCCCCTCCAGCCTGCGGCTGCTTATCAGCGGCGGCGATATTCTGCGGGAGAGCTATGTGAACCGTCTTCTGCCCCAGGTCACGGTCTACAACACCTATGGCCCTTCTGAAACCACCGTCTGTTGCAGCTATTTCCGCTGCAACGGTCAGAAGGCCCTGGAGGACGGCACCTACCCTATCGGCAAGGCCGTGCCTGGGACAACAATCGAGCTGCTGGACGAAGAAGGAAGGCCAGTCCCCGTCGGCGCCGTGGGGGAGCTCTGTATCTCAGGCGGAGGCGTCTCCGACGGCTATCTCGATAAAAGCAAGAATGAAATGTTTGTGACCAAAGCGGACGGAACGCGCCTTTACCGGAGCGGCGATCTGGGCTACCTGCTACCGGACGGCAATCTGGCGTTCCTGCACCGCAGAGATTCCCAGGTGATGATCCTCGGGAAACGGGTGGAGCCGGAGGAGGTGGAGAACGTTCTCTGCGACTGTGAGGAGGTGCAAACCGCCGTGGTCTGCCCGTTCACCGACGAGCATGGTCTCTCCTATCTGACCGCCTATGTGGTTCCGGAGGGGACAGGGTTTGTCCTGTCTGAGGTCAAAAAGAAGCTGTTCCGTTATCTGACTCCCTTTATGATACCGGAATTTTTCGTGATAGTGGATCACATTCCCCTGACGCCCAACGGGAAGCCGGACGTGAAGCGCTTGCCGGTGGTATTGAAGGAGGGGGGCTGCTGAGTTGGAAGTCACGATCAGGAGAGCGGACAGCTCCGATTTGGAGGAGCTGATGCGCTGGCGGGAGGTCGTTTTGCGGGAGGTATTTTCCATCCCTGCAGGAGAGCCGATGGACGACCTTCTCGCCGCTAATCGGGCGTACTACCGCGCCGCATTGGAAACGGGAGCGCACATCGCCTGCTTCGCCTGCGCGGAGGGCAGGATCATCGGCTGCGGCGGCGTCTGCCTCTATCAGGAGATGCCCTCGCCGGACAATCCCAGCGGCAAATGCGGGTACCTGATGAACATTTTCACCCTTCCCCGCCTGCGTCAGCGCGGCGTGGGAAGGGCGGTCGTCCAATGGCTGATGCAGGAGGCAAAGCGCTGGGGCGCAGATAAGCTTTATCTGGAGGCGTCAGAGCAGGCGTATCCCCTGTACCGGACATTGGGTTTTTGTGATATGACGGGGTATCTGAAATATGATAAAGCATCCGATTAGGTTGAGGTGAGGGAATATGAAAACGGGAAACACGGCCACGCTACAAGCAAACGGGAAAAAGATTCAGATCTATTGCGCCTCCCAGGCAGCTCCGCTGGTGATCTATCACGCCGTAATGGGCGAGGGGAAGATTCTGTGGCAGGCCTGTCAAAAGCGCGGCTGTCCGGCATTTTCCCTGGCCGTCATCAACGGCGTAAACTGGGACGATGAGATGACGCCCTGGCCCATCCCGCCCATCTCCAAGGGGGACACGCCCTGTTCCGGCGGCGCAGACGCCTATCTGACGCAGCTGACGGGCGAGTTACTGCCCCAAATCACGGCCGCCCTCCCTTTCCCGCCGACCTATTGCGCCCTGTCGGGCTACTCTCTGGCCGGGCTGTTCGCCGTGTACGCGGCGTACAGGACGGACTGCTTCTCCCGTCTCGTCTCCGCGTCCGGTTCCCTGTGGTACCCGGATTTTCTTTCGTTCGTCCGGCAGAACCCCATTTCGGAGCAGGTAAAGGTGATTTATTTCTCCCTGGGGGATCAGGAGAGCCATACGAAAAACCAGTATCTTGCCCCTGTGGAGGAGAACACCCGCTTTCTGGCGCAGTATTTTTCGGAGCATGGCATCCAAACGATCTATCAGTCGAATCGTGGAAACCACTATCGGAACTCCACAGGGCGGATGGCCGCCGGAATCCAGTGGATGCTACAGCAGCAGATCTGACATCCACAACAGAACCGGCGACTGTGGCCGGAACAGACATAGAGGAAAACACCCGCTGTGCTCCGGAAGGGAGTACAGCGGGTCTGTCTGTCAAAGAACCCCTTAAAATTACTAAGCAAAAGAAGGGATTTTCACATAGTAAGGGGATAGAAAGACATAAATTCCGCTGAAAAAGGAGTTATTCCAACTCCAATTTGCCAGCTTTTTCAGATTCATGGCAACATATTTGAGTCTGACCCATCTTGTGACTGCGGCCAGACCTCTGTGGTGTGTATATCGCATAGCATGCTTTTCCTTTGCGTCTGCAAAGACACGCTCTATGGTTTCTTTTCTCTGTGCATAAATTTCTTTCGCACGGTCTGTTTTTCGCAGTTGCTCTACGATGTCCAAATACTCTTGCCAAATGTGGCTCCTGAATCCCTTCTGCCCTCTTTCATTTGCTCCACATTTGGACTTATATGGGCAATCTCTGCAATGTGCAGGCGTGCTTCTGTAAGTACGTTTTCCTTCCCGGTCTGTAGTAGTTTGCCGGAGAACAACGCCACAGGGACAGGTGTATGTATCAGCTGCCGGGTCGTAAGTGTAATTCCACGGTTTGTATTGCTCTTTCTTTCCCTTGTAACGGGTATATGGGAGAATGGGAATCTTTCCATCATCCAATGTCTTTTTCACTATCCACGGGGTCTTATAACCTGCATCCATTGTCACAAACTGCACCGCATATTTGTTCGTGGCCGCATCGTACAGTGCATCCCATGCTACGCTGTCGTGAACGTTTCCTGCTGTTACTTCCACTCCGAGGATGAATCCATGTCTTTCACATGCTGTATGGGCTTCATAGGCAAATTGACGCTCATGCTCCCCCTTGACGAACATGCCGCAATCCGGGTCGGTAGTGGACATGGTCTTTTCCGTCATCCCGCCACCAGGAGAACCCCCGTTGTTACCGTCATCGTCTTCAATCGGCTTTTTGCCCAATTTTTCCCGTTCGGCGTTCACTTCTGCCCGCAGCTGTTCTGCGTAGACCTTTGCCGTCTTTTCCACCTTTATCTTTTGAGATTTCTTTTTGTTTGCGCTGGCCTTGATATGTGTTCCATCGATAAAGATCATACTGGGGTCCACCATGTGATGATTTAGCGCTTTGTTGAGGATATGTTCAAAAATCTCAGTTGTCAATTCCTCCGGAAAACGCTGGCAGAAAGCATAACTCACCGTTGCAAAGTGTGGTATCTTGTCCAAAAGGCTGTAACCAAGAAACCAACGATAGGCAACGTTCACTTCAATCTCCCGATAAGTTTGCCGCAGAGACGGAATACCAAACAAATGCTGGACAAGAACCATTTTTATAAGGACTACCGGGTCTGTTCCGGGACGTCCATTTGTGTGGCAGTAATAGGGATCCAGCCGTTCATACAGCCACTCATAGTCCATTACTCTTTCTTATCTTCCGCAGAAGGTGATCTTGAGGCACCAGCGCCTCCAGGTCTACTATGATCGCCTCGCTTCGCGCATCTTTTCTCCACTGTTCCATTATTACACCCCCATATTCCTATATTATATCACAATATAGGAATATGGGGGCGTTTTTTGACAGGCTGGCATCAGAGGCCCTTTCGCTGGAAAGGGCCTCCGATGTTTCTATAGGCTCAAAAAACCCGGCGAAGCTCATTCGCCGGGAAATTGGATGGTTGTCCGACGTCCGCTGTAGCCCAGAGATGCGGCGGGAAAAATGTCGGTGGCCGCCGCCAGGCAGTCCTCCGGGCGGTTCAGAGAGGGACTGAAATGGGTAAGCCACAGCTCTCTGGCGCCAGAGCGTTTTGCCGTCTTGGCGGCCTCCTGGAACATCATGTGGCAGGTCTCTTTCGCCTTGGGAAGCTTCTCCGCCTCGCCGTACATCCCCTCGCAGATCAGCAGGTCGGCCCCGGCAGCAGCTTTGTAGAGCGCCCTGGTCGGGCGGGTATCGGTGGCGTAGACCAGACGGACACCCTTCCGGGCTGGGCCCAGCACCATATCCGGGGTAAAACCGTCTACCGTCTCTCCCTGCTGGAGACGCTTCCAGAGCTGTCGGGGGATTCCCGCCTGAGTGGCCCGAACCGGGTCGAATTTGCCCCGGCGGGGCACCTCAGCCAGGTAGCCGAAGCAGGGCACCGTGTGCCGCAGGGGAAAGGCCGTGATCGTCCAGTCACCCAGGTCGATGGTCTGCTCCGTCTCCGGCGGCAGCTCCCGGACGGCCACGGGAAAGGCCAGCTCCGGGGCAATGGTCTTCACCGCCTCCATCACCCGGCCGATGCCTACCGGCCCCACCACCGTCACCGGCTCTGTCCTGTCCATGTTTCCCATGGTCAGAAGCAGCCCCGGCAGCCCGGCGGTGTGGTCGGCGTGAAGGTGCGTGATGCAGATGGTGTCCAGGCTCTTGAAGGTACACCCCGCCTCCCGGGCGGCGATCTGGGTGCCCTCCCCTGCGTCGATGAGCAGGCTGCGTCCGTTGCACCGCAGCACCAGGGAGGTCAGCCACCGTCCAGGCAGGGGCATTGTCCCCCCTGTCCCCAGCAGACAGACATCCAGCATTCCGCTCACCTCGCCCTCTTTCCTCATATTGATGGGGACACGCAGGCCTGCGTATCCGGGAATTGCTCCGGCTGGCGGTCAGCCGCTGATGAGCATGATCTGGTCGTCCTCCACCGTGGCCTGGAGGAATGTGATCTGCTGATCGTAGTTCTGAATGAGCCGCTGGGCGATCACGTCCTCCAGTTCCTTCTGGATGAGCCGCCGGAGGTTCCGGGCCCCGTAGGTCAGGGAATAGGACTTCCGGGTCAGGTAATCCACCAGGGCGTCGTCCCAGGTAAATGTGATGCTCTTCTCCGCCAGGGAGTCTCTCAGCTCACCCAGCATGATGCCGGTGATGTCCTTGAAATTCTCCTCGCTCAGATGGTTGAAGTGGATAATCTCGTCCACGCGGTTGATAAACTCCGGCCGCAGGAAGGACTGGAGGGCCTTCATGGTCTTTTCCTTGTCCTGCTCGTCAGCGGTGCGGCCAAAGCCCACGCTGCCGTTTTTGGACTCGCTGCCAGCATTGGAGGTCATGACGATGACGGTGTTCTCAAAATTCACCTTCCGCCCATGGGAATCGGTGATCTGGCCGTCGTCCAAAATCTGAAGCAGGATGTTCAGCACGTCGGGGTGCGCTTTCTCGATCTCGTCAAAAAGGATGACGGAGTAGGGCTTCCGGCGGATCTTCTCGGTGAGCTGTCCCGCCTCATCGTAGCCCACATAGCCGGGAGGAGACCCCACAATGCGGGAGACGGCGTGCTTTTCCATAAACTCGGACATATCCAGCCGGATAAGGGACTCCGGGCTGTTGAACAGGTCCTGGGCCAATTGCTTGACCAGCTCGGTCTTGCCCACGCCGGTAGAGCCCACAAAGATGAAGGAGACCGGCTTATGCTTGGGAGAGATGCCCACCCGGTTCCGGCGGATGGCCCGGGTGACGGCTTCCACCGCCTCGTCTTGGCCGATGATATGCTGCTTGAGCCGCTGATCCAGCTGGCTCAGGCGGGCAAATTCCTCCTCCTGGATGCGGCTGGCGGGGATATTCGTCCACAACTCGATGACACGGGCCAGATTCTCCACCCCCAGCTGGGGACGGCCCAGGCTCTCCAGACTGCGCTGCTCCTCATCCAGCTTCAGCTCGGCGCTGCGGAGGTAGGCCAGCCGCTCGTAGCCCCGGTTGTCCTCCGGGGTGGACTGGATGGCGTTCCGCTCCTCCTGGAGACTGCGCAGCTCTTCCCGGAGCTTCTCCGAGCGCTGCCCGATGAGGTGCAGCCGCTCCTCCCGCTGGGACTGGTCTCCCCCGCCGCTTTGCAGGCTGATAGCCTCGTTGTTCACAGCGGTGAGCTGCTGACGGCAGCGGGACTGCTTCTGCTCGTTCTCCTTGAGACGGGCAGAGCGCTGGGAGGACTGCTGCTCCTGGCTAGCCAGAATCAGCTCCTTCTCTTTGGCCAGATCCGCCCGTTCCTTCTGGATGGCGGCCAGGCGGGCCAGGTTGGTATCGTGGAGGTTCACATCAGAGCAGGCTTCGTCGATCAGATCGATGGCCTTATCCGGCAGATACCGGTCACTGATATATCGCTCAGACAGGGTGACTGCCTGACGCAGGATGGGCTTGGGAATGGTCACCTGATGGTAATCCTCGTAGAAGTGGGCGATGCCCTCCAAAATTGCCACAGAGTCGTCAATGGAAGGCTCCGCCACGTTCACCGGCTGGAACCGCCGCTCCAGCGCGGCGTCCTTCTCGATATACTTCCGGTACTCGTCATAGGTAGTGGCGCCGATCACCTGAATCTCTCCCCTGCTCAGGGCCGGCTTCAGAATGTTAGCGGCGTTCATGGAGCCCTCAGCATCTCCGGCTCCCACGATGTTATGAATCTCGTCGATGACCAGGATAATGTTCCCGATCTTCTTGATCTCCTCGATCAGGCCCTTCATCCGGCTCTCAAACTGGCCCCGGAACTGGGTACCGGCCACCAGGGCGGTCAGGTCAAGGAGGTAGACTTCCTTGTCCTGGAGCTTATAGGGCACCTCGCCGGAGGCAATGCGGAGAGCCAGGCCCTCTGCAATGGCGGTCTTGCCCACGCCGGGCTCACCGATGAGACAGGGGTTGTTCTTCTGGCGGCGATTCAAGATCTGCATCACGCGGGAGATCTCCTGTTCCCGGCCAATGACCCCGTCCAGCTTTCCTTCCCTGGCCTGACGGGTCAGAGAGGTGCAGTAGTTCTCCAGGAACTTCCGCTTCTGTCCCCCGTTCTTCTGGGACTGCTTCTGGTCGGACCGGCCTCCGTCCTCCCGGCCGCGGTTGTCCTCCCGCTCCTCCCGCTGAGGCGTGGGCTGATTGGAGGAGCCAAACAGACGGTTCAGGAAGGGGAATGTGGCGGTCTTGCCATCCTCCTCATCCTCGTCATCTCCGCTGTCGCCGTTCTCTCCATCAGAGGGCTGCTGACTCTCCATCATGGACTCCATGGCCTCCGGGCCGCCAAAGGCAGACATCATGTCGTTGGTCAGGCTGTCCAAGTCGTCGTCAGAGATGCCCATCTTGTTGAGCAGGTCGTCCACCTGCTTGATGCCCATTCCCTTGGCACAGTTCAGGCAATAGCCCTCATTCTTTGTCTCTCCGCCTTCCATCTTTGTCAGGAAGATCACTGCCATGTTTTTATGGCACTTCGAACACAGTACAGGCTGCATATAGATACTCCTTAACTCCCTCTGAGAGGGGCTTCACAATTTTTAGGGAAAGAATATCATATAATTGTGAACAAATCTAGTCATATTCCCTTTTATTTTACAAAGAAAAAGTGGTAAAGGAGGCAAGCGTTCCCAGCAGGACGCTGCTTTCGATGCTCTCCTGGGAAATCAGTCCAAAGGAAGCCCCCAGTGAACACACCACCGCCACAATGACAAGCCCCCGCACCAGGCCGCAGACGCCGCCCAGGGACTTGTTCAAAAAGTGCAGTCCCGGCAGCCGGGCCACCATATTCAGCATCCGTGCCACCAGGTGGCCCAGCAGCAGGATCACCGCAAAGGATATCACATACAGCGCCAGCCAGGCGATGGAGCAGGAGAGGCTGGCCGCCATACTCTCCGCCACGCTGGTCGTCGCCTCCTGAACGCCCTGGTCGATGGACTGCTGGATAGATTGTGAGAACTCCTGGTAGACCTCGGAGTCGAATATCTGGGAGAAAATTCCTCCGTCCTCCAGCGCGACAGAGGCCTCTCCTTCCGTCCGCGGCTCTGTGTCCAGCGCCTCGTCAATGGATTGCTGAATGCTGTTCTGGATAGAGGGTTGAAGCATCTGGGCCACTGTAGGCGTCAGACTGTCCGCCACGACCTGGGCTCCCACCAGGGCGAGGATAGCCGCCACCAGGCCGCACAGGGTCATAATCAGCCCCCGGCGCGCGCCCAGGACGGTAAACAGCACCAACACAATAATAATCACCAGGTCAAACAGATTCATATTATTATAACCTCTCCCTTTTACGGTAAAAAGACGTGGGCAGTATCGCTGCCGATGAGCATAGCTGTGCCGTCAGAACGGGCCAGCGCCCGAAGCGAATCCCCGGTATTCTCGATGGAGGCATATTCCTCCAGGCCGGAGGTGTAAATCGTCAGCTCACTGCCGGTGAGGACGGCGATATACCGCCCTGCCGCCGTCACAGACAGCACCTCTCCCTCTGTCTCCAGGGTGCCGGTAACCGCGCCCTGATCATCCAACACGACGATCTCGCCCAACGCACCGGAGCGGTAATAGCTGAAATACTCCACCGCATACCCGTCCTGGAGGGAGTAGCTCTGGAGGTAATAGCTGCTCTCAGAACAGCTTCCCAGCTCCTGGAGCTGAGAATCCAGGCGGCGGACGCCATCCTCCTCCTGGAGCCAGAGGCCGCCGTCATCCCAGGACAGGTCGATCACCACTCCATCGGACACCTGGGCGGAAGCGGTCTCGCTGCCGTCGGTGCAGCTGTACAGGGTCAAAGTGGACACAAAATCCATACCGTCCTGGCCGATGGTCAGCAGTGCCACCTGATTGTTGTCCGGAGACACCAGGGCGTCCATAACGAAGCTGGATGAGATGTTTTCCGTGATGACTTTATTCTGGCTGGCGTCGTATACCGTCACCGCCGCCTTGTAGCCGGTGGCCTGCTCCGCCACGGCAATCCATCCCTGGTCGTTCACCCGGGCGGTAATCAGCTCGTAGTCCCCCGTCGTCTCATACTCCCAGACCAGCACACGGCCCGAAAACAGGTAAAGCTCACTGCCTCCCGCATCGTAGACCAGCGCATAGCTCCCCGCCGTCTGTACCACCGGCTGGGCCAGAGCAGCCTCCATATCCACATAGGCCGTGCCCCCGTCGGAGTAAACCCAGATATGGTTGGCGTTGCAGACGATCAGGCTGTCGCTCAGGGCGGCATAGATGTTGTCCGACTCAGATGAGATGGTAAACTCCACCCCCTGGCCCTCATCTGTCCGCTCCAGTGCCTGATAGGTAAGGTAGCGTTTGACCATATCCAGGTTGAGCTGGTCCCGGTTCAGCACCAGGAACACTGCGACCACTACCAGCAGAACAGTAAAGATACTCGCCAGGACACGCAGCAGCACCTTCAGCCAGCCAGGGGCCTCTCTCTTTTGGCGCTCTCCGTTGCTCCGGGCCGCCGTCTGATTTTCCCGATTCTCTTCCATGCGCTCATTCCTCCGGGTCTGTATCCAGACCCACCGGTTCCCGGTACCACAGCCGGGTCATATAAAGTCCGCCGGGGGGCACCGTAGGCCCGGCCTCCACCCGGTTCCCCCGCAACAGGATGTCTCCGATCTCCTCCGGGGTCAGCTTGCCCTCGGCAGCGTAGAGAACCGTCCCCACCATGATACGAACCATGTTGTACAAAAATCCATTGGCACAGACCTTCAGAGTGATCAGCTCGCCCTCCCGGGCCACGTCAAAATAGTAGACCGTCCGAACGGTGGAGCGCACACTGGTGCCCACGTCCCGGACCGCGGCAAAATCGTGGGTCCCCACAAACTGTTCCGCCGCACGGGCCATGATCCCCTCGTCCAGGTGCTTGGGGTAAAAGTATGCTCGGTTGACATAAAATGCATCCCGTATTCGGGAGTTGAACACCTGATAGGTGTATTCCTTTCTGACGCAGGAGCCGATGGCGTTAAACTCCGGGGACACCTCCCGGGCGGAGACCACCACGATGTCCTCCGGCAGCCGGGCATTAAAGGCCAGAGGCATCCGGTCGCATGGGATGGTGCAATCTGTGCGGAAATTGGCGATATACACCTTTGCGTGGACGCCGGCATCGGTGCGTCCCGCACCGGTGAACCGGACAGGGTGCTTCACCACCCGGGACACTGCCTGTTCCAGAGTCTCCTGGATGGTGGCGCCGTTTTTCTGTATCTGCCAGCCGTGGTAGGCAGTGCCCACATACATCAGCTGCAAAGCGATATTGCGCATAGGCTCCTCCTTTTGACGGCAGCCTCCCTCTCTCTCACACACCGAAGCCGATCGCCAGCACCATCACCAGAACGGTCAGCGCGACGACCAGTCCCAGGGCCATGTAGTCCTCTCTGGCATAGGCCAGGTTTTTCAGCCGGGTACGGCCCTCTCCCCCGTGATAGCAGCGGCACTCCATGGCGACGGCCAGCTCGTCCGCCCGCCGGAAGGCGGAGACGAACAGGGGCACCAACAGGGGGATCAGCGCCTTGGCCTTATCCACCAGATTGCCGGAGTCAAAGTCCGCTCCACGGGCCTTCTGGGCGGACATGATCTTGTCCGTCTCCTCGATCAGTGTGGGGATGAATCGCAATGCGATGGACATCATCATCGCCAGCTCATGAACCGGCACGTGGAGCTTTTTCAGCGGCCCCAGCAGATTCTCAATGCCGTCGGTGAGCATAATGGGAGAGGTCGTGTAGGTCAGCAGGAAGGTCCCGCTGATGAGCATGAGGATACGCACCACCATAAAGAAGGCCGTCCGAACGCCCCCGGTGGTGATGGTGAACACCCACCACTGCACCAGCACGTCCCCGGTGGTGTTATAAAAGAGGTTGAGCACACCGGTAAAAATCAGAATAATGACCACCGGCCGCATTCCGTTCAAAATCGCCTTAGCCCCTACCTTGGACAGCCGGATGCAGGTGACAAGGAACAGCAGCATCAGGCCATAGGTGACAGCTCCCTGGGCAGAGAACAGAGCCACGATATAGAGAACCACTATAATAATCTTGGTCCTGGGGTCCAGGTTGTGGACGACGGTGTCTCCCGGGAAAAACTGGCCCAGGGTGATATCCTTCAGCACGCAGACCGCCCCCTTTTCTCCGCCAGGGCCAGGAGCACGTTCCTGGCCTCGTCCATAGTGTAGACGCAGTCGTCCTCGATGGGCAGTCCCAGCTCCCGGAGCCGCTGGAATACCTGTGTCACCTGGGGGATGCCCAGGCCCATGGAGCGCAGCTCCTGACTGTGAGAGAAAATGTCGTGGGGCGTGCCGTCCAGGGGGATCTTCCCATCGTTTACCACCACAATGCGCTCCACCGACCGGGCCACCTCCTCCATGGAGTGGGAGACCAGGATGATGGTGGAGCCCTTGGACTGATGATAGTCCCGGATGTTGGCCAGGATGGCGTCCCGGCCTGCCGGGTCAAGTCCCGCCGTGGGCTCATCCAGGATGAGCACCTCCGGCTCCATGGCAATCACGCCGGCGATGGCCACCCGTCGCTTCTGTCCGCCGGAGAGCTCAAAGGGAGACTTGTCCAGATATTGTTCCTTCAGCCCCACAAAACGGGCGGCCTCGCGGACACGTCGATCGATCTCCTCTCTGTCCAGCTTCATATTGGTGGGGCCAAAAGCGATATCCTTGTATACCGTCTCCTCAAAGAGCTGGTACTCCGGGTACTGAAAGACCAGTCCCACATGGAATTTTGCCTCCCGAACGCTTTCCTTGCTCTCCCAGATATCTCTGCCATGGAGCAAAATCTGGCCCGAGGTGGGCTTCAGCAGCCCGTTCAAATGCTGGATGAGGGTGGACTTGCCCGAGCCGGTGTGCCCGATCATGCCCACATACTCCCCGGGGTAGATAGAGAGGCTGACGTCCGACAGCGCCTGATGTTCAAAAGGCGTTCCCTGGCTGTATACAAAGCTCAGGTTCCGCAGCTCCAATATTGGTTCCAAAAAAGATTCCTCCCTGTTCCGGTACCGCTCCCCACGCCGGGGATGCCATCCGGAGTTCGGTATTCATTTTGTTTTCCGTCTTATGCCAGCGCCCGGTAGATGGCCTGAGCGCACTCCTCTACAGAGAGGGCATCCAGGGGGACGTCCACGCCGCCCTGCTTCAGCTGGTAGAGCAGTCCCACTGTCTCCGGGACGGTGAGCCCCACCGCCTTTAACTCCTCCACCTGCTGAAAGACCTCCTTCGGGGGGCCGTCCGCGATGATTTTTCCCTGGTCCATGACCACCAGCCGGTCGGCCTGAGCCGCCTCGTCCATGTGGTGTGTGATGAGGACGACCGTGATGCCCCGCTCCCGGTTCAGACGGGCGATGGTGCGCAGAACATCCTCCCGTCCAATGGGGTCCAGCATGGCGGTGGGCTCGTCCAGGACGATGCACCGGGGAAGCATGGCGATCACCCCGGCGATGGCGATGCGCTGCTTCTGTCCGCCGGAGAGGAGGTGAGGGGCGTGCCTGGCATATTTGCTCATTCCCACCAGCTTCAGCGCCTCGTCCACTCGCTGCCGGATCTCCTCCGAGGGGACACCCAGATTCTCCGGGGCAAAGGCCACGTCCTCCTCCACCACATTGGCGACGATCTGGTTATCCGGGTTCTGGAACACCATGCCAACCGTCCGCCGGATGTCCAGCAGATGATCCTCATCGGCGGTGTCCATGCCGTCCACATAGACGGTGCCCCCGTTGGGAAGAAGGATCGCGTTCATATGCTTGGCCAGGGTAGACTTGCCCGAGCCGTTATGACCCAGAATGGCCACGAAGCTCCCCTGCTCGATGGACAGGTTCACCCCGTCCAGCACCAGACCCGACCCCTCCGGGACATCTGGATACTGGAAGGTGACGTCTTTTGTCTCTATGATATTTTGCTTCATATTATCTCCTGTCTGCAATCCACCGCCCCGCAGAGCCGCAGGGCAGCGCCAGGCCGCTGGCGGTCACCGGCAGACCCAGCTCTCCGCACTCCGTATGACCTCCGTACTTTGGCGTCACCAGAACGTCCAGTAGATATCCCAGCACCGACGGGGCCAGGCCGGTGGTATAGGAATTGATGAGGAAGAACAGGGGCCGGTCGCTCAGAAGCTGCACCGCCCGCTCCAGGAAGGGATAGAGACTGTCCTCCAGCTTCCAGACCTCCCCGGAGGGTCCCCGCCCATAGGAGGGGGGATCCATAATGATGGCGTCGTACCGATGCCCCCGGCGGATTTCCCGCTCCACGAACTTGCCGCAGTCATCCACGATCCAGCGGATGGGGGCGTCGGTCAGGCCGGAGAGGGCAGCGTTCTCCCGCGCCCAGGCCACCATACCCTTGGCGGCGTCCACATGGCACACCTGTGCCCCTGCGGCGGCGCAGGCCACCGTGGCCCCGCCGGTGTAGGCGAACAGGTTCAGCACCCGCACGGGCCGCCCGGCGGAGCGAATCATTTCCCGGGCAAAGTCCCAGTTCACCGCCTGCTCCGGGAACAGTCCGGTATGCTTGAAATTCATGGCCCCCACCTGGAAGGTCAGCTCGTCATACCGCACCTGCCATCGGTCGGGCATATGTCCCCTGTCCCAGTGGCCGCCCCCGGAGCTGGAGCGGTGATACCGCCCGTCGGGCCGCTTCCACTCCCGGCGCTCTCTCGGTGTATTCCAGATCGCCTGGGGATCGGGGCGCACCAGCACCGTTTTGCCCCATCGCTCCACCTTTTCGCCGCCGCCGCAGTCGATCAGCTCATAGTCTTTCCAGCGGTCTGCAATCCACATAGTCCAGTTCTCCCATTTTGATTTCTTCCCATTTTACCATTCCCCTCCCCTGTCCGTCAATGTAAGATGTGTGAATTTATTCGTTTACTGATTGAAGCTACAGCTGCAAAATGCCCCGGCGCCACACAAAATGCTGAATCTATGGTATAATCGGCCCTGGAGAGCGAAAAAGGGGGGTGGCCAGCGTGCATCCTGAACAGGATCGATTTCTGGAACAGCTATATTGTGATACCTATCGGCGTCTGCTGATCTATGCATCCAGGCTGCTTCATGACCCAAACCAGGCGGAGGACGCAGTGCAAAGTACATTCTTTGAAGCGATTGAACACGTTGACGAGCCTGGCATCTGTGCATCGACCGTTCGCAGGCGTTTAAAGCGGATACGGGCAAAGCTGAGGAAGGCTGCATATGAAGATCAAAAAGCGACTACAGAGAAATCACAGGAAACCGCTGCTCTGTCCGAAAAGAAGGAGGAGCGTGTTGCCGGGAAGCATCACGCATGGGAACCGTTCGTTGCCGCCATGCGTGCGGCTGCATTGCCAGCAATCACCAGCAAAGGGCTTCGAGGGCGTTTTCCAGGCGCTGGCCGACTACTGCATGACGGATACGATTGTCCCGAACTGGTTTCCAGATGGATATGCTATGGCCGCACTCACGGTAGGAATCAATCATCTATCTCCGGGAGGCGTCACCTTTTATGCCGCCTATGAGAGAGACGATTCACTGATTAACCTGAATTATGTGCTGTATGAGGATGTCGGCTCATATCTTTATGAGAAGGACGATTCGGAGGTGCAGCTCTACACAGCTGGAGGAATTACGTATTTTTTTCCAATAACGGACGTTTTGGCGCAGCACGGAATCACTAATGAGCTCCTGCCGCCTGTCATTCATTTCTACCGTCATTCAAAAAGAGCAGCCCCGAAGACATTCTCCAGGGCTGCCGATCTATTCCTTTTGGCGTCATTCCTCCACCATCACCATATTGGGCCAGACCCACTCGATCAGCTCGTCCGGATACTGGTTGTCCAGGAAGCTCTCCACGGTGTTGGCGCTCTCCGCCCCAGTACTCCGGGCGACATAGCGGCCCATGGCCAGGCCGGTGACGCCGATGTCCAGGGCCATCAGCACCGCCAGAATCCATGTCAGCACAGTTCCCAGCACCGGCGGTATTTTTTCAATGCCCCGATTGAACACGGGGTCTATCGCCTTGACCCACACCAGCGCCATCACGCCCCAGAAAAACATAAACAGCAAATTGGTACGGCCCTGGATGTTGAAGGGCATATCGCTGTAATCCCAAAAGACCGTGCCAAAGACGATCTCGGTAAACACGCTGCACAGATACTCATAGGCCCCTCCCAGGAGAAAGCCCCCAAAAAAGACGAACCGATCGCTCCGCTCCCTGAGCGGGGCCAGGACGATGGTGAACAGCACTCCGCCCAGTCCCCAGACCACGCTGAACGTCCCATAGAGCAGGCTGGAGCGGCTCATCAGGACGCCGGATGTGACCCAGACAAATACTGTCTCGATCAAGTCTCCCATAAGGGCGCAGATGAGGAACACCCAGAACAGCTTGTGGACGCACAGGCCCCGGGCAAAGACCCGGCCCTCCGCCGGTCTGCCGAAGCCGTCCCCACGGTTCGGGGCATCGGCCAGCTCCGGAAATGCCTTCCACAGCCGCCGCCGGATGGCGGAGACCAGACGGCTCCCCCAGGTCATCCGTATATCCCGGAGGGATGCAGACACCTCCATCAGCCGACGGTTCTCCCAGCGGCGGATGACCCGCATGGCCACAAAGGTGGACAGCAGATCCAGCCCCAGAACGACCAACAGGATGGTATCGATCACCTTCAGCGCAGTAGGGGGAATGAGCTGAATGGCGATATACAGGTAAGGGTGGAGGAACAGCACCACGATGAGGGCGAGCAGGGTCGAAATCAGCGTCCGAACCAGACCCTTCCAGCCGTTGAAGGTGTTGTACTCCCCGCTGGTGTAGTCCCACAGCTTTCGGCCCAGGACGCGCTCAGACAGAAAACCGCAAATCGGGCCGGCCGCCGTGATAATCATCGCTGTCAGCAGGAACAGGCCGAAAAAATTGGCCGCATATTGTTCGGACAAGATCGCCGCCAGCGTAAGCACGATGCCGCTGGTCAGATTTACCGGGCCGTTCAACGTCCCCGTATTGACAAAGCGTCCGGTACGAAAGGCGTCCGCCGCCACGGTTCCTGCCCAGCCCAGAACGGCGTATGTAAAGAACAGCAACAGCGTCTCCCAGACGGTGTAGTTCATAGCTTGTCTCCTTTATTCATCGCTCCCGTCTCCAGAAAAGGTTTCAATCTGCTTGGCCTGGAATTTGGAATAGGTGATCCTCTGCTGATGGTACAGGCTGTGATAGCCGGAGGTCATATAGCTGACGGCCACGATCAGGGCTATGGGCTCAATGCCCACGCCTGTGAACATCTCACAGCCCAGGAGGATAGCGGTCATGGGAGCGTTGGTCACGCCGCAGAACACGGCGACCATCGCCAGCGCCCCGCCGAAGGAGGAGGAAAGTCCCAGCAATGGAGCCACCACACAGCCAAAGGTGGCGCCCACAAAAAAGGAGGGGACGATCTCGCCTCCCTTATACCCCGCCCCCAGGGTCAGGGCGGTAAAGACGACTTTCCACACAAAAGCCAGGGGAGCGGCCTCTCCCTCCAGCGCCCGCTGAATGACGTCCATCCCTGCGCCATTGTAGTCGCGAGTTCCCACCAGAAGAGTCAGTATGATAATAACACAGCCGCCGAGCACCACCTTGAGCCAGGGATTGGAGGTGATTTTCCGGTAAAGGGCTCCACCCCAGCCCATGGCCCGGCAAAACAGATTCGCCAGGATGCCGCAGAGCACGCCCAAGGCCACAATAACTGCCATCGTTTTCAGGTCCAGCTCTGGTGCCTCGGCAACCGTGAATGCGGTAGCGGAAATGCCAAAGCAGGCGGCAACCCTGGAGGCCAGGAGCGACGCGACCAGACAGGGCACGATGGCGGCATACTGCATCACCCCTATGCTCTCCACCTCCATGGCGAAGACAGCGGCGGATATGGGCGTACCGAACAGGGCGGAAAAACCCGCCGCCATTCCGCACATGGTGATGATCTTCTCATCACCCTCCTTCAGTCTCAGGAGCTTCCCAATCGCATCGGAGATAGAGCCGCCCAGCTGCAACGCTGCCCCCTCCCGACCGGCGCTGCCGCCGCACAGGTGGGTCAGGGTGGTGGCGAAAAAAATCAGCGGAGCAGTGCGGAGGCGCATGGGCTGCCCGCTGCGAATAGCGTTCAGCACCATTTCAGTACCTTTGTCGTCAGACATATCCAACAGCCGGTAGGCCCCCACAATGGCGAGGCCCGCCACGGGCAGCAGATAGAGCAGCCAGGGATATTCCGTCCGTGTTTCTGTCGCCCACTCCAGCACGATATGGAACAGGCTGCCCACCAATCCGACCGCAAGGCCCACCAGCACAGCCAGACACAGCCATTTGATCAGGGCAAGTCCATTTCGTTTCAGCGAATGTTGAATGTGAGGAGAGATCAGAAGCCGCGGCATATATTATCACGCTCTCTTTCATGTCAGGTGTCAGCTACAGTCAGTATACCAGGTAATTCATCAGCTTTCCAGAGGCAGAAGTGAAAAACCAGGCCAGATTTAAAATGCAACCGAACAAAAACAGCCAGTCCGCAGACTGGCTGTCAGCGTGTCAAAAATCCTTTTTGACACGCTGAGTACGATTTTTGAACTTTAGAAAGTTCTAAAAATCGTTTTTTATTGCACGCGAAGGGGGCTTTTTGCCCCCTCCTCCGCACCCCCGCTACTCTGTTGCGGGAGTCTCAAGCGCTTTTTGACAGTCTAACAGCCAGTCCGCAGACTGGCTGTTTTCAAAGTGTTGGCACTACCGATTTTCCC
>JAJPXB010000029.1 GCA_021205695.1 Clostridiales bacterium
GCTCCGGGGCGGGCGCCGCCTGACTGACGGGGGGCGTCTCCTGCTCCGTCCGGGCAGTCTGGGGGGCGACGCCGCCCGCCAGGGCCTCCTCCAGCCGTGTGATCCGGGCGGACAGTCCCTCGTTGGAGGTGTCCAGCGTCTCGTCGCACAGGCGGATGAGACACAGCTCCGCGTCGGTGCGCTGGTTGGCGCTGCTGCGCAGTCCCGCCTGGGTGTCCTGGAGCAGCCGCAGCATCTGGATGAGCCGCTGGGGGGACATCCCCCTGCCCAGGGTGTTCAGCGTCTCCTCGTCATATCCTCCGTTCATAAGGCCGGCGCCCCCCCTGGGGGCGGTCTTTTGGATGAGCAGGTCCCGCACCAGAGCGGACAGCTCGGAGAGGACGGCGGGTATACCCTTTCCGGCGGCGTACAGATCTCCCAGCTCCGCCAACGCCTGGGCGGTGTCGCCCCGGCGGATGTGGTTCATCAGGTGGGCGGTGCGGAGGTTTCCCGCCAGGCCCAGCGTGTCCAGCACGGCGTCCCTGTCGACAACGCCTCCCACAGCAGCGCACTGATCCAGGAGAGAGAGCCCATCCCGCAGGGCTCCGTCCGCCAGCCGGGCCAGCAGCGCGGCCCCGTCGTCGGTGAGCCGGATGCCCTCCTCCCGGGCCACATAGGACAGCCGTCCCTGAATGTCCGGGGCGGTGATGCGCTGGAAGGAGAACCGCTGACACCGGGAGAGAATGGTGGCGGGCACCTTGTGCAGCTCGGTGGTGGCCAGGATGAACATCAGGTGCTCCGGCGGCTCCTCCAGGATTTTCAGCAGGGCGTTGAAGGCGGCGGTGGTCAGCATATGGACCTCGTCCACGATGTAGACCCGCTTTTTCACGGCGGCGGGGGAATACACCGCCTCGTCCCGGAGCGCGCGCACCTGGTCGACGCCGTTGTTGGAGGCGGCGTCCAGCTCTACCACGTCCAGGATGGAGCCGTCATCGATGCCCCGGCAGGCGGCGCATTGGTTGCAGGGGTCGCCGTGGACGGGATGCTCGCAGTTGACCGCCTTGGCCAGGATTTTGGCGCAGGTGGTCTTTCCCGTGCCCCGGGTGCCGGTGAACAGATAGGCGTGAGACAGCCGCCCCGTCTCCACCTGGGTGCGCAGGGTCTGGGTGATGTGGGACTGGCCCACCACGTCCTCAAACCGCTGGGGCCGCCACTTTCGATACAGGGCCTGATACAATGGGGTCACTCCCCTCTCTCATGAAAAGTAAAGCTCACGGAGGGCCGCACACCCTCTGCTCTGCTCTCTGAAGCGGCAAACGGCTCGAGCCGGCGGTCTGCGGCACACACCAGGTTCCGCTTAATGCTGCTCGGTTCCCCGCCTGACATGGTTCACGGGCTGACATTGCGCAGGACCGGCTGTCAACACCGAATGCCGCTTCAGACAACATAGCAAAGGCCGGAAGGGAAGTCCCTCCCTGACAGGTGCGGCTTTCCGTGAGCCGTCTCGACCTTTACAAGACGAACCTATTCTACTATGATTTTCGGGAATTATCAAGGGGTCTTTCCGGGAATTTGGGAATCAATTTTTGCACAGGGGGGTTCGCCGCCCCGAAAGGGGCGGCGTCTTCCCTCATTCCAGCAGCTCCGGGCGGAAGCACTCCTCCGGCAGCACGTCGCTCAGCTCCCGCAGGGCGATGCCGAAGCCGTTGGTGGAGTCGATCTGCCGGGGGGCCTCGCACTCCACGGTGGGGCCGGGCTGATACAGGGGGAGGGAGAAGGTGGCACGGACGCCCCGTTCCGGGAGATTGCTCACCACAAGGGAGCCGCCGTGGTATCCGGCGATTTTCCGGCAGACGGAGATGCCCAGGTTCAGCCCCTCGCCTGCGTCCCGGAGGGCGTCTCCCCCGCGGGACGGGTCGAACAGAAGGGGAAGCTTCTCCCGGGCCAGGCCGGGGCCGTCGTCCTCCACGGAGAGGTAGGCCCACCGGCGGCGGATTTCCAACCGGAGGAGAATGTGGCCGCCGTTTCCCGTGGCCCGGAGGGCGTTGCTCACCAGCTGGCACACCAGATAGAGAAACATCTGGTCGTCACATTTGGCGTACACGGTTCTCCGGGGGGCCTTCAGGGCGATCTCGCACCCGGACATACGAACCAGCTCCTCCAGCTCGTACAGACACCACCGGCACAGACCTGTCAGGTCCATCGCCTGGGGAGTGAAATCAAAGGGGGGCTCTTTTTCCGGCAGGGCGGCCAGCTCCAGCAGCCGGAGCATTCGCAGGATCCGGAGCTGAGATTTGCTGTACCGGGCCAGCACCTCCTGCTGCTCCCGCTTTTGGTCGGGCGTCATAGCCAGCTGGAGCAGCTCCTCAGAGGACATCATCCCGGACAGGGGCCCCCGCAGCTGCTGGAGCAGGTGCTGGATACGGTCGTTGGGGAGAACGGCCTGCTCCTCCACCGGGGTCAGCCGGAGCAGCTGCCCCGCCCCGCAGGCCCAGGAGAGCGCTGTCCAGGGACGCCCCTCTGCTGTCAGAGAAAGAGCGGCGTCCGCATCTGTCTCCAGCATCTCCGGCAGGGGCTCGCCCACCGGGGGCAGCCAGGAGAGCCGGGCGGCGGCGGGGTTCCGATATTGCACCAGACCGCCCACCAGATAGAGAATCGGCTCCGGTATACAGTCAAAGCTCTGCGCCACAGGCAGATTCAAATCGCTCATGTTTTCCTCCACACAGCATAGATGGAAACTTTTCCCTGCTCTCAGTATAACAAAGGGGAGACGAAAGGACAAGAATAAAATCGAAAACTGACGGACGGGCGGGGAAAACGCTCCCTCCCGCGGGCCGCCGTCGGACAGACGGCGGCCCCGTTAGAATGGCCCGCTCCCCCCATCCTATACCGCCGGGAAGAAAATGGTTCCCGGGCCGGGGCCCGGCGGCGCATATCGCGAGGGTCAAATGTAAGGCTCCCTGACAGCGGACGCTGCCGGGGAGCCTCAGGCTGTCTGACAATTCCGGTTCATGCCGGACGGGAGGGGAGCCGCACCACAAAATGCGACGCAATGCCGGTTTTGGCTTAACAGGGTCGCGGGCTGTTTGGCAGACAGTAGGGGACCGTGCCCCACAGGACGGAACCCTGCGCGGGGATCAAACGTTTTTTGTCATCTCAGGCAGATACCAGCTGTTAAACAGGGTCTGTATGATATCCAGCAGATCCTCGTCGGACAGAGCGTCCTTGCTTTGCAGGTTGATCGATATGGCGTGAAAGATCCCATAGAAGTAAATATCCGTGATGATCCGCTTCTTGGGCGTATTGTTATGCGCCCCGTATAGGCGGTTGGTTATGTTTTCCTCGATCCTGCGCAAAAAATGGGAGCGGTTTTGCTCTGACATCAGGGTGGAAATGCGATCCCTGTTTTCGTGAAAGCAGTTGATGACGACCTCAAAAAACTTGCCCTCACTGACCGGCCCTTCCGTGCCGTGGCTCTCCAGCGCTCTCCGCACGCTCTGCAAAAACTCATCTTCCGCGTACTCCACCAGCGCGTATACGTCCTCAAAGTAGCGGTAAAAGGTCGTGCGGTTGTATCCGGCGAGCGCGGTGATTTCCCGAATGGTGATCCGGTTGATGTCCTTTTTGCCTGCCAATTGAAAAAACGCATTGACAAGGGCCTCCCTTGTCGCGTCGGTGATCTCCGGCTGCTTTTTCATAGGTGCCACCCCTTCCGGAAACAGGTAAAGAAAGATGGATATATGGCTCCATCTCAACGAGTATATTGTACAACATATGTCGCCAAAAGACAAGCGGCTGCCCGCTCAATGCGACATATGTTGCAAATTGTTGCTTGATGATTAGCAAAGCAAGTGATAGAGTGATAATGCAACGGATGTCGCAAATACGGATTGTGCGGTTTGATTTGGGCTACGGAATGCCCGGAAAAACGGTTGCAAGCGGGCCTGTCCCCCGAAAAAAGCGCCCGATCATGCGACACATGTTGAAATCTGATGCTTGATAGTTAGCAGAAAATGCGGTAGAGTGACAGCACGACAGATGTCGTGCGCAGGATCTGATACGATTCAGGCAGCGCATCCATAAAACGACAGGAGGTATTGATATGATTCATATTTTCAGCAATATGAAAACCAAGGACAGGTGGCTGGCGCTTTTGTGCCTGCTGCTGGTCTGCGGTCAGGTGTACTTCGACCTGCGCCTGCCGGATTATACGGCAGAGATCACGGTGCTCATCAGCAGCGAAGTGACCGATTTGTCGGAATACTTCGTCGCCGGCGGGAATATGCTGGGCTGCGCCCTGTGCAGCGCCCTTTTGACGGTGGTGGTCGGGTATCTGGCGGCCATGATTGCGGCGGACTTCTCCTTTGACGTCCGGGCGAAGCTGTTCAACAAGGTGGCATCCATGGGCAGCGGCGAGATCAAGAAATTCTCCACCGCCAGCCTGATCACCCGTACTACCAACGACATCACGCAGATCCAGATGATCATCGCCATGGGACTCCAGATGATGATCCGCGCCCCCATCATGGCGATTTGGGCCATCATCAAAATCGTCGGGAAGAGCTGGCAGCTCTCCGCCGTGGTGGCCGCGGCGGTTGCGGTTGTCGTGGTGTCGCTGGTCGTCCTGCTGGCGATCATGATCCCCAAATTCCGCATTGTCCAGCGGCAAATCGATGATGTGAACCGGCTCACCGACGAAAACCTGAACGGCATCCGGGTCGTCCGCGCCTTCAACGCGGAGCAGTACCAGGAGGATAAATTCGAGACGGCCAACGACAGCCTGATGCGGACGCAGCTGTTTACCGGCAGAGGCATGGCGTTCCTCTCTCCCATTATGATGTTCGTGCAGAGCGGCGTCAGCGTTGCCATCTATTATGTAGGCGCCACGCTCATCAACGCCATCAACGTCCCTCTGGACGGCACGATAGCGGACGTCATGGCGGCCGTCTCCGACCGCTCGGTCATGCTCGGCGAGGTCGTCTCCTTCAGCTCCTACGCCCTGTATGTCATTATGTCCTTTGTGATGCTGCTGATGATCTTCATGATGCTGCCCCGTGCGGCCGTCTCCGCAAACCGTATCAATGAGGTCATCGACGCCGACATCGCGGTCACAGAGGGCACGGAAACCGCCTCCGAGGAGACCGGCAGCATTGAGTTCCGGGATGTGTCCTTCCGCTATCCGGACGCCTCCGAGGACTGCCTGAAGCACATCTCCTTCTCGGCGAAGAAGGGAGAGACGGTGGCCTTTATCGGCGCCACCGGCTCCGGCAAGTCCACGCTGGGCAGCCTTGCCGCCCGGCTCTATGACGCGACGGAGGGGACCGTCCTGCTGGACGGGAAGGACGTCTCGACCTACAGCTTTGAGACGCTTTATAACAAGGTCGGCTATATTCCCCAGAAGGCGACCCTGTTTGCCGATACGGTAGAGGGCAACGTCGCCTTCGGCAGGAGTGGACAGGAGCTGACAGACGCGGATGTGGAAAATGCGCTGGACATCGCGCAGGCGACAGAATTCGTCGATGCGATGGACGAGGGAAAGAACAGCTGGATCGCCCAGGGCGGCTCCAACGTGTCCGGCGGCCAGAAGCAGCGTCTGGCCATCGCCAGGGCCGTTGCCCGAAAGCCGGAGATCCTGATTTTTGACGACTCCTTCTCGGCGCTGGATTACAAGACGGACAGCGTTCTGCGGCAGAGGCTCAAAACGGATTTGAAGGGGACGACCTGTCTGATCGTGGCGCAGCGCATCGGGACCATCCGCAATGCGGACAGGATCGTGGTGCTGGACAACGGCACAGTCGCCGGGATCGGCACCCATGAGGAACTGATGAAGAGCTGTCCTGTTTACCAGCAGATCGCCCTGTCGCAGCTCTCGGCAGAAGAGCTTGCGGCGAATGCGTGAGGAGGTGCGTCTATTATGGCAGAGACCAATCGAACCAGACCGACTGCACGCGCCAACGCCCCGATGCGGAGAGGCCCAATGGGCCGCGGCCCCATGGGACGGGGCGGCGGCGGCGAAAAAGCGAAGGATATGCGGGGCGCGCTGACGAGCCTGCTCTCCTATTGCAGAAGCCAGACGGGCATCATTCTGCTGGCGCTGGTGCTGGCCGCTGTTGGGGCGGTGTTCACCATCATCGGCCCCAACCAGATCAGCCGGCTGACCGACTATATCTATGACGGGCTGTCCGGCGGGGCTTCGTCGGAGGAGATGGCAGAGGATATCCAGGCCCAGATCATGAGCGGGGAGATCAACATTTACGACTATCTGCCGGAGGGCACAGACCCGGAGGACATCGACCTCTCCAGCCTCGACCTGACCGACACAGAAAACGAGCTGACCCAGGCGATCCTCTCCAACATCACGCTGAGCGAGGAATACCAGGCGGCGCACGCAGACGACGGTATCGACATGGATGGCGTGCTGAGCGTCGCGCTACTGCTGCTGGGCATTTACCTTGCCAGCGCCATATGCAGCTTTGTCCAGCACTTTATCATGCAGACCGTGACCCAGCGGACGGCCAAACGGCTGCGCGGGGACATTGACACCAAAATCAACCGGCTGCCGCTGAAATACTTTTCCGGCAACGCCGCAGGCGATGTGCTCTCCCGCATGACCAACGATGTGGATATGATCGGACAGGCCATGTCCAACAGCCTGTCCAACCTGGTCACAGCGGTCGCGCAGTTTGTGGGCTGCCTGATTATGATGTACTACACCAACTGGGTCATGGCGTCCACCACCGTCCTCGCAACGATCATCGGCCTGGTGCTGATGGTGGTCATCATGAGCCGCTCCCAGAAGTACTTCACCGCCCGCCAGGAGAGCCTCGGTGTGCTGAACGGCTATATCGAGGAGATGTACAGCGGCCACGATGTGATCCGCATCCTGAATGCGGAGGATGAAGTGAAGGAGAAGTTCTCCTCCATGAACCAGGCGGTCAAAACGGCAAACTTCCGCTCTCAGTTCCTGTCCGGTCTGATGCAGCCCCTGATGACCTTCATCGGCAATCTGGGCTATGTGGCGGTCTGCGTGGTGGGCGCCTGGCAGATCATCAACGGCAATATCACCTTTGGCGTGATTACCGCCTTCCTGATTTACACCCGTCTGTTCGAGTCGCCGCTGCGGCAGATCTCCCAGGCCATGACCCAGGTGCAGTCCTGCGCGGCGGCCTCCGAGCGTGTCTTTGAGTTCCTGGCCGAGGAGGAGATGGAGGACGAGTCCGCCAAGACGAAGCGCATCGAAAACGTCCACGGCGAGGTGGAGTTCCGCCATGTGAAGTTCTCCTATCCCAACGCCCCGGAAAAGGAGATCATCCACGATTTCAGCACCAAGGTGCAGCCGGGGCAGAAGGTGGCCATCGTCGGCCCCACCGGCGCAGGCAAGACCACCATGGTCAACCTGTTGATGCGTTTCTTTGAGCCCACGGGCGGCAGCATCCTGATCGACGGCGTCCCGACCACCGACATCCCCAGGAGCAACGTACACAGCCAGTTCGGCATGGTCTTGCAGGACACCTGGCTGTTCGAGGGTACCGTCCGGGAGAACCTGCTTTATAACACGAAGGACGTCACAGAGGAGCAGATGATAGAGGCCTGCAAGGCCTGCGGCATCCACAACTTTATCCGGGCGCTGCCCAAGGGCTATGACTCCGTCTTGAGCGACAACACCGCCATCTCCGCCGGGCAGAAGCAGCTGATGACCATCGCCAGAGCCATGATCCAGAACAGCCCCATGCTGATCCTGGATGAAGCCACCTCCAGCGTGGACACCAAGACTGAGATGCTGACCCAGCAGGCCATGGACAAGCTGACGGATAAGCGCACCAGCTTCGTCATCGCCCACCGGCTGTCCACCATCAAAAACGCCGACATCATCCTGGTCATGCGGGACGGCGACATTGTGGAGCAGGGCAACCATGAGGAGCTGCTGAAGCAGAACGGCTTCTATGCGGAGCTGTATAACAGCCAGTTCGAGCAGGCGTCCTGATCGGAAACGCCGGAGGAATACTGTAATCGGCTGATTGCCGTTCAATAGGGAAAATACTACCGGCTCTGGATGCATATTCAGAGCCGGTAGTCAGCGGAAGAGCAAAATTGTTATGTACATCCCCTCAAAACGAGAGCGAAAGCGGGGATGTGAGACGGAATGCAAATCGGGCGGTTGCACCGATTGCAGATTGGGGGTAAGGAGGAATGAATGATATGGTTTCCATTTTGCTGTCACTCTCCGTCGCAGTCCTGGCAGGACTGCTGATGACCCGGGTTTTTAAGCCCCTGAAATTGCCCTCTGTCACCGCGTACCTGATCGCCGGCGTCCTGATCGGCCCCTACTGCCTGGGTCGGCTGGGCATTCCGGGACTCGGTTTTACCACCATGGACAGCGTGGATGAGCTGAGCCTGATCTCCGACGTGGCCCTGGGCTTTATCGCCTTCTCCATCGGCAACGAGTTTCGCCTGTCACAGCTGAAAAAGACCGGAAAGCAGGCCTTTGTCATCGGCATCGTCCAGGCGCTGACGGCGGCGCTGTTCGTGGACGTGGCGCTGCTGATCGTCAGCGTGGCGACCGACGGCAGCCTGACCCCGGCCCAGGCCATCACCCTGGGGGCCATCGCAACCGCCACCGCACCGGCGGCGACGCTGATGGTGGTGCGGCAGTACAAGGCGAAGGGCCCGCTGGTGGATCTGCTGCTGCCCATCGTGGCGCTGGACGACGCCGTGGGCCTGGTGGTGTTTGCGGTGAGCTTCGGCGCTGCCCGCGCCATGGTGACCGGAGCTGTTGACTTCGTCTCGATCATCATCAACCCGCTGCTTGAAATCGTCCTTTCCCTGGCGCTGGGGGCCGTGATGGGCTGGCTGCTCACCCAGATCGAAAAGCTGTTCAACTCCAACACGAACCGGCTGAATATGTCCATCGCGTTCGTGCTTCTGACCACGGCGCTCTCCATGCTGGAGTTCGATATCGGCCCGGTGACCATCGGCTTCTCTTCTCTGCTGGTGTGCATGATGCTGGGAACCGTCTTTTGCAATCTCTGCCCTTTGTCCAGAGAGATCATGGACAAGACGGACAGCTGGACGAACCCCCTCTTTGCAGCCTTCTTTGTCATTTCGGGGGCGCAGCTGGAGCTGAGCGTGTTCACCGACGTCACCATCGTGCTGATCGGCGTGGTGTACATCATCACCCGCTCCGCGGGGAAATATCTGGGGGCCTCCCTCTCTGCCCGGGGGACCCACTGCAGCGACGCCATCTGCAAATATCTGGGTATTACGCTGCTGCCCCAGGCGGGGGTGGCCCTGGGAATGTGCGTGACGGCCCAGCAGCTGGGGGAGCAGGGCGATCTGATCCGGAACATCACCCTCTTTGCCATCCTGATCTACGAGCTTGTTGGCCCGCTGCTGACCAAGGAGGCGCTGACGAGAGCGGGCGAGATCCAGCCCATGAGCGAAGAGGTGAAAAACCGCCGCACGGCGAATTTGGAGGCTGCAAAGGCGACGCCGTATGAAAGGCACAATCATAAGCGCTGGAAGTAAAACAGCCGACGACCCCTTGACGCGGCGCCAGCGGCGCGGAGAGATATGCGATCGGCTGACGCTCAGGATTTCTTTTTCCGCACGAACAGCGGCATCACGGCCTTTGCGCCTTTGAACAGCGGCCCCTCAAATTCCTTTGCCACTGCCTCCAGGTCCTCCCGTATCGGCAGGCCCTGGGGGCAGTGCTGTTCGCATTTCCCGCATTTCCTGCACAGGCTCGCATAGCCGGGCTTGTCGCTCATCAGGGTCCCCATGTAATATTGGATCATTCCCTGGCTTTTGCTGATGGAATATCGGGTGTTATAGGCGGTGAAACACGCCGGGATGTCGACTCCCGCCGGGCAGGGCGTACAGTAATGACATCCCGTACAGTGGACCTTATAGGACGCCTTGAAAATATCCCGTACATCCCGTATGACCGCCTGGTCAGCCTCGGTCAACATCCCGCGGGCGGCGGTATCTGCGATCCTGACGTTGTCGTCCAGCTGCGCCTGTTCGTTCATCCCGCTTAAAACCACCGTGACCTCCGGCTGGTTGTACAGCCACTGGAATCCCCACGCCGCCGGAGAGCGCTTCGGGTCGGCGTCCTTGAAACGCTCCACAGCAGCCTTCGGCAGATGCTTCGCCAGCTTGCCGCCCAGAAGGGGCTCCATAATCATGACTGGAATCCCCTTGGCCGCAGCCGCCTTCAGTCCGGTGACGCCGGCCTGATAGTTTTCGTCCGAGTAATTGTACTGGATCTGGCAGAAATCCCAGTCATAGGCGTCGAGCAGAGCGAGGAATTCCTCCTGTGCGCCGTGGAAGGAGAATCCAAAGTTCTGAATCTGCCCGGATTTTTTCTTCTCCTCCGCCCATTCGCGGATTCCCCAGTCGCACAGCGTGTTCCAGGTCTTCATATCGGTCAGCATATGCAGCAGATAATAGTCGATGTGGTCGGTCTGCAAATGCTCCAGCTGCTTGTCAAAGAATTTGTCCAGGTCCTCCGCTCTGCGACACATGATCAGCGGCATCTTGGTGGCGAGGTAGACCCGGTCCCGCAGGCCGTGCTTTTTCAAAACGCTGCCCAAAATCTCCTCGCTGCCGGTATAGACATAGGCTGTGTCAAAGTAGTTGACGCCCTGCTCCACAGCGGAGACGATGAGCTGCTCCACCTTTTTGGCGTCGAACCGGCCGGAGAAGGAGGTCACGATACTGTCTCCGGCGAAGCGCATACAGCCGAAGCCCAGAACGGAGAGCCTGTCCCCGTTCCTGGGGTTGATATTATACTTCACTGTCGTCCCCTCCCACGTGGAATTCCGACTGCATCATGTCCTGCAGGGTGACGTTTGGGTTCCGGTAGCGCCGGCGCTTTTCCGGCACGTTGGGGTGGCGGATGGCCTGATTCGGGCACCACATGATGCAGGCCATGCACTGCTGACAGTCGTGCCCCCAGACGACGCCTTCCTCCGTCAGATGGATGTTCCCGTTTTTGCAGAGCTTCTCACAGACGCC
Source organism: Clostridiales bacterium (assembly GCA_021205695.1). GTDB lineage: Bacteria > Bacillota > Clostridia > Oscillospirales > Oscillospiraceae > Onthomonas. The sequence continues at coordinate 10,996 of JAJPXB010000029.1, forward strand.
GCACTTCGTACAGGCGTCCGAGGTATAAAAGCCTCCCTCCACGCTGTCCCGGTCCACGCCCAGCCAGCTGTTGAAGGATCTCGACGCGCCGGTGAGGAGCCTGCGGTTGATGCCCTTCCGGTTTCTGGTCGGTGCGTCCGATCGGATCTTCTCCGCGATTTTGCCGGTGGCCTTCGCCTCATGCCTCAGGTAGATCTGATTCACCCAGTCCGGCATGGGGGAGAAGCCCACGATGTGGTTGGGCGGCATGGGGAGCATAAACGTCTGAACCGGGAAGTCCGTCTTTGGCTGCAAAATGGCCTTCAGGTCGATGCAGACATAGCCGTCGTAGCCGCCGCAGGTGGCGACGATAAAGACCTTTTGCGCCCTTGAAATGCGCAGTCCTTCACACACTTCCCTCACGATCCGCGGCGGACGGACAAACCAGGTGGCGGTCACGATGCCGACCCTTGCATAGTCCTGCGGGACATCAGGTCTCTCCCGCAGGGTGTAGACAGACAGAAGGTCGGTATTTCCCAGCTTCCCGCCAATGTGCTTCGCCACAGACAGGCTGTTTCCGGAGCCGGAATAGTAATAGATGACAGTTTTTTCAGCCATTTTGCCCCTCCATCTTGCGCCTCTGCTTCAGGCCGATCTGTTCCCCTTCTGTCCCGTATATCTCCTCCCCAGCGAAGGGGCAGGGACGGAGCCGGTCACTTCTTCCAGAAAGAGGGATACTTTTCGTAGTATTTGGCGTCGGCAAAGGCGAACACGCCCTTGTCCTGCTTATATACCCACTTTTTCAGGGGCGTTTCTGTCAGGACAATGCAGATCAGCATCATGACGACAAACAGGATGATTGCCCAGAGCCAGTCGCTGCCGGTGATGTTCTCCAGGTGCGCCGTGATATAGACGCCTGCGGGCAGGAACATCATCCAGGAGGTGGCGAAGCCGGGATGGTAGATGGTCTTTTTCCCGTCCTTCCGCAGCCAGAGGTAGGTGAGAATTCCGCCGCCGGTGTGGGCGAGTACCTCGATGAAGCACAGCAGCATCATGCACAGGGCGGTGGCGTTGGACAGGCCGGTGAAAATGCTGAGCACCAGATAGCACAGGGGAATCCACTGTAAGCCCACGTTGGTGATCATGTCCGTCAGGCGGCTCATGGGGAACCGGTCCAGCTGCTGCTTTTCCCTCTCCTTCGGCCCCAGCAGGACGTTATAGAAGATGTGGAGACCGCCGGGAAACTTCCACTCCTCCAGCACATGGAAGGGCATGATCATTGCCACAAACACCGCGCCCTGGGCCCCCAGGGGCATTTCGTCCCAAAAGACGGCGGCCAGAACGCCGGTGACGGCGCCCGTCACGCAAATGAAAATGATCCAGTTGATGTCGCACCATTTATCCAGCTTCTTTACCATGGTTATCTGTCCTCCTTTGCAGTCTTTGCGGCCTTTGCCGCCCTGCGCTCCTCCCAGAGCGCCGCGACGTGCTCCTTGTTGTAGCCGTACAGCTCCCGCTCCTCAAAGGGATAGGGGGAGTTCCTGTCCTTCATCACCAGGATCGGGACGATAAAGGTCAGGAGCAGTATGAGAATGGAGCCGGGGATACCCCACCAGAGCTGCCCCGCCTTTTCCGGCAGATAGGTGCAGACGTACCAGATGTAGTAAATCGCCACCGGCGTCTGCAGAACCGCCGTAGATGCCAGACCGGGGTTGTACTTGCTTTTCAGACGCACGTTCATGGCGATGCCGTGCCCCGGAAGCTGCCACACGCCGGCCAGCACCTGACTGGCGCCCATCCAAATCAGATCGGGGAAGCAGATGGGGATGATATAGCTCAGGTAGCAGAAGATGACGTTGCTCAAAAAGCTCTGTCTTGCGTTCAGCGGGTAGCGCTCCGGGTGCTCCGTCTCTCCCAGTCCCGCCATATTGGAGATCAGCGGGAACCCGCCCGGAAAAGCGTATTCCTCAAACTGATGCATCAGCATCCCCATCCAGCTGAACACCAGGATGACCCGGAGCCTGTCCATGTGGTAGCAGCCCCACAGCCCCATCCCAAAGGCCAGCAGCACAAAGAGGATGCCGCCGATGTAGTACCAGTTTCGTCTCCAGAATTTCATCTGATAAACCTCCTGATGAGCAAAGCGTTAAAAAGTATTTGCAGCTTTATTATAAAAGACGGGGACAATTGAAGTCAACAGACTGTTGTTTTCAAAATGCCTTGTGGTCAACAACTCTACCATTATTTGCGTTAAAACCGACAATATCCATAAATTTGTTGAGGAAAGGCAGAGAAGAGAGACGGGGGACAGGAGAATGCGGACCGGCGGGGCAAGCTGAGATCCGGGCCGCCAGGGCCGCATGATGTCGAACGACGATATGCCCCGTATCCGTCCGTGTTACAAAGTAGCAGCAGGACGGCAGATATCCTGCCGCCCTGCTGCTTGCAGCGCCTGACTCCCTCGAAAACGGGATCCGGCGATTTTCCGCTTATCCGTAATCTGCGTAATAGGTGCCCTCCAGACTGGCCTGTCCCTCGCCGTCCCAGCTGAAAGCCACCGCCTCCACCTGTTCCAGCTCGCACAGGGAGTTCACCAGGGCCTGTCGGCTCAGCTCCTGTGCGGAGAGCACCGCCGCCCAGCTCTCCGTCAGGGTGAGGATACACACATCGCCCATCATTTGGCTGTCCAGATGGGCCTCCAGATCGGTAAATGCGGGCTCCATCCCGTCTGTGCCGGGGCCTGCGGCCAGCATTTCGATCACCGTATCGATCTGGTCGGTCAGGGACGTGTCGTATAGCTCCGTCTCCCGGTACTCTGTCCCCAGGCCGGACCAGTCCGACAGGGGGAAATAGAGCTGGAAACCCACGGTCGCCGGGTCCTGGATCTCGCCGGTGAGCAGGACGTCCTCCCGTGTGAGAGGGACCTGGCTGCCCTCCGGGAGGGGCTGACCGTCCACGGTGATGTCCAGGGCCTCTACTCCGTCCAGCTGGGTCATGGTCAGCACCAGGCAGGCACTGGTCACCGTCAGGGAGATGCCGGACAGGCCGTTGTACTCCTCACTGAGGTTCAGGGTCAGCACTCCGTCCTCCAGCGTCCAGCTCCACAGCCGAACGCCGTCGGGCAGCGTCTGGGACAGGCCGTCCTCTCCCGGCTCCTCCTGCATTCGGGCAAACACCTCGTCTACGGTGGATGCCGCCGAACCGCCCGCCCAGTTCTCTGCGCCCACAGCCGACTGGCCATAGGTCTCCTGATCTCCGGCGGCGTAGTAAATGGAGAGCCCCTCCGCCTCCGTCTCCTCTGCCGCACAGCCGGCAAGGAGCGCGGACACTGCCAGCAGAGCCGCCAGCAGGATGCAAAGCCGTCGCTTCATGGCGTCCCCTCCTCCGGCTCCGCCGAACCGATTTCCGGGAAGGTGGCCTGGAACCAGGTGCCGCCTCCCGCCCGGGGGCCGACGCTGAGCCAGCCGCCGTAGAGGTGGACGGTGTCCCGGACGATGGAGAGGCCCAATCCGGTGCCTCCCGCCTCCCGGGAGCGGGCCTTGTCCACCCGGTAGAACCGGTCAAAGACCTTCTCCCGCTCCTCCTCCGGGATGCCGATGCCTGTGTCCTCCACCCGGAGAAACACCCTTCCGTCCTCATGGCCCAGGAGTACCCGGACCAGTCCCTCCGGGCAGTTGTATTTGATGGCGTTTTCCACCAGATTGTAGATGACCTGATACAGATCGTCCTCTCCGGCCAGGATGACGCAGCCCGGCTGAAAGTCGGTCTCAAAGGTGATGCCCCGACTCTCCGCCAGGGGGGTGAGCATATGGAGCACGTCCTCCGCCGTCTGGTCCAGCGCTACCCGCTGCCGCTTGGGGGCCCGCCCGCTGTCCATCCGGGTCAGGGCCAGCAGATCCTCCGTGATGCGATTCAGCCGTCCCGCCTCTGCGCCGATGTCTGCCACGAAGTCCCGCATAGTCTCCGTGTCCATGTCCTCGCTCTGGAGGATGGAGTCGGAGAGGAGCTGGATGGAGGCCAGGGGCGTTTTCAGCTCATGGGAGGCGTCGGCCACGAACCGCCGCCGCACCTCGTCGGTGGTCTGGAGCCGCTGGGTCAGCTCATTATACTCCTCCGCCAGCTGGGCCAGCTCGTCCTTCCCCTGGATCTCCACCCGGTGGGAGTACTCGCCCTCCCGCAGGATCTGGATGGCGGAGAGCAATCCGCTGATCCGTCGGGTCATGGTGCGGGCCAGCACCATGCTCACCAGAAGGGCGACGGCGCAGATCACCAGAGACAGTCTGCGGATATTGCTCCCCAGCCCCTGAAGCAGCACCCCCTGTTGGCTGTCGTACTCATAGAGATAGACCGCCCCGATGGTGCTGTTCCGGTAGACCACCGGGGTGGCGGCCTCGGAGCGGAATGCGCCGTCCTGATAGGCGGATTGGAACACGTCCTGTCCCTGGAGCGCCAGGACGACCTCCTGGAGCAGAGCGTACCGCCCATAGGCATCCTCCTCGGCCCCCTGCGCGCTGTCGTACAGCACCAGGCCGGTGCTGTCCGTCACCAGCACCCGGGTCAGGCTGGAGTCCTCGATCATCTCCATCACCCGGGCCACCCCGTCCTCCGTCAGCGTCTCCAGCCCTGCCAGGTTGGAGGCGATGACCGACGCCTCGCTCTGGAGGGCGGTCTGCTTGGTCTGAAAGACCATCTCCTGGGAGGCGATCAGAGGATAGGTGTTCACCACCGCCAGAATGGCGGCGATGATGAGGATATAGCTGACGGCGAACTTAAATTGCAGGCTGTGAAACGGAGGCACCCGCCCCCGGTCCGCAGCTTTCTTCTGTTCCGGCTCCACAGCGAGCGCCCCCTTTCCTGTCCAGACTGCCCCGGCGGGTCATTTGTTCGCCGCAAAATAGTATCCCACGCCCCACTTGGTGAGGATATACTGGGGAGAGGCGGGCACCAGCTCCACCTTTTCCCGCAGCCGCCGGATGTGAACGTCCACCGTCCGATAGTCCCCCTGGTACTCATAGCCCCAGACCTGATCCAGCAGCTTCTCCCGGCTGAACACCCGGCCGGGATGGCTCATCAGCAGCTCCAGCAGGTCGAACTCCTTGGCGGTCAGCTCCACCGAGAGGCCCTCCCGCTGCACGTCCCGGGAGACTCTGTCCAGGACGATGTGCCCGGCGGTGATGGTATCCTCCGGGTCATGGTAGCGGCCTCCCGTCCCGTTTCCGGAGGAGCGGCGAAGGAGGGCCTTGACCCGGGCCTTCAGCTCCAGCACATTAAAGGGCTTGGTCACATAGTCGTCCGCGCCGCACTCGAAGCCCATGATCTTATCCATGTCCTCTCCCTTGGCGGTGAGCATGATGACCGGCACGTCGGAGAACTCCCGTATCTGTATGCAGGCGTCCATCCCGCTCATCCCCGGCATCATCACGTCCATCAGGATCAGGTCGGGCCGCTCCTGCCGGGCCAGCTCCACCGCCTGCTGTCCGTTGTATCCGGCCACCACCTGGTAGCCCTCGTTTTCCAGATTGAACCGCAGGCCCTTCACCAGCACCCGCTCATCGTCTACGATCAGTATTTTCATCCGTTTTCCGTTCCCCGCTCTCTGGCCTCCAGATAGGCCTGTGCTTCCTCCCGCGACATCACCCGCTCCGACACCGGAAGATTTTCGTCCCGCTCCACCCCGGCAGAGCGGCCCTCCCGGCCCAGCTGCGCCCGGTACTCCCGGGCGGAGCAGCCGAACCGCTGGAGGAACATCTTGTTCAGATACCTGCTGTCGGAAAAGCCGCACTCCATGCAGATGTCCAGCAGGCTCAGCCCCGGATCGCCGATGAGCTGGAGCGCCTTTTCAAATCGGGTGATGTTCAGATAGTCCTGGAAGGTAATATTCAGATTGTCCCGCAAGAAATGAGACAGGTAGGCGGTGGTGACGCCCTCGGCCCGGGCCAGGTCGGACAGCCGGAGCTGCTCATAGTAGTGCTCCTCGATATAGCCGGTGATCCGATCCAGCCGATCCGCCTTTTTCTTTCGGGAGGAGTACTCCGAGTCGCTGATGGTGTGATAGGGCAGCCGGAGCAGCAGATCCCGGAACAGCAGACACACCTGGGCCACGCAGTACAGGGGGCTGTACGGCTCCCCGCTCCAGAAGGAGCGGGCGGTGTCCGCCATCCGCCGGGCCAGCACCGCCAGCACCGGGGCGCTGACCGCCTCGCTGACCCGCACCTGTTCAAATTCCACCCGGCGCAGAGTGGGCATATAGTCCCCGCAGAAGTGAACGGCGGCCTGGACGATCAGGATCTTTACCGGCTGAGAGGTCAGGCTGGTGATCTCGTGGGACTGATTGGGGTTAAACAGCAGCAGATCCCCCGGCCCCACCTGAAAGGCGTCCTCCTTCAGGCGGATGCGCGCGCTGCCCTCCAGCACCAGCCCCAGCTCCCAGGCCCGGTGGATGTGGGCGTTCCGGAAGCTGATGCAGTTAATGAAGCACTGCAAATGCCGCATGGTCTCATAGTGGATCAGCTCATACTCGCTCTGTCCCATAAGCCCGGCCTCCTGTCATCTTTTCCCCATCATACCATAAGTAGCACGGAAAGACAAGGAACCGGCAAAGGGAAAATCGCAAAATTGTCGGTTTTGGCCTGTCCGGGGCATACGGGAAACCGATTGCCATTTTCTCCGGAACATGGTATGATAGCGACAGAAAAGCTGTTCCGACCCGGACCGGCATATGGAGGTGAGCGCCGTGGAGCTGATCGGGCTGATAAAAAGCAATGCCCGCCTGGCCTTTGGCGTCGCCTGCCTGGCTCTGGCGCTGATTCTGCTCCTGGCATGGGGGCTGATCCGGCTGCGTCAGACGCTCCGGAAGCGGAAACGGCCCGACCTCCGGCAGCAGGGCGGCGGGGATGCCTACCATGGCGAGCACTCCAACCTCCGCCGCACCGCCCCCCTCACGGAGCGGGAGAGCCACTATACCGGCGGACGGCACAGGAGACAGGGTCGAACGCCCCTCCCCTACTCCGACATCCCCAGCTACAGACACGGCAGGGTCGGCGGGCGCGCCGCCCGCCCCATCTCCTTCTGGAACCCTGCCTACACCGGCAGAAGGGGCGACGTGTGGAACCATCCCCAGGTGCGGGCCGTGACCCTGGCGCTGCTGGCGGTCATCCTCGCCGCTGTCTACGCGGTCACCCGATACCTCCTCCCCGACCTCGCCACCCCGGCCTGGGCAGCGGGGGGCCTGTTCTGGCTGGCGGCAGCGGTCATCCTACTACCGGTGCTGTGGGGAAAGGCGGTATTCTCCCTCATCGCCCTGGCGGGCTATCTGGCGGGGCTGGCCCTGGGGGAGCTTCTCGGGGACGGGCTCTCCCCGGCAACGGGGGCGCCCGGCGGCGGGATCGTCCTGACCGCCGTATTCCTCCTGGCCTGCGCTCTGGGGGCAGTGGTGCAGCGGCGCCTGTCGTCAGAGCGCTGAGCGGAGAAAAAGGCACCTGCGGGGCAGCCCTGTGTACGACTACCGACCACAGCAAAAGGAGACTGACCATGCATCTCATATCCTGGAACGTCAACGGCCTGCGGGCCTGTATCAAAAAGGGCTTCGAGGAGAGCTTTGCCGCCCTGGACGGGGACATCTTCTGCCTCCAGGAGACCAAGCTCCAGCCGGGCCAGGTGGAGTTAAATCTCCCCGGGTACCGGCAGTACTGGAACAGCGCAGAGAAAAAGGGCTACTCCGGCACGGCGGTCTTTTCCCGTCTGGAGCCCCTGCGCGTGACCTATGGCATGGGTATCGGGGCCCACGACCACGAGGGACGGCTCATCACCCTGGAGTTCCCCCGGTTCTACCTCGTCTGCTGCTACACCCCCAACGCCCAGGACGGCCTGCGGCGCATCGATTACCGGATGCAATGGGAGGACGACCTCCAGGCCTATCTGATGGAGCTGGACGGGAAAAAGCCGGTGGTGTACACCGGCGACCTGAATGTGGCCCATGAGGAGATCGACCTGAAAAACCCGGGCCCCAACCGGGGCAACGCCGGCTTCTCCGACCAGGAGCGGGGGAAGATGACCGCGCTCCTGTCCTCCGGCTTTACCGACACCTTCCGCTATCTCTACCCTGACCGGACGGGGGCCTATTCCTGGTGGAGCTACCGGTTCCACGCCCGGGAGAACAACGCGGGATGGCGTATCGACTACTTCATCGTCTCCGACCGCCTTCGGGCGCAGATACAGGCGGCGGAGATCTACAGCGAGATCTATGGGAGCGACCACTGCCCGGTGGGTCTGGAGCTGACGCTGTGAGGGGCGGAAAGCGGGTACTGTCCCTCCAGGACCTCTCCTGTGTGGGACAGTGCTCCCTGACGGCGGCCCTCCCGGTGCTCTCCGCCTGTGGGGTGGAGTGCTGCGTGCTGCCCACGGCCGTCCTCTCCACCCACACCGGGCCGGAATTTGCCCCGCCGGTGGTTCACAGCCTGGCGGATGTCCTCCCGGCAGTCTGGGAGAGCTGGATGGACCAGGGCTTCACCTTTGACGCCCTGGCATTGGGTTATCTGGGGACGGGGGCAACGGACTTCGCCGCCTGTGCGGTGGACGATCTCCGGGGCAGCGCCCTTATCCTCGTCGACCCGGCCATGGGGGACACCGGGCGGTTCTACTCCGGCTTCGGCCCGGATCATGCCGCCCGGATGGCGGCCCTCTGCGCCCGTGCGGACGTTATCCTCCCCAATCTGACCGAGGGCTGTCTCCTGCTGGGAGAGCCTGTGCCGGAGCGATATGAGGAGGACTTCTGCCTGCGACTGGCCCGGCGGCTGGGGGACCTGGGCCCCAAAGCGGTGGTGCTCACCGGGCTGGACTGCGTCCCCGGCCAGGTGACCAACCTGATCTATCGGACCGGAGAGGGGAGCGCGGCCTTTCAGAGCCGGCCCCGTCTGCCGGGACGGTTCCACGGGACGGGGGATCTGTTTGCCGCCGCCCTTCTGGGGCGGCTGATGGGGGGAGCCTCTCTGGAGCAGGCGGCGGAGACCGCCGGGGATTTCGTCGCCGCCGCCATCCACCGCACCGGCCCGGAGCACCCCTACGGGGTGCGGTTCGAGGGATGCTTGGGAATGCTGACAGATCGTGAGCGGTGAGACGCGGCTGGCGCGTGACGGGAACGCTTGCCAAGAATGACAGAATCAGGTATACTGAGAAAAATGCCGTCTGCCCCGAAGACGGGGATAAGATGCACTTGAGGAGGCCGTTGCTATGGCACTTGACTATGAATGGTTCCGGCAAATGGAGGATCGCATCCCCAAGGGGGAGGTGCGCACCCGGTTCGCCCCGTCCCCGACGGGGTATATGCATGTGGGCAACCTCCGCACCGCCCTGTACACCTGGCTGATCGCCCGGCACGCCGGGGGGAAATTCCTCCTGCGCATCGAGGACACCGATCAGACCCGGAAGGTGGAGGGGGCCGTGGAGGTCATCAACCGCACCCTGGCCCAGTGCGGCCTGAACCACGACGAGGGCCCGGACGTGGGCGGCCCGGTGGGGCCATATATCCAGACTGGGCGCCAGGAGCTGTACGGGAAATACGCCGAGCTGCTGCTGGAGCGGGGCGGGGCGTACCGCTGCTTCTGCGAAAAGACGGACGAGGCGGAGGTCCACGGCGCGGCCCTGGGCAAGAACGCCCTGAAACACGAGTGCCCCTATCGGGACATCTCCCGGGAGGCCTCCGACGCCCTGGCCGCCCAGGGAAAGCCCTATGTCATCCGGCAGAAGATCGAACCGGGGATCACCAGCTTCGACGATGTGATCTTCGGGAAGATCACGGTGGACAACAGCGACCTGGACGAAGGGGTCATGGTCAAGAGCGACGGCCTGCCCACCTATAACTTCGCCAACGTCATCGACGACCACCTCATGGGCATTACCCATGTGGTGCGGGGCAACGAGTATCTGGCCTCCGCCCCCAAGTACAACCTGCTCTATCAGGCCTTCGGCTGGGAGGTGCCCACCTATATCCACTGCGCTCCGGTGATGCGGGACGAGCAGCACAAGATGTCCAAACGCCACGGAGACCCCTCCTACGAGGATCTGCTGGCGGAGGGATATCTGTCCCAGGCGATTGTGAACTATGTGGCGCTGCTGGGCTGGGCTCCGGAGGGGGAGGAGGAGATCTTCTCCCTGGAGGAGCTGGTGAAGGTGTTCGACATCAGCCGCATCTCCAAGTCCCCGGCCATCTTTGACAAGGACAAGCTGACCCACTTCAACGAGGTCTATCTCCGGGCCATGTCCCCGGAGGACTTCGCCGCCGTGGCGGAGCCCTATATCCGCCAGAGCGTCCGGGACAGGGACATCGACCCGGCGAAGATCGCCACCACCCTCCAGGCCCGGTGCAAGGTGCTCACCGACATCCCGGCCCAGGTGGACTTTTACGACACCCTGCCCCCCTATGACCTGGAGCTGTTTGTGAACAAGAAGTCCAAAAGCACCATGGAGAGCGCTCTGGAGCTGCTCCAGGCCGTGCTGCCCCGCCTTCGGGAGATCAAGTCCTGGGAGCCGGAGAGCATCAAGCAGGCCATGACCGCTCTGGCGGAGGAGCGGGAGGTGAAAAACGCCAAGGTCATGTGGCCGGTGCGCATCGCGCTGGCGGGCAAGACGGTCACGCCCGGCGGCGCGCCGGAGATCGCCTGGATCTTGGGCCAGAACCGCTCCCTGGCCCGGCTGGAAAAGGCAGTCCAGCGGCTCAAGGCAGTGGAATAGAGCCAAAACGCGCATACGCCTCCCCAACCGGCCATAGGCTGAGATGGGGAGGCGATGCCATGTCGTCACGGGTGAGAGAGGAAAACCGGAGCGGCCGTCGGGTCAGGCCCTCCGGTAGCAGCCGGTCAGAGAAAGTACGAAAGAGGGACCGGACAGCGGGGCGATTTCTCCGGCAGCTGGGGGCTGCGCTGCTGATCTTCGCCCTGTGGATGGGCGTGCGCCAGGCGTTGCCGGAGCAGGCGACGGTCTGGGCGGATACGCTGGACCGTCTGCTCACCGGGACTGCCGACTTGCGGGAGGCCTTTGCCCAGCTGGGAGAGGATCTGAGCCGGGGCGAGGGCGTGGCCGTGGCAGTGGGCAACTGGTGCGAGACGGTGTTTCTGCCGAAGGACGCCGGGGAGACAGAGGAGATGGATGAGGCGGACGTGCTGCCGGAGGCGCAGCTTGAGGACGGCGGCACGGCCTAGGACAGGACAGCGGCTCGCTGTTCGGGCCACTCCCGGCTTTTGGGTGGTGCTGGCGCTGCTGGTGATGACGGAGGAGGGATACGGGCTGTCCCTCCTGTTTTTTGCCGCCGCATTGTGCCACGAGCTGGGACACCTGCTGGCAGCCCGGGCCATGAGGCTTCCGGTGGAGGCACTGACCCTCAGCGCCATGGGCGCGGAGCTGCGCATTGGCCGGGGCTGCTCCTGGCCGGGGGAGCTGGCACTGACCCTGGCGGGGCCGGGGGTGAATCTGCTGCTGGCCCTGGGGTGCAGCCGGCTCCCCGGGGAGATGTGGCAGCTCTTTGTCGGGGTGAACGTCATTTTGGCCTGCTTTAACCTGCTGCCGATCCCGCCCCTGGACGGGGGACAGGCGATCCGGCTGGCCCTGGGGCGGTTGCTCCCGGGCCGGACGGGCTGGCTGGCGGCCCGGATAGTGGCGGATCTGGCCTGTGGGGGAGCCGTTGGGGCGGGGCTGTGGCTGGCCTGGCTGGGCAATCCCGCCCTGCTGCTTTTAGGGCTATGGCTGACGATAGGACGGCAGGGGGAGTAAAATCCCCCTTGCAGGGGAACCAAAACGGGGCTAAAATAGGTCACACCACCCTCAGCGGGGAAAACGAAGCGGAAAGAAAGCGAACCATGAACAGAACAGGCAAAGGGACAGGAAGCAACACGGAGAGAGATTTCTCCCAGGGCAGCATCGGCCGCCACATCCTCCACATCGCCGCGCCCATGACCCTGGCGCAACTCATCAACGTCCTGTATAACATTGTCGACCGGATTTATATCGGCCTGCTGCCGGAGGATGCCACCAACGCACTGACCGGCCTGGGGGTGGCCTTTCCCATCTGCACCATCGTCATCGCCTTTGCCAATCTGGTGGGCAGCGGCGGGGCGCCTCTGTTCTCCATCCAGCGGGGCGCCGGAGACGAGGCGGAGGCGGGGCGTATTCTGGACACCTCCTTCGCACTTCTGGCAGGGCTGGGACTGCTGCTGAGCGGCGTGGGCCTGGCGGTCCGGGAGCCGCTGCTCTACCTCCTGGGGGCCAGCGAGGCCACCTTCGGCTATGCGGACGCGTACATTTCCGTCTATCTCCTGGGGACGGTGTTCGACATGCTCAGCCTGGGACTGAACTCCTTTATCAACGCCCAGGGCTTCTCCGGCGTCGGAATGCTCACCGTCACCATCGGGGCGGTGTGCAACCTGATTTTAGACCCCGTTTTTATCTTTCGGCTGGAGATGGGGGTGCAGGGGGCGGCCCTGGCCACCGTGATCTCCCAGGGCCTCTCCGCCCTGTGGACATTCTCCTTCCTGACGGGAAAGCGAACCCTGGTCAGGCTCCATCCGGATGTCCGCCGGCTCTGGCGGGAGCGGGGCGGCGGGCTCATCCCGCGGGTGGGGCGGATTTTGTCCCTGGGCCTCTCCGGGTTCATCATGTCCATCACCAACAGCGCCGTGCAGATCGTCTGCAACGTGAATCTGTCCTGGTACGGCGGGGACCTGTATATCGCCGCCATGACCATCATCAACTCTGTCCGTGAGGTCGTCCAGATGGTGACCTTCGGCATCAGCAACGGCGCACAGCCCATCATCAGCTACAATTACGGGGCGCGGAAGTATGACCGGGTGCGGACGGCCATCCGCATCACCGGCGTGGCGCTGCTGGCTTATACCGCCGCGGCCTGGCTGCTGGTCATGGCCTTCGCCCCCCAGATGGTTCAGGTGTTCAACCGGGATGAAACGCTGCTGCCTGTGGCGGTTCACTCCATGCACCTCTATTTCTTCGGCTATTTTATGATGGCCTTCCAGTTCACCGGACAGTGCGTGTTCCAGGCCCTGGGCCGCTCCCGGCAGGCGGTGTTCTTCTCCCTCCTTCGGAAAGTGTTCATTGTCATCCCGCTGACCTTCCTGCTGCCGCTGATCGCCGGACTGGGGGCGGACGGCGTGTTCCTGGCGGAGCCTGTCTCCAACTTCATCGGCGGCCTGGCGTGCTTTTTGACCATGTACTTCACCGTTTACCGCCGCCTGAGCCGGGAGGGAAGTGCGTCCGCCTTGAGAAAAGGGTCTTGACAAACGGGGAAAAGCCCGGTAGAATAGCTTCAATGCGAACAACGCTGAAGGGAAGAAAGATCGGAATCCCCCATTTCAGAGAGCCGGTGGCTGCTGCGAACCGGTATGCGGCTTCCGATGGATGACTGTTCCCGGAGTTGGCGGCCTGAACCCCCGGTTGGGGCAGTAGGGGCGTCCGGCTGGCCCCGTTACCGGCCCAGACCTTGTCAGAGGTCCCAGAGGGCGGTCGTGTGAGCGGCCGCTGAAGCAGGGTGGTACCGTGTATTTTTACACCCCTGACCAATTCGCCTGGTCAGGGGTGTTTTTATTGCCCCTGTCCGGAGCAGCAGGAGGAATTTCCATATGAAAGGCTACGAAAAGTACATTCCCTTCGTCCCCCAGCCCATCGAAAATCGCACCTGGCCGGACAACACCATCACCAAAGCGCCCATCTGGTGCTCGGTGGATCTGCGCGACGGCAACCAGGCCCTCATCGACCCCATGAATATGGACGAGAAGCTGGAGATGTTCCATATGCTGGTGGACGAGATCGGCGTGAAAGAGGTGGAGATCGGCTTCCCCTCCGCCTCCGACACCGACTACGACATCTGCCGGGAGCTGATCGAGGGGGGCCACATCCCCGACGACGTGACCATACAGGTCCTGGTACAGGCCCGGCCCCACCTCATCAAAAAGACCTTTGAGGCCATTCAGGGGGCGAAGCACGTCATTTTCCACTTCTACAACTCCACCTCCACCCTCCAGCGCGAGGTGGTGTTCCGCACCGACGTGGCGGGGGTGAAGCAGATCGCCACCGACGCTGCCGATTTGATTTACGAAATGGCCCAGCCCGTCATCGCCTCCGGCATGGATCTGCGGTACGAGTACTCCCCGGAGTCCTTCATGGGCACAGAGATGGATGCGGCAGTGGAGATCTGCGCCGCCGTGCTGGATCACCTCCACGCCGACGCCGACCATAAGGTGATCCTGAACCTGCCCACCACGGTGGAAAACTGTATGCCCAACCAGTTTGCCGACGAGCTGGAATACTTCATCCGCAACCTCCCCGGGCGGGAGCGGGCGATCATCTCCCTGCACCCCCACAACGACCGGGGCTGCGGCGTGGCCACCACCGAGGCCGGACTGCTGGCCGGGGCCGAGCGGGTGGAGGCCTGTCTCTTTGGCAACGGCGAGCGCACGGGCAACGTGGACATGATCACCGTGGCCATGAATATGTATGTCCAGGGGGTCGACCCGGAGCTGGAGCTGGGTCAGATGGAGCGCATCATCGAGATGTATGAGCGCTGCACCAGGATGAAGGTGCCTGAGCGGCAGCCCTACGCCGGCGATCTGGTGTTCACCGCCTTTTCCGGCAGCCACCAGGACGCCATCAACAAGGGCTTCAACTATATGGCGGAGACGGGGACGGACAAGTGGATGGTGCCCTATCTCCCCATCGACCCGGAGGATCTGGGGCGCTCCTACGAGCCGGTGCGCATCAACTCCCAGTCCGGCAAGGGCGGCGCGGCCTTTATCATGAACCACAAGTTCGGCTTCGATATGCCCAAGGCCATGCACCCGGAGTTCGGCGCCATCGTTCAGCGGGAGTCCGACCGGGAGGGCGTGGAACTGAAGCCGGAGGTCATCTACCGCCTGTTCGAGGACGAGTATCTCAAGGTCAACGGCCCCTATCGCCTCATCAGCAACCGCCTGGGGGCGGACGTGCAGGACGGGGTGGCCCACTCCCACTTCTACGGCAAGCTCCAGCACAAGGACACCATCTTTGAAGTCACCGGCGAGGGCAACGGCCCCATCGACGCCTTCTTCAACGCCATCCACGGGGAGCGGATGGACCGCTACCAGTTCATCGACTACAAGGAGCACGCCATCAGCCAGGGCTCCGACTCTATGGCCGTGGCCTATATCCAGCTGCGCACCAAGGACGGACACGACGTGTTCGGGGTGGGCCTGGACCACAACATCTCCATGGCATCCATCAAGGGCATCCTCTGCGCCATCAACCGGGGCAAGCGGCTGGAAAAGCAGATCGAGATCGCCCAGCAGCAACAGCAACAGCAGCAGTAAGGCACATCTGTCTGAAACGGCAGCCGCCGCAGAGCAAACGCTCTGCGGCGGTTCCGCATAATATAATCAGGCAAAAATAGAGTACATCAATAACAGAGAACAGAATTTTGGGCTAGCTACGGGCATAATAACATATGACCGTTTCTGTTTCATATAAAGCGGAAAAACAATTTTTGTTGTGGCTCTGGTTTTATATTTTTTCATCTACTCCATGTTGTCTCCTGTTTTACAGGGCGTTCTGTTCATCGTCATGTGTGCAGGAAGCATTGTCGCCAGCATCGCCATTCTTCGCTATCTTGACCGCCTCAGCCTAGAGAGGCGAGACGCAGCGTTGAGAAGGGATTTGGTCAAACTTGCAGGTGCGGATGGAGAAAAGATATTCCGTGAAATTAAACGGAAAGAGGCAGAAGAGAAGGGCATGCGCAAGAAAACAAAAGAGAAATGAAATCATTCAACCAGGCTATCTATCTATGAGGAGGAAGAAAAATGTATTGTCCTAAATGTGGTCATCAGATTCCTGACGGCAGCCGGTTCTGCCCTGTTTGTGGATGTGATCTCTCTGCGTACCAGTCTAATGTGCGCCGGCCCAATGACAAACCGGTCCCGCCTAAGCATACCCATAACCCGCTTCCTGTCAGGCAGATCGGCATAGCGGTGGCGGCAGTGGCAGCGGTGGCAGTTATTGTCGCTGTTGTTTTCGGGGTGCGGGCGCTTTTTTCCGTGATCGGAAATAGCAGCAACGCCTATGTGTACCTGTCAGACGGAGACTACGAGCTGATTACCGATCTGAGCAAAGGAGATATTATTGAGATCGCTTCCAGCAGGTCTGAATATACATATTCGAGCCTGTTGTCATTCAGCCCGGACGGAAAATATGTATACTACTACACGAAGTATGACTCTTCGAACAGGACCGGAACGCTGTGCAGAGCCGAGTACGGGAAACTGAAATCGGACTCCAGCAAGAATGATGACTATATCGTGACCATTGCGTCGAATGTGGCTCTTGGGTTCCAGTGCATCGATGACGAAACCGTGATTTACAAAAATGGCGACGATACGCTGTATTATTACGATGGCAGCGACGTGACACAGCTGGCGAAATCGGTCAACGAGTTTTATACGGAAGGTACAGAACGCGTCGTGTATACGACCGGGACTTATGACGAAGGATACACGTTATATGGCGTGGATGTTACCGATCCGGACAGTAAGGTGAAGCTGGCATCCAACTATGCGGGCCTTTACATCGCAGAGGACTTTGACAATATTTATTATACAAAAACGGATAGCGACTACAACGCAATGCTGTATGTGGTCGGCTTTGACAAGGACTCTGAGCAGATTGGGAAGAATGTCAACATACTGGAACTCGACGACGGGACAGTATATTTCACAGCCGAAAGCGGAGAGACGCTTTCCCTCTACGATTACGTTGATGATACATATGCGTCCCATGACGAAGGCGTTACAGAACCGGATAAGGATGATTACCTGATTCCTACCTATTCTTATAACCAACTTTCCGTTTCAGATAATGAGGACGACTATGATGAAATCTACACGTCCTGCAGCAAAACAGTGTATTTTTTCCATACGGCAATAAAAAACAAGACTTCTTCCAGCTATACTCTCGCGCAGGAGTTTACTGAAAAGTATCTGGACAGTGAAAATTCTGATGGGTATTTTGTTGTCACAGAAACAATCAAGAAAGAACTTCAGGAAATGTGTGATGAATACGGTCAGGGTTATGATAATGAGTGGCTTGAATTTTGTTTTTCCAAGGAAGAGGATGGAACGGAGGTTGACGAGGATGCTTATTACGCTGCATACAGTGCATACGAAGAGGCGGCAGACCGGATTTACATCCGGGAAACGCTCCAGAACAGCGAAAACGATTATGCGCTTAAAACGCTCTACTGTTATGCAGACGGCAAACTGACTGCTGTCGCTGAAAATGTGCTCTCGACAAAGTACTGCAATGGCGCCGTTTTGTACAACACAGCAGATATGGTCACGGAAACAGTCAGCATGACAAGCGTTTACTCAATAAGCGATGTGACGGCCCTGTTCGCTATTGATTACTCGGCGGAGAACTATCTGCTGTGTTATGGAACCACAACACCGGCTCAGGTGTCGGCAAGTGCCGCAGAGGACATGGATGACGCCTATTATGATTCCGGATATATCTCTCTGCTTGTGATTGGCTCGGGTGTATATATGACCAGCGATGAAGACATTTATTTTGCTGAAATCAGCAACAACACGTTGGGCGAGT
The DNA here is from genome assembly GCA_021205695.1 of Clostridiales bacterium. Taxonomy (GTDB): domain Bacteria; phylum Bacillota; class Clostridia; order Oscillospirales; family Oscillospiraceae; genus Onthomonas. Next base: position 28,597 of record JAJPXB010000029.1, read on the forward strand.
TTACTTTCGTCAGCGATGACGCATATGTGCTGATGTATGACGATTCCGGAATTTATTATGAGTGCGGCGGCTATTCGAGCAACTCTGGATATTACATCGATCTCTATAAATGCGTTGGCGGGGAAGACGAACTGGTGGCCCGGGACATTCTTGAGAATGAAATTTGTATTTACGAGGATGAGACCGTTTTGGCCTATACCGACTACACCAGCTATGGTTATGAGCTGACCATATTTGATGCAAAAGGCGAGAAGGCGATTATAGCGGACGATGTGAGTTTTTACCTTCGCTGTGCAGATGGCACCGTCCTGTATATAAGCGATGGGGATCTGTATTCCTATGATGACGGAGAGCGAACGCTGGTTGGCCGTGATGCTGATTGGTGCTGGGTGCTGAACACCATGGAGCCCAGCGTTACTTACAGCTACTAAAGACCATTCCCCCAAAAAAGACGCCCAAAAGCAAGGCTCCCGAAAGCAGGCAAGGGCGAGATTAGAGGAACACTATAGAGCCCTTTTATCGGGGGCAGGAGGAAGCATATGAAGTGCCCCAACTGTGGAACAGAGAATCCGAAGACCGCTCAATTTTGCAGGAAATGCGGATTCAATCTTGAGGGCAGGGTCTGCCCCAAATGCGGAACGCTTGTGCCAAAGGGCGCTCAATACTGTGGGGTGTGTGGAAGAAAACTGAAGAAATCGTCGGGGAGAGGTCATAGGATCTGGAAAGTCGCCCTGGTTACTGTATTGTGCCTGGTGCTTGTGGTGGGTGGCTTCAGCGTAGCGTGGAAATTCGTCTGGAGCGATGATGCACAGCTTGTGCAGGCTGCCGAAAATTATGCGGAGGTGAACGAGGCGCTGCTCGCCGTCACCACTGCGGACGGCTACGACGACCTGACCACGGCGGAAAAGGCGGGGCAGGTACTCGCCGCCCTGGACGACCTGGCGGACGAGGGCAAGGTGCTGGCCGACTCCGTGGGGTACGACGAGGCCTACCCGCTCGTCTATTATTCCTATGCGGACGGCGCCTATGGCGGCGTGATGCTGGAGGAATTTGCGGAGGGAACCAGCGGCGTGGGCGAAAGCACCTACAATACCTCCATAAGCTACGTCGAAGGCGGCACAGCGGACATTGACCCCTGGCCGTCTGTTCCGACCTTTGCGATGGAGGGCTCTCCCTATGCGGACGACCTCTCAGCGCTGATTGTATGTGATTTGGGGGAAGGATTCGATGACTATCTGGGGTTGATGCAATCGTTGCAATCCAGTTGGAATGAAGCATATCTGGAAACGACCCTGGTGGAGGAGGGAACCGTTGCCTTTTATCGGACTGGGCTTTCCGGCTACGATCTGGTGGTGATACAGGAGCACGGCATCATTTATAACAATAATCCGGCTGTTGTACTCCAGGAAACGTCTGACACCTTACAAAAAATCCGTTACAGCATTGGCGCTACCGTCACAGAAGAGGAACGTGCGATATTGGAAGATATTCAGAGCAATCGCACTGTGCTTTTACTGCTCGAGGACGACCAGTTTCATTTTCTTCTGCTGCCGGAATTCTTTTCCGATTATTACGCAGATGACGGGCTGGAGGACGCAATCGTTTGGATCGGCTGCTGCGATGGCTATCTCAACGACACATTGGTATCCGCCTTTGCAGACTGCGGTGCAAAGGCCGTCCTTGCCCCCACGGAAACGGTCAGCACAACGTACAATTTCCTGATGCAGGACGCTTTTGTGGATATGCTGTTGTACGGAAACACAGTGGAGGAGTCCCTTACCTTTGCCCAATCCCAATGGGGTTCGAACGACAGAGAGTTTAAGGAGGCCATCCTTGGCGTAGAGGACGATGACCCAGCGGAGGTTCGCATCTATTGCGGCGGCGATGAAACCCTGGTCACGCTGACGGTGGAGGGGCAGGATGCGCTGAAGGGCATCTGCTCCGGCACGGTGATCGACGCAGCAGACAGCAGCGTGCCCATCGTCGGCGCGACGATAACCGTGACCGACGCAGACGGGACGGTCGCAGAGGCGACCACGGACGAGACCGGCGCATTTGAGATAAAGCTCTACTTGGGGACCTATACCGTCCAGATCGAGATGGAGGGCTACCGGACCGTATCAGACGAGGTGACAATTGAGGCGGGCGAGGAAAACGCCATTCTGATCAGCCTGTCTGCGCTGCTCTCAGACGAGAGCGCCAGGGCAGCCTATCAGCAGTTCCTGGACAACGGGGAATACGCAGATAGAGTCGGCGAGGTGAGCGGCATTCAATATGCCATCTACGATGTGACCGGAGACGGGATCAGCGAGCTTCTGCTGCACTGCTATTCCTCAGACGTAGGTGTTGATGGGACATATTATGTCTACAGCTACAATGGCGATGTATTTTTCATCGGAAGCTGTGAAAACGTTTACTGGGAGGGAGCGTATTATTCTGCCGAAAAAAATAACCTGGTCATCGTTGCAAACGGCGATTCTGACTGGATCTCCTATGAGTTCTATGATGTGACCGACGATGTGACCGACCAGTTGACGCTGACGTACGAAATGGGGCGCATATTTTACGAATCTGGCTCGGAGCCAGACACGGACGATGTCCTGGACGGCCACTTTTATATTGCGGACGCCGGAGTGATGTCCAGAGATGTCACAGAATCGGAATGGAACAGTCATATCAATGAACTGACGGAGATCGTGTTTTCCGACCTGTCCGCCACGAACGATGATTTGCTTTATCAATATATCCCTGACGATGCATTGATATACAACGGGCATTCCTACTATTATTTTGCTGATTATAGCCTGGAATGGGAAGACGCCAATGCGTATTGCGAGTCTCTTGGTGGGCATCTTGTGACGATTACTTCTGAAGAAGAGCAGAATGCGGTTTACAATTATATCTCTGCACTGGCAGGAAATGTTGACATTTGGATTGGAATATCAGATTCTGATGAAGAAGGGAACTGGTCTACCTGGATAACCGGAGAAACAGTCACCTATACAAATTGGGGAAGCGGAGAGCCAGATGACTACTCCACAGGTCAAGATTACGGTGTAATTTGTTGCGGGACAAGGAATGGAAGTACCTATAACGTATTACCGGGTCAATGGGATGATGTGAATTCTATTAGCGATGAGGTAAACGGTAGTTTTATCTGTGAATGGGAATATTGTGCGGAGCAGAACAGCAACACCGACGATCTAACTGAAATTGAAGAGACCGACCTGTCGGACGTTGCCCATGGTACTTGCGGCGATGACCTGACATGGACCTATAGCTCCAGCGGCGTGCTGACCATTTCCGGCACAGGAGAGATGTGGGGGTGGAATCCTTCCAGGGAAACGAATTCGGCGTACACAATGACGGCGATCACCTATGAGGAGATTCCATGGTACGATTATAAAGACCAGATCACCTCAGTCGTTGTGGAGGATGGCGTCACTTCCATTGGAATCTGTGCCTTTTATGAGTGTACTAGCCTAGCCAGCATCTCCATTCCGACCAGTGTGACTATCCTTCACAGTCAGGCGTTTTTTGGCTGCACAAGTCTGGTCGAAGTGATTATTCCCGACAGTGTGACCAGTATAGACGACCAGGTATTCTACAATTGCATCAGTCTGACAAGCGTTGTGATCGGAAGCGGCGTGACAACAATCAGCTATGCCGCTTTCTATGGATGTAGCAGTTTGACAGATGTCTATTATGCGGGCAGCGAGTCGGAGTGGGCTTCTATTGATATCGCATCCAACAATGAATGCTTGACCGCCGCTGCAAGCGCCGAACAGCAGCCGTTTTATGGAGTCTGGTGCGCGGCCACAAAGAAGAGCGCCGATGCGCAGAGCGTAGCCGAGCAACTGCGCGAGCAGGGCTTCGATGCGCAGGTTTGCCTGACCACCAACTGGGAGGGGCTGAACAGCGAGGCATACTATGTCGTCACAGCCGGGCGGTATGATACCGAAGCAGAGGCCAAGGCTGCTTTGGCGGAGGTGCAGGCCGTCGGCTATTCGTCTGCGTATGTGAAATATACAGGAGATTGGAGTGGGAACGGATGAGTGAAAGACCAAATCAGGATGGGCGCCACATAATGAAATGCCCAAATTGCAAAAATGAAATAAAGGACCACTGCAGGTTTTGCTATATATGTGGCTCCAGATTGTTCCGCGTTTGTACGTGGTGCGGTACGCCGGCTGAGCCAGAAGCAATGTTTTGTAATAATTGTGGCCCCGGCTTACGGGATGATGGCAGAAACCCATGGATGTATGTTTTGAATGGTAAGGAGTTCCGATGACTTGCTTGCCAGCAGCCAGTTGAACTGTCTCACTGTTTTTCCACAATAGCCAGTCAGTATACGATGGGTCTGCACGCAAACGGTGCATAGATCTCGTTGCTTTTTAGCAGAGAGGGCAGGTTTGGTCAAATAGCAGAAGGCAATGGATGCGTGCAGGGAAAAGCGCGTGGACGGCTTTGTGTATATGCTTACATGAGGGATGGAGGAAGCATATGAAGTGCCCCAACTGTAGAACAGAGCAGCCGGAGACTGCGAAATTTTGCGGCAAATGCGGATTCAAGCTTGAGGGCAGGGTCTGCCCCAAATGTGGAACGCTTGCGCCGAAGGGCGCTCAATACTGTGGGGTGTGTGGAAGAAAACTGAAGAAATCGTCGGGGGGAGGTCATAGGATCTGGAAAGTCGCCCTGGCTATTGTATTGTGCCTGGTGCTTGTGGTGGGAACCGGATTTATCGTTTGGGAACATTGGCAGTCGAACGCTGGAGAGGAATCCGCCTACGACAATCTGCTGATTTTGACCGACAAGTTTACCGACAGGGCGGTGACGGATGAGGACTCAGCGATTCTGGCGGCTCAGGACGCTGCGGAATCGCTAGGGTTGCAAAATGCCATGGAGGAGCTGGAACCGCTGAGTACCGCAGAGGCATACGGAGACTCCTATTACCGTCTACAGCAGTATTACCGGGGATACCCTGTGTATGGCAGAGCGGTCGTCGTGCTGGCCGATGAAAACGGTGAAGCGTTCACTCTGGTCGGGAATGTGGCGGACGTGGATGCAGATTTGAACTTTACGCCCTCTGTCACACAGACGGAGCTGGAGAAAAGCCTTTCGGCCTATGCGGAGGAGGAGCTGGAATTGAGCGGCGAGGTCTCTCTGGAGGAGGCCTCCGATGATGCGCTGGTCATCTATGACCTGTATGACGAGGAGACGCACCTGGCATACGAACTGTCCGCCTCGCTCGACGAGGAGTTGTACACGGTCGTCTTGGATGCCAACGACGGGGAGGTGCTGGTGGCTTGCGAAACTCTGTCTAGTGCATCTATTACAGGGACAAATTCGTCTGGAACAGTCACAGTGAATGCCTCCGTGAGTGATGAAAATGAAGGTACATATTTTCTTTATGACTCGGAACGTAAAATTAGCATTCTTGATTTAGATGGAACAACAAGTCAGAAAACCGTTGGTTGGAGCGGAAATGGAAGAGGCGGTGATTCTTCGGACGCAGAAGATTCTACAAAAGCTATACTTGGAGAGCAGGTTTCTTCGACCGAGACAAATAGCGAGGGAGCTGCCATTTTTTCGGATGATGCTATAAATTACCTAGATACTCTGTCAAAGATTTATGATACGTATGAAAACTGGGGAATTAATAGCTTGTACACCATTTATGCGAATTACAGGGATGGCTTCGACAGTGGAATGAACGCTGTAGGTGGTGTGGTCACAGTAGATGGAACTACATTTGGTTATATCAGCGCTGGGTTAGTTACTGGGACTTCGGATATTGATGCGTACGCTCATGAGTATGCCCATTATATTATGTATTCGCATATTACTTTGACATCCAACTACAGGAGTGCAATTGCAGAAGGCTTCGCTGATATATATGGCTGTTTGGTTGAGTGCGAAATAGAAGGGTGGGACGAACCAGATTGGAGTATTACAGGAGATAATATTAACGTGTATCGTGATATGGCGGAACCTACTGCTTCGGGAAATGCAGAATATTGGGATGGTGAAGAAGATTCCGAACATGAATACAACGAATCCACAATTATTTCTCATGCTGCTTACCTTATGTGGCGAGGAAAAGACAGTAAAATTGGCATAGGCCAAACATATGGTTCCTTATCAGTGGATGAGTTGGCAGAACTGTGGTATCGAGCTATGCTCATGTTTCCCACTGACTGCGATTATAATCATGTGTGCCAGCTGGTAGAACTGGCAGCTGAGCATATGTCCCTTTCTGATCAACAGAAAGAATGTATTTCGTGGGCGTTTTATCAGGTTGGAATTGCAGAAACCTATACTCTTGATGCAGATTTCAATCTAACTTTGTATGATACAAATGGAGACAGTTATGCGGAGTATTATGCTTCTGTCGAGGTAATCCTTTCGGAGGAAACACTCTCAGAAAATACTGCCATTGTCTACGAACCTGGTGTGGATGGAATACTTTCTTTTCATCTTGACAGTGGAAAAGCATATAAAGTTACATTAATTGACAATCAGGATGATACAAAAAAGTTTTTATTCTATGCATATATCACTGATAAAAACGGATACGATACGCTGACACTTTACACAGACTTTGGCACCGTAAAGACCGGAACCCTATCCGGCACCATCGTGTCCGCATCCGACAGCTCGACAGCCATCGGCGGTGCGTCCGTCACGGTTCTGGATGGGGATACCGTAGTAGAAGAACTGACCACAGATGAAGACGGCGCATTTGAGGCAGAGGTTTCCCCAGGAACCTATACCGTCCAAATCGAAATGGACGGCTATGATGCAGTGGAGCTGACGGTTTCTGTGGATCTGCGGGAGGATGTGGACGTGGGAGAGATCACCATGACCTCATCCTCGAACGAAAAGGTGCTGCGGGCAAAATTGAATGAGCTGATTGAAACCTATGGAATCTTTGCGTCCGGACAGAGCGGAACGGTATCGAACTATGTGGTTCCCAGTTGGCTCAACCCGACAGGTATCCTCTCCGCAACCATCCTGGATCTGGACGCGGACGGAAGCCTGGAGCTGCAAGTCTGTCGCACGGAAAAATGGGAATATGGCGGATATACATATTATAAGGTGCTGATGGAGGTTTACGAAGCGGATACGCAGGCTGCGTATCTGGCGACCTATATGTGGTTTGATCCATACGGCACCAGCGCCGATGTATATGACGACACTTATGTCTATCCACTTACATATGTGTCGCTGACGGAGACAGAGAACAATCAGATTCTGGCAACAGTTAATGCGGCGCAGACAGAGAACGGGTATTACCTTGTATGCGAGTACTATATGCAGGGGGTTCTCGGGGACGGCGGATACGGAGCGACCTGGGTGCTGGAATACCAGAACGAAACCCTACAGTATGTGTGCAGTTTGGAAAACGGTGACGTGGGCAGCAGCGTGGATACCGGTTTTGCCTACGAAGAATTTGACAACGAGGATCCTGCCCCGTTCCCCACCAAGATAACCATGTATTATGAACCGGAGGTGACCGACCTCAAACAATATTATTATTATACAGACTTGGAGGAGTGGGACTGGACTCCAGGAGCAATTAAAAGAGAGTTTTTTGCGAAATATGGCCTCAAATTTGCCTCGACAGAGACGGAGTTCGTATTTAGCTATGACAACTTCGGCGGCTATGGAGACTACTATGGATTCAGCGGAACGACCTCCGGTGACGCCGACACGGAGTTGGAATTCAGACTTGTCATCAACACAACAGCCAGCGATTATGAATCCGGCACATTCACGTTTGAAGAGAAACTGACGCGCGGGAATAGCCTGCTGGACAGCCACGGCGATGGCGAGGCTGAAGGCGACAGCGAGGCTGAAACATCGGGCAATGCGGATGTCAGCGAGATCGTGCTCGACACGTCGTACGCAAACGACTATGAATTCGGCAATATCTGCGCCTATGATTCCGACGGAAACCTGGTCTGGTCCTATGAGACCGGCTCCTATCCCGCAACGGAGCTCGGCGCAATCAGTGAGATCGGGCTGAGAGACGGATGCTACTACTTTGTGGAGAGCGGCACCGTTGTCGCCATGGATGCGGCAACGGGTGAGATCCTGTGGAGGAACAGCGATTTTGGGGGCTCTGGAGCGTCGGCGTTTGCGGAGGACTGCATCTGTCTGGCAGGGTATTACGGTCCGGACTTTTACGCCGTGTCCTATGACGGGACGACGCTCTGCACGATAAACAGCTTTGGCACCGAATACTATTGGGCGTCCAATGTCACGATATCGGGCAATACGGCGCTCGTGTCCCTGAACGATGGCTATTATGAAGCCCGGATAAACCTGGAAACATGGGAGTATACCATTTCCGACGTGGGCTGACACCGACTGCGCGCGGCTGTGGGACTGCTGCCTCACCATTTACATTTTGCGGGATTAAGCGGAAGCAGAAGGGGGGAGTTTTCCCATGCCATGTTTACAATCATAGCAGAACGACCTGCGCTGCCTGAAGGACACCGTTCCGGAGACGGACGCAGGTGGGATCGAATATCTCGGGGCAGAATTCTGAGATGGCTGCCGACAATTTTTAGAACAGGAGAGAAAGACAAATGGGTATTTTCGACAGATTTGGAAAGAAAATTTCCGACACAGGACGGGATGCGATTGAAACGGGAAAGGGGTATGCCAATATATCCAAATACAACGGGATGATCTCGGAGAACAACGAGAAAATAAGACATCTCATGCAGGAAATTGGCGAGAAGTACTGTCAATTGCATATGGAAGACGCAGAACCGACATTAAGAACACTGGTCAGCGCAGTGGCTGATATGCAGGCGCAAAACCGGGAGCTGGAGAATGAAATCCTGGATTTGCGAGGGCTGAAAAAGTGCCCATTTTGCGGGGAAATTATATCAAAAAGTATCGCCTATTGCGATAAATGCGGTAATCGGGTTTTGTCGGAAGATGTAGTGGTTTGCCCGAACCCGAAGTGCAGGGAGCTTTTGCCTGCAGGAACCCTGTTCTGCTTAAAATGCGGTAAACGCGTGGTCAGCGATACACCGGCCAAAACGCCGCAGCTGCAAAAGTGTGCGAGATGCGGCGCTTCGTTGGTGGACGGAGCCAGGTTTTGCTCTGTCTGCAGCGAACCTGTCCTTGGGCAGAAGGCGGAGGAACAGCCGCCTGCCCTGCCGCGCAAGTGCCCCAAGTGCGAGAGCCCCGTGTCTGAGGGGGACGTGTTTTGCCCCGTTTGTGGCACGAAAGTGATCGGCGGGGAATCTACGCAGGTACAGCCCCTTACGGGGGCAGCGGATGCAGGCGAGGAGACTGCTCAGAAACAGGAGACGTCTTCCGGGAAACAGGCCAACGTGCCTGATTACGCACAGGTAAACGACATTGTGAATCAGATTGCGTCAGAGACAGTGGCTGTCTGCCCCCGGTGCGGAAGCAAGCTGGAGCCGGACAGCGCATTCTGCTCCGAGTGCGGCCTTAAGCTGTAGACGGCGGCTGAACAGAAGCCGGATACGGCAGAGCAGGCCGCAGAAGTGAAAGAGAAAGAAGCTCAAGCGGCTTGCCTGCCTGTTTGCATCCGTGGCGCGGGAAAGGAAAAAATACTATGATCTGCCCAAACTGTAAAAGAGAAGTGTCGGATTCTGCCAAATTTTGTCCGAAATGCGGCGAAAAAATAGAAAAAGAAGTGCTGTGCCCTTCGTGCGGAAAACCAGTGTCCAAGCAGATGACATACTGCCCATGGTGTAGCAACCTATTGCAGGAGAGCCAGCAGAAAACGGCCTTCTGTATGACGTGCGGGAAACCGGTGCCTCCTGGGGAGACATGTTGCTCCGACTGCCAGAAAAAGAAGAGGCGGAAAAAACATTTGCGTACAGCGATAATCGTGGTATGCATTATCCTGCTGCTGGTTGTCGGAATTGTAGGCGGCTTCTATCTGTATGGACAACCGCTGCCGTTTGAAATAGGAGCGCAACAGACCGAGGATGAGATGGACGAGGAAGCCGCATCAGAGGAAGCCGCGACGGACAGTGAAGACGGGGACGCGGCATCTGCCACTGACGCAGCTGATGCCGACAGCGAGGAGCAGATGGCGGAGGCGACGGTTGAGGAGGCACCTGAGGAGACGCAGCTGACCACGGAGCAGTGCGTGCAAATCTACGGTGACTACTATAGTGATGCCGGGTTACAGTCACAGCTACAATACATAGCGTATGACAGCAATGGGAATATCACGAACACAGAGGAAATGGGCGTGGTGTCCGTCAGCGTGGCTGACCTGAATGATGACGGGACATTAGAGATGCTTTTGGTTCAGGTCAGTGGGGAGAACCAGGCAGGGCTCTGCATGGAAATCTACGGGATAGAAGATGGAGCAGCCGCCCTGCAGGCGTCGCTGGAGGATTTGTATCCGGAGGCTCTGGAGGCCTCTAGTGGCAGGAGAACGGACGTTGTCCAGGTCGGAGAGTCGATCCTGGTCGCCATATATGGAGACGGCGTGGCTGTGGCGTATCTCTATCAGCTCGATGAAAACGCACTGGAGCTGGTGTGGAGTGCGCAGACTGGGGACGAATGGGCAGAGAGTGAACTGGAGGAACTGACAAACAGCTGGTGCGCAGATGTACTTGCGGACTATCTGTCCACGGCGGGATCCAAATATGATGATGTAGACTATGGGAACGGGGAGCTGCTGTGCTCGTTTATTGGGAGCGGAGTCGGCAGCCAGAGTAAAACGGAGCAGGGGATCACAAATGTGTATGATTACACAGGCACCTTGGATAATGCAGAGGTGAACGAGTTTGATTTTCCGGCCGGCACAGTGGAATATAACGGACACCATTATATGGTCTGTCTGGAGACGACCGACTGGGAGAGCGCTGAACTTGCATGCGAGGAGATGGGCGGGCATTTGGTGACAATTGCCAACGCCGAAGAAAATGACTACGTGTATACATTGGCTTGCGCCTACAGTACAGAGCTGGCCTTCCTGACCGGCGGGACTGACCATCGACAGGAAGGCACATTTGAGTGGATTACAGGGGAGCCATTTGAGTACACCTGCTGGGGCTATCTAAATGAACCGGACAACTATCGCGGCTATAAGGAGCAGGATTATATTACCCTGTTGACATTTGACCAATCTGGCGAATATAAGGACGACAGCGGGGAATCCTGGGGGATTCACGCATCAGAATGGGACGATAAGGACGGAGGAGATAACCCCTATATCTGCGAGTGGGATTTCTGATTCGAGACAGAGGTGTTGAGAGATGGGAGAACAAGGGAGAGAGGAGCGATCGAAGGTTGACCAGGAACAGCGGCAGAGAAAGACAAGGTGGTATGCTATCCCCTGCGCCGTAGTCGCAGTTTGTCTCTGCTTGATTGCAATCGTCCTGGTTCTCGGCCCTGCCGACACGGAAGCGGAGGATATCGGAACCGCAGATGAGCAGACAGAGGAGGATGCTGCGGACGGGAGACAGACCGACAGCGATGTGGAGGCGGAGGCCTCGACGTTTGCCATCTCCATCGGAGAGGAAGATCTTACCCTGATGGTGACGGCGCAGAAGCAGCTCACAGCTGTTGTTTCCGATAAGAACGGGGACGAGGTGCCAGACAGCGTGCCCGTCACATGGGCCAGCTCTAATCCGGAGGTGGTCTCCGTCTCGGATGACGGAACGATTACCGCTCTGGCGGAGGGGACGGCACAGATAACAGCGAGCATTTCCGACGGGGAGACTGCATCGCTGTCAGTGACGGTGCTCCCGCTGAATGTGACGGAGAAGACCGTGTTTGTCCAGCCGGGGGATGTGCTGACCATCAGCGAACTGGGGCTTCTTCCGGAGGAAACGGAGTGGACAGATTTTCAGTGGTCTTGCTCTGACGAGGAGGTGGCCGCTGTCTCAGCGGGTGAAATCACCATTTTGAGCGACGGAGAGGCGGAGATTTGTGGCAGGGGAGATATTGCGCGCATCTCCTGCACCGTGACGACCTGCTTTGGCGGCAAACTCATCGCCCATCGGGGACTGAACACCGAGGCGCCGGAGAACACTGTGCCTGCCTTCGAGCTGGCGGGACAGGCGGGCGCCTGGGGAATAGAGACGGATATCGCCTCGACCGCTGATGGAGTATTGGTCTGTCTTCATGACAGCACCATAGACGCCATGACAGACGGAAGCGGCGAGGTGAGCGACTTTACCTATGAGGAATTGATGCAGTACCATATCGATGCAGGAAGCAACGTTGACCAATATCAGGATCTGACCATCCCGACCTTCCAGGAGTATCTGGAGATTTGCAGGGAATACGGCGCAGTTGCCGTGATCGAGCTGAAAACCCTGGCCTCTACAGCGGAGGTGCGGACGGTCTATGAGACGATCTGTGCCTGTGGAATGGAGGAGCAATGTATTGTCATCAGCTTCCAGTATTCCTATCTCCAGGCGCTGCGCAGCTATACCCGCGACATACCGGTTCAGCTGGTGGTCAATGCTGCCAGCAAGACGAACATTTCAGAGGCGGCCACACTTGAAAACAGCGGGATCGATTTCAAAACAGGGAGTGAAGAGCTCATTGCCTATGCCCACTCCCTCCATTGCACGACGAATGTGTGGACAGTAGACACCGCCTCGGCCCAGGAGACCTGGCGAGCGGCGGGGATCGACTTCATCACGGCGAATACGGCGGAGTGGTCCGATGAGGCAGCGTCTGACGATGGAGATGAAAACGGTTTAAATGCGGAAACAAAGGACAGGGAGTCGGTCACGCTGTTGCTTGCCTCTGATTATCAGGCAGAGGACGGTTGGCCTGCGCCCCCGGAGACGCGGACCTCCCTGCTGGACGCTGTCTATGGAGACGGCTATGTGCTGGACAACGCCATCCTGTGTGGCGATTACACAAATCTGGAAAAAAGTACAATTATGAGACAAGCCCGGACGATTCGATTGCCGAGATTAAGTCTATCTTTTCGGAATTTGACCCGGGACTGGACACGGAAATCATGATTTGGCACTGGCCCCGTGGGCACAGAACGGGAAAAAGAAAAAGCTGTGTCGGAAGAAAAGACGCTAAAACGGACAAGCAACAGAGTCAGACCTCTGCGAATGACAGTATATGAACGAATCTGTAGATGAAATATGGAGGGGAATGGGCCAATGCACGGGAGAGAAATCAAAGTAGAAATTGAACAGACGATGCAAAGTGCATTTTTCAGCAGAGGTCATCTACGCCCTGTATACAGCAAAAAAGAGTCGAAAAGGATGAAACTGAAAGAGGCGTATGCTCTGGCGTTTGGTGCCTGTTTACGAATAGATGATATGTTCGCAAACGGATGCACCTATGAGGAATATGCTTGTGAGATGGACCGGCATCAGTTCGGACCTCCTGCGCAGGATCTGCCCCGAACGATGGGCTTTGCCAGGTGGAACGAAAAGGTCAGTATCCGCGTTCCATATCCTCCGCTTGATGTCACCTGTTGCCTATATGTGACGTTCAGAATATCTGAATCGGAGAAAAAGTCGCTGCCGAAAATGAAACCGTCACGGCCTGAAGAGAGGCCGCTTCCCAAAAAAGATAAAGAGTGGATATGCCCTGCCTGTGGAGCCACTTCTTCTATTTCGACGTTCTGCTCTAATTGTGGGAGAAAAAGGGAAAGCAAAGTCGTTGCAAAGTCAAATATCTGTTATTTTGATGCGAAGGGTGAAATGTGCGAGAAAGAAAACGCCACAACATTCCTTATCACAGAATATGATAAAGACGGCAACCTCATAAATTCTGTTCATGGCTTATACAGGGAATGGGTTTGCTGCTGTTGTGGACACAGGAATTCTGCTGATGTGCGTTTCTGTGTTTATTGTGGGAAAAGAAGGGATCATAGGGAAGGGTTTTATGATGAATCGAAACGATGAAGAGCCACTATAGTTATGCCCTTTCTGTGGCGTTTCCATCGATTTAAAAATAAACCGTTGCCTGAGCTGTGACCAGCCAGGATAAATTCCAGCTTATCGGTTTGTGGTATTGTCGCTGCTGGGATTTCAACATAAAAGCTAATATAAAGTGATCCGCATCCCCTTACAAGCAGAACGCTGTTTCAGGAGTTGGCAAAACAAATGTTGGAGCAGTCTGAAGCTGGGACAAATGAGACAGACCCCTGATATTTATATCGGCTCTGTCTCATTTTGCCATATCCCATCTGACGACCGATGCTCCAAGAGGGCGACGACGTTTTCTCGGATGTGCAATATGTCAAACTAAAATACTTGAACACAGAAAAGCAGCTCAGAGCGAGCTGTTTTTGTTTATGAGATGATTCCTGACTGAGGCAGTTAGCCTGCCCGGATCCACTCTCATCTGGTCAGCTGGCAGACCTCCGCCGGGGAGCCTGTGGAGAAGCCCGCCCTGTCCAACAGTACCTCGGAGCCGTTGGTACAGGTCAAAATCAGCAGATGAGGTGTCTCCCGCAGGGAGACGATGTCGTTGTATGGAATTTCCGTCTCCTCCCCTGTGCCGGTGCGCACGACAAGGTGATCTTCGCAGAAGAAGCTCTCCCGTCGGGGAAGACCGTCCCGGGCCAGGGCGCGATAGGCCCGTTTTTCCTCTGTGCGGGGCAGCATGACCCGGAGCCAGATGAGAACGGCGGCGTAGAGAATCACCTCGCCTCCCAGAATGGCGGTGTTCCCATCGGTCATGCGGACGACCAGATACAGAACGACCAGCACGGCCAGCAGCACCCCGGCGACCATGGCGGTGAGCCGGTTGTACTTTCGGCTCAGAACAGACTTTGCACCCTCCCGGAAACAGGCCTCGGTGATCTCGACGATGTTGACCGCGAGGGGCTCCTTTATTGCTATGACTCCTCCTTTGTCTCATAGACGGGTACCTGCTCCGGAAAGTGGGCCTGGATCTCCTCCTCAGAAGAAGGCAAGCGGTAATTAAATACGCCGAGCGCTATGGCGTCTTGGCTGCGTCAAGGCGTTACAATGTATCCAGGCCGACAACCTATTCCTGGAAAAAACGTTATGACGGCACCCTCGGATCGCTGAAGAACTTCTCCCGCCGCCCGCATCATCATCCCAATGAGCACACAGAGGCGGAGCTGAAGCTCATTTGTGATATACGCCGCAGAAATCCCAACGCCGGTCTTGTCGTGTTATGGGTTAAGCTGCGTCAACGGGGCTATTCCCGATCGATCAGCGGCCTTTTGAAAGTGCTCAAGCGCACAGAGCAGCCCAGAGTAAAATTGATGGCGGTACACTTTTATTGACAAATACAGCCAGTTTCGCCCCTTGGAAGCGTTCCAGAAGCACAGCTCCTTTTCTCCTCCTGAATTTGCGAAGCATGTAGTGAAGAAATTTCCTTATGTGATCGAGTGCATTCAGACGGGCAATGGAGCGGAGTTTACCAACCAGCTCAATTCCAAAAGCACAAAGCGGCAGACGTTGTTTGAGCACACGTTGGCCGAGCTGGGAATCTGCCACAGGCTGATTTGCCCCTACACGCCCAGGCACAACGGCAAAGTAGAGCGCAGCCACCGGAAGGATAATGAATATTTCTATGCTTCACATAAATTCTATTCCTTTGAAGATTTCAAAAAGCAACTTGCCGTCTGGGAACGCAAATACAACAATTTCCCCATGCGTCCTCTGTTTTGGCGTTCTCCTAAAGACGTCCTTTCTGCCTTCCCTCAGTGTAAAGTATGATTGTCGAACCTACAAATGTAACTTTATAATGATGGCGGCGTGCCATTCTGCCAGAAAATGGTTGACGCTTCGTCTCATGCGCCGCCAGGCGACCAAAGGCGGTCGAGGCCGCTGCCCTAATTTTCACCTAGCCTGTGTTCAAGAATAAGACGGTCAAATTGCCATTCGGAACCGTCAAACAGCAATTTCAGTAACGTCGGTCTTTTTCATCTTTTGCACATACTGGCAAACTTTGTCGGAAAGCCCCTCTGCCTGTGCTTCCTGCTCCTCCTGGTAAGCTGTCGCTTCCGCATAAAATGCTTCGGCCTCTTGGGGGAACACTGTGAAATACACAGACACCATGTGCTTACACACGATCCGCTTGCCGTTTGCGTGAGGATAACTGCATTTTGACTTGCGGAGGTGATCAATGTGAAGTTCTACAGCATAGGGATTGCCGACATTTCCCGAAACGGCTGCCGAAAAACATCCTCGTCTATTTTTTGATGTTTATCACGATTCCGCTTTAGAGCAGTCGTAACCGCGCCAGACAGAGGCCCCGCTTGCACATTTAAGAAGTCCCATTTGCCCACCTCACATCGTACTACCCACAATAGGAGAAGCGCTCCATACGATCCCGTTTGCTTTTTGGTTTGGTCGGTTCCTTTTTGCGCGAACCTCCCACCGACTCAGATTGTTTGACAGCGCTGCTACAGAAGCAAGTGTCCCCAAACAACATTAAAATACACAAATAATCCGAACCAGATTTTCCCTAAGGGAAGATCTGGTTCGGATTACATTGGTGCGGATGACGGGACTCGAACCCGTACGCCCATTCGAGCACAAGCACCTCAAGCTTGCCAGTCTACCAATTCCAGCACATCCGCATATCGCATTTTCAACAGATAGTATTATAGTCAGACTGGGCCGGTTTGTCAACCGCTTTTTTGCGGCAGACAGGGTGACGTTGTGTAGGTGTTACAATGATGCTTAACAGGTAAGAGGAGAAAAGAGTAGCGAATAGGAGAAACCTGTGGTACGGTTCAGTTGCTCAGATCAAACCGGAAAGGCAGGGACCCTATTCGCCATGAATACTTTAACACAAACACTTAGGGGCCTGGGGGCAGCAGGCCGCCAACAAGCAGCGGAGTATATACCGAGGCACTGCCTGCCCGCTATCATGCGAGGACCGAAGTTTGCCGTTTATCCTTTAAATCGTGTCGTTTGTCTTTTGCAAACTGCTGTTTGTATGATTAAAAATGCTTTGTGGCATGG
Source organism: Clostridiales bacterium (assembly GCA_021205695.1). GTDB lineage: Bacteria > Bacillota > Clostridia > Oscillospirales > Oscillospiraceae > Onthomonas. The sequence goes on from JAJPXB010000029.1 coordinate 45,537, forward strand.
TCATATTGTACAAAAGGGTGGCCTGAAATAAAATGTTCACAGATGGAGACCGGTCCACCAGCACAATCAATTATTCATCATGCAAGGAGGAAATGACCATGAAAAAACACCACCATTGGGGCAAGCGGATGGCTGCGTGCATGATCGCCGGACTGCTGCTGCTCAGCGGATGCAGCGGGAGCGATGAGGATGCAGACACGACCGGAGATACCGGTGATACCGAAGCGAGCGCTTCCGACACCGCTGCCGAGGAGACGGAGGACTATGTTCTCTCCTTCGTAGCGGCGGACAAGACCAACTGGGATATGGAAGTCACGTTTGGCAGCTACGTCTACACGATCGCCGTCAATCTCTCTGACGACAACACCTTCGCTCTGGTTGGCACCTGCGTGAGCGGCGCGGAGATCGCCAACGAGGACGGCACCACGGAGGAGGTCTCTCTGACTGAGGATGAGATGGCCGCCGCGGGATTTGAGATCGACGGCACCTGGTCCTACGAGGAGGGCTGGGGCTACACCCTGACCTTTGACGACGGCAATGACACCACGATCACTGCCGACTTTGACACCGCCAGCAGCCGACACTATTTCTATTATAACCTGACGCCCACCGTAAATGGGGAGACGCAGGAGACGACACAGGTCGAGTTCCAGGTGCAGGACACCGACTTCCGGCAGAGCATTGCTGACGACTATGTGATCGCCGAGGAGCGGAATGCGGTTTACATCTTCTCTGCGAAGGGAACTTCCGGAAACGGCAACGCCACCAGCTTGAATATTTATCTGCAGGATAGCGGCAACGTGGCGGTAATCAGTGAGAGCGGTACCTCCACAACCTACAGCACCGGCACATGGACAGAGGATGAGGCAAATCATGTGTTGAGCGTCACGGTGGGCGGCTCCACCAGTGTGGCCGACTACTGCGACACCGAGGGCAAGGAGGGCTATCGCCTGAATTATGTCACCACCAGTATGTGGGGCACCGATACGCAGACCTGTTACTACCCCCTGGTTGACGGTGTCAGCGCAGATGATTACACCGACGAGGACTTCGAAGGCGCTACCCTCTATACCATGACCTGTGAGGAGGGAGATTACACCATCGACCTGACCGAAAAGGGATTTGCCGTCCTGTACAGCAGCGGCTCCCGTTCTGAGACGGCCAGCTATACCTACGACGAATCCAGCGACACCTACACCATCACCCTCAGCGACCAGACCCTGACCACCACCAACAATGAAGGAACCTATTCTGTGGAGGCCTCCTTTGTACAGACCAGTATGTGGGGCGACGGCGAGACCCTGGTGCGCACCCTGAGCTTCACCAAGTAAAGGAGGGGAAACACGGCCATGAAAGACACCTTGACGGTTGCAAAGGGCAAGCTGGATCAGATGAAAAAGACCCGGAAGCTCCTGTTCGCGGCCTCCCTGATCGCAGCTATCGCCAGCCTGGTGGTGTTGATTATGTTCAACTTCATGCCGGCCGTCAACCTGACGGTGGCGGGGACAGACAAGTTCGGCAACGGCTTTGACTATCCCGGCTGGCAGCTCATCTACTATGGCATTGGCATCCAGTACATCCCCGGCTACTACGAATTCGGCTTCGACATCTGGACCTGTCTGGGTATGTTCGTGCCGATCCTGGCAATCCTGATCTGCACGATCCGGTACGGCGCTGGCAAGAACAAAGAAAAGGCCAGACGGGAATTTATCATGGCGGCTGCCCTGATTTTCGGCGCCCTGATCCTGGTGAACTGCCGGTTCTTTGCCGAGATGGTGGCTTCCAACGAGGGCCTGAACAGCTTTAAGGACAGCTACCTGACGCCTGCCATCGAGTCCGGCACCTTTACCCTGCTGACCTTCCCCAAGATCATGTGTGCTGTCTGCCTGATCTCTGCGGCGATCAAAATCGGAAACGGCTGCTTCCTGCTGCATCAGAAGGCGTATGCAAAGCAGTATTCCCCCATGATCAAGGCTGCGGAGGCGGCTCCGGCGGCGGGCACGGATATAACGGAAGCACCCACCAAAACAAACGCGACGACATGAAAGGAGACAAATCAGAATGAACCGAGCGAAGAAAAGAACGATCTCCATCACTGCGGTGATTGCCGTGGTGCTGGTACTTATGATCGTGCTGACCACCGCCGCCAACTACTATTCAGAGTATCTGGATCAGTTCCTGGGCTCCGGCGAGCAGATCGTGTCCTCCTCCAGTGAGGACCTGGATGCGGAGTACATCGAATATGAAGCGACCTCCGATTCCGAATCCAGAGAGATCGCAGCGGAGGTGACCCTGCAGACAGCAGAGGAGGGTATCGTCCTTCTCCGCAACGACGAGAAAGAGGACGGCGTCAACGGGAAAGCGCTCCCCCTGGTGAGCAGCGCTGATGAGGCGTCCTCCAAGAAGGTCACGATCCTGGGCTATTACTCCTGGCACAACAACATGGCCGGCGGCGAGGACCCTGCTACCACCGACGGAGCTGTCTCCATCGGCGTAGGATTGGCGGAGTACTTTGACACCAACGAGGCAGTCACAGAGATTTATGCCAACGCGACCGGCGACTTTGACGATCCCGCCGCCGCACTGGACGGTGTCAGCGATACCTTCGCTGAGTATGACGTCGCCGTTATCACCATCACCCGTAACTCCGGCGAGGGCAACGACCAGGAGCGGGATCTGGGCGAGGCGGAGTATAACCGCACCGGCCTGTCCCTGAAGAACGCCGAGCTGGCGCTGATCGACTACGCCTGCAAGAACTTCAACGAGGTCATCATTGTGATCAACTCCGCCAACACCATGGAGCTGGGCTTCCTGGATGTGGACGACGAGAATTACAGCGAGGACGGGATGTACACCGACCCCTATAGTGGTAATACCTATGATTTCAGCAAGATCGTAGGCGCCTACTGGGCGGGCAGCTGCGGCTCTCAGGGTGGCATTGCCCTGGCCGAGATCCTCTGCGGCGAGGTGAATCCCTCCGGCCACCTGTCTGACACCCACGCCCGGTATCTCCGGGACGACCCCACCTACTACAACTTCGGCAACTTTGAGTACACCAATACCGAGGACCTGGACACCTATCAGGACGCCTCCGTCTACTTCGTAGAGTACGAGGAAGGCATCTATGTCGGTTACCGCTACTATGAGACTGCCGCCTATGAGGCATCTCAGGGCAACTATGACGGCTACGACTACGACACCGCCGTTGTCTACCCCTTCGGCTATGGCCTGAGCTACACCACCTTTGACATGGAGTATGACGACGAGCCCACCTACGATGAGGAGACGCAGGAGTACACCTTCAACGTCAAGATCACCAATACCGGCGCTGTGTCCGGTAAGGGCGTGGCGCAGATCTACGTCAGCACTCCCTGGGAGGAGGGCCAGGTAGAGAAGTCCCATGTGGTCCTGGTGGGCTTTGCCAAGACCCAGGAGCTGGAGCCCGGCGAGAGCGAGGTCGTGACCATCACGGTCAGCAGAGACTACTTCACCTCCTATGATTACATCACCGAAAAGGCGTATATCCTGGACGCCGGCGACTACACCTTCTATCTCTCCGAGAACAGCCACAGCTGGGCGGAGATCGACGAGAACGACAGCACAAAGGTCTGGACGCAGACCATCGAGAAGAAGCTGGTCTACAATGAGGACGGCGAGGGCGCCCGCTCCACCGACGAGATCGTGGCCACCAATGTCATGGACGATGAGACCAACTACAAGTTCGTCTCCTATGACGAGGGCTATACCGGCGACGGCTATATCCACAGCTTCACCCGTGCCGACTTTGCCGGCTCCTTCCCCACCGCACCTGAGGGCGATGACTACCTGCTGACCGACGAGCGGGCCATCGAGCAGATCGAGGTCTACGATGTGTGGGATGAGTCCCAGAACGAGATCACGGAGATGCCGGAGACGGACACCGACGAGACCAGCTACACCCTGGCGGATATGCGAGGCGTAGACTTCGACGATCCCAAGTGGGACGACTATATCAACCAGTTCACCGTAGAGTCCATGGCCTATATGTTCATGAACGGCGGCTGGAACGAGATGGCGGACACGGACAACGGCGTTCCCATCAGCTATGACGCAGACTCCCCCTACGGTTTCTACGCTGGACAGCTCCAGATCAGCATCTATGAGCGCAACGTCTGGTACTGCGGCGCGCCTATGGTGGCAGCCACCTTCAACACCGAGCTGTGCTATGAGCTGGGCCAGGCCTTCGGCGAGGAAGCCTATCAGTTCAAGCAGGAGGATGGACAGCCCATCACCGGCCTGTACGGCTACGGCATGAATACTCACCGCTCCGCTTTCGGCGGCCGGAACTACGAGTACTATTCCGAGGACCCGCTCCTCTCCGGCAAGATGGGCGCGGCCGAGGCCTCCGGCGCCTCTGAAAAGGGCCTGATCGTGTTCATGAAGCACTACGCCCTGAATGAGCAGGAGCTCAACCGCCAGAACAACGGCTACTGCTCCTGGTGCGACGAGCAGACCTTCCGTGAGATCTACAACAAGTCCTTTGAGATTTACATGAAGGAAGCCACCATGACCGTCAACTACTATGAGGTCAACGAGGACACCGGCGAGTATGAGATGGTGAGTAAGGAGATGTCTGCGGCCACCGGCCTGATGACATCGTATAACCGAATAGGCGCCACCTACTCCAGTGCGTCGCCGGTCATCAACACCATTCTCCGTCAGGAGTGCGGATTCACCGGGACCATCATTACCGATGCCGGCGGCGAGCCCAACAGCTACATGACGACCGACTACGCGCTCCGGCGGGGCACCAACCTGACCCTGACCAACAACGGCACCAACGGACTGTATGACACCTCCAGTGCCACGGCGGTCTACTGGCTCAAACAGTCCACCAAGTATTTGCTGTACAACAAGGCGAACTCCAACGCAGTTCAGGGCATGGCGCCCGGCGACATCATCACCTACACCACTTCCCCCTGGCGCATCGGCCTGTACATCGCATGGGCGGTGGTTGCGGCGGCCTGCGCAGCCGGCATCGTCTACTGCATCATGCTGAACACCGGAAAGATCCAGCTTAAGGAAAAAGCGGTCAAGGCAAAGAAAAAGCCTGAGGATGACGACGAGTACTAATTGGACATGGCCCCCAGCCGGGCGGCCTGACCTATAAACCTCCTTCCCAAGCATCCCTAAGCAGGCGACAGCCCCGGGCAGAAATGTCCGGGGCTGCCCGCACTTCCACTGATACCGTTGGTAAAATGTGACTTTTGCCTGCATTCTCTCTTCCCTTTTTGCAAAAGGTCATGTAAAATACCATTATCAGAATCAGAGAGAGCGAGGTTCGGATATATGATGGGGTTTTTAGATATTATTGTAGAATATTTTCAGATCAAGGCGGATGCCGCCCTCTGATTTGAATTCCTGTGCGCTGCTGTGTTCACAGTCGTGGCCTTGGGGCCGGGGCTGAGCAGCCGGAGAGAGGTAATGAAGCGGACGGGAGAGGGCCTTGCCCTGATAGTGCTGTTTCTGGCAATCAACCTGGGAATGACGATCCTCTCCCGGTACTACTCATATTTAGCCGGAGTCGGCACATGGATCGCTTATTTGGCAGGAATCATCTCCTATGCAGTCTTTCGGTGCCCCTATCAGACCAACGAAAAAATCGTCACGGCGTCGGCGGTATCCTCTCTGACGCTCCTGGTGGTGGAGCTGGGGGGTACGGTGGGCTCTGGGCTGGAGTACTGCTATGGTGTGGACAGCCTGTTTATCAAGATGGCGGGCTCTCTGCTCCTCCTGGTGAGTGCGGTCATTTTACAGATGAATCCGGTCTCCGACTACTATGTCAGCGTCCACAATGTCCGCATGAATCTGACCTGTACGGCGCTGTCCGCAGTTGCGGCGGCATTTTTCGACACCTATTCCGTCTATGCCCGCCCTCGGAATGACCTGGCAACCTGGCTGCTGCTGGCATCGGTATTCCTTGCCATCCTATACGTCCTGGATCTGGTCTGCTATCTGCAAACCTGGTCTCTGAGCCGGGAGCAGACCAATGTGCTGGAACTGACCGCCACCGCACAGATGAATAAGAGCGCTGCCCAGATGCTGACGGTGTCGGAGCACAATCTGAACGAGCTGCGCAAGATACGCCACGACCTGGACAATCAGTACCTGTATATGCAGGTCCTGCTGCGGAACAGGGATTACGACGGACTGAACGACTACTTCGCGGAGCTGCTGGGGAGCTTCTCTGTCCCCCTGGTGTCCTATCTGGACTGCGGGAACTGGGTGCTCAACGCCATCCTCAATATGGAAAACGCCAAGGCCCAGGAGATGGGGGTCGTACTGGACCCGGTGGTGGCTGTCCCGGAGACGCTGCCCTTCCGGGAGGTGGATCTTTGCAACCTGCTGTCTAATGTGATCGACAATGCGATGGAGGCCTGCGTTGCGGAGCATACGGAAAAACCCGTGGTTTCTATTGTCCTTCGGCTTGAACAGGACTACCTCTATGGGAAGATCGTCAATCCAACAAAAAAGTCACAGGCATTCCTGGAGCACCCGGTGACGACCACCAAGGAGGATCAACTGCATCATGGTAAAGGTATGTCTATCGTTCGGAGCATCGTCCAGAAGTATAATGGACATATGTCTAATCAGATTGAGGACAATATGTTCCGCGTGGAATTCCTGTTGGACATGAGTGCAGGGGAAGCGCAAAACACGATGACAGACCAGGCTGAGGAGACGAAGGCCAATGCAAGGCCAGGAGGTGACTCACAATGAGAAGCAAGGTTCGAGTTGCAGTCTGCGACGATGAGAGCAGGGCAGTCTCTATTATTTCGGCTTCGGTAGAGTCTTTATTTCGGGAAATGGGAATAGAGCCGTGGACGGAATCGTTCCGCAGTGCAGGAGATCTGATGGAGCGGTCAAAAACGGGACGTTTTGACCTGATTTTCCTGGACATCAGTATGCCAGGAATGGACGGCATTCAGGCCGGACAGGCACTGACTGAGTTAGGAGTTACAGCAAAGGTTGTCTTTGTATCCAGCCGCCTGGACAGGGTTTATGATACCTTCGCTGTCCAGCCTTTCGGATTTGTCCGAAAGAATCATTTCCTGGACGACATTACCGAGGTTGTCACCCGTTTTGCAGCCATGCTACAGGAGGATGAGCTCCAGGATCGGGTCCATTTTAAGACGCAACAGGGCACGGTGACGCTGGACGCATCCAAGGTGCGGTATATTGAAAGCAATAAAAATGTACAGGTTTTTCATATGGACGGGAAGCCGGAGGAGTATCGGATCTATTCCCGGATGGAGACGCTGGAAGAGGAATTGGAGCCCTTCGGCTTTCTTCGCATCCATAAGGGCTATCTGGCCAACTGCCGCTATATCCGCCGGTTCAACAGCCAGACGGTCGTTCTGACCACCGGCGAGGAGCTTCCAGTAGGCCGGAGCCACCGTCAGACGGCGATGGGTGCCTACCTCTCCTTTATCGGAAGCCATGGCTCGACAATAATCGGAAAGTAACAGCATCGTCCCGCGGGACGGCAGGAGCGGCTGGCAGCAATTTTGCGCCAGCCGCTCCTTGACTGATATGGGGTGTCTTCTTTATCATCGTATATCAATGGCAAACAAGAACTGCTTTAATTCTACGGCAGTGGAGAAATGCCCTTGGCCGAGCCCGCCGGGATTGCTGATTTCAGGTGGATTATCTTAATGACTGAAGTTACCCTTGACAAATTTCATCGTCCAACACCGATAATGTGTTCTTTTTTGCAGAGGCTTTGAATTTGTCTTATGGGTAACGCCACATCTTTCAGCAGCTTTCTTTGTTGTTATAAAGCCTATTAATTAGGATCATCCATTTTCCTTTGAATATCATGTCGTCCGATTAGCATACCTAAAACTTTATACATCACCATATGCGAAGAGCCAATTCGTCTCGGCGAAATTTACCTTTTTTGAAGGAATTACCATTAAACCGGAATGCTCTCTGTTCCGTTTTTTACCTCGTGAAGGCCCCATAAAAATTTTTAATTTCCATATATATGGGTCTATTGGTTGAACTGTATGCTGGTAAGTGTAAAGGAAAAGAACAAAGAATAGGTGTACTCCTAAAGAAGTCCTTTCCTCCTTCTCAGAGTGTAAAGAAAGTATGGTTGACAAGCCTACATTTTCGCCAGCAAAAAGCCTACGCCCAGCCACAGGACAGCCCCTGTCCCCACGGACAGGGGGAGAAGGGTGAGCAGATCGACCTCTTGTCCGGCCAGAGCTGTGGGGAGCAGCCCCGGCATCAGCCACGCGCCCGCCAGGGCCAGCCCGGCGGAAACTGTCCCCTGGAGCAGCTTGGCGCCCAGATAGGGAACCATTTGGAGCCCGGAGCCCTCCAGCAGGGCGGCGGTCTGGCAGTGGACTGACAGCCCGCCCCAGCCCAGCAGAAAAGCGCAGACGGCCAGGCCCAGAGGCGACTGGGACCAGTTCTCCAGCGCACAGACCCCGTTGGAAAGCTCCAGCACGCCTGACAAAAGAGGGGAGAGGAGGGAGCCGGATATGGCAGAGGGCCAGGGAAGCGCCTGGAGCAGACCGATAACAATGTTGAACAGCACCACATAGGCGGAGACCTGGAGAGAGGCGGTCAGGGCCTGCTTCACCGCTTGGGGCAGCAGAGCGGCGGAAGGCGTGGGGGCCGCCTCCTTCAGACGGCGCCTGCCTGCGGAGGGCGGCGGCGCACCCCGCAGAAGCAGCCCCACAACCAGAGCAGACAGGATGTGAACGGTCAGCAGGAAAACGCCGGCGGCGATGCTGCTAAAGACGGCGCTCCCCGCCACGGCCAGGATGAAGGCGGGGCCGGAGTTGTTGCAGAAGCAGAGCAGCCGCTGGGCCTCCTCCCGGGAGAGAAGCCCCTCGTCCAACAGTGTCCGGGCGGTCTCCGCTCCCACCGGGTAGCCGCCAAGAGCACCCAGTGCCAGGGCGGCGCTCCCTGCGCCGCTCACATGAAAGAGCGGCTCCATTACCGGGTCAAGCAGCCTTGCCAGCCGTTGCCCCAGACCCAGACGGACGGCCAGGCCGGACAGGACAAAATAGGGAAACAGGGCGGGGAGGATCACCTCTCCGCACAGAGCCAGTCCCGCCCGGGCGGCGTCGCCGCCCGCCTGGGGAAACAGCAGCAGCGCCAGGGCAAATACGACGACTGCCCCGGCTATCAGCCTTCGAGCCATGGCCTCACCTCCCTTGTCCCACAGCCTATGTCGGGAAAGGCTGGGATAGACCAAACGGGAAAAGAGTGATATAATGAGACAACCTGCAAAACGGGAAAGGAGGGGGAGTCTGTGGACAGAAGATACCACCTGCTCGACGGCATCCGGGGACTGGCAGTGGTCAATATGGTGGCCTACCACTTTCTCTTTGACGTTTTCATCATTCAGGGTTTCCAGCCCGGCTGGCGGAGCATCCCCGCCGTACACATCTGGCAGCAGTGTATCTGCTGGACGTTCATCCTCGTCTCCGGAATCTCCTGGAATCTGGGCAGTCACCGGCTGAGAAACGGTCTGCTCATCAACGGCTGCGGCATTCTGGTGACAGTCGTGACCCTGATCGCCGAGCCGGATCAGGCGATCTGGTACGGGGTGCTGACGCTGTTGGGCTGTGCTCTGTTGCTGGCGACGGCATTGCGGCCACTGCTGGAAAGGATACCGGCCATTCCAGGAGCGGCGGTGAGCTTTTTCCTGTTTCTCATCACCCGGACGGTGCAGAACGGCTATCTCTCCCTGGGCGGACAGGTGCTGCTCCAGCTGCCGGAGTCGCTCTATACCTCTGGCTGGCTGACGGTGCTTGGCTTCCCCGCCTCCGGCTTTTACTCCAGCGACTATTTTCCCCTGCTTCCCTGGTTTTTCCTCTACCTCACCGGCCTGTTTCTGGGGCGGCTGCTGCTGAGACGGCCGCCGAAGTGGCTGAAAATGAGGGTGCCCGGGCTGAGCTGGATAGGGCGGCACAGCCTGATCGTGTATATGCTCCACCAGCCGGTGGCACTGGCATTGTCTATGGCGGTGGCGGCGGTGATGTAGGAGAGCAAAGCGGCAGAGGCGCGGCCTGATCACGCCGACGGTGCGGGTCGGGGACCTGCCGAGCGGGAATACACACCGCGTTGCAGACGATCGCCTGTTTGCCTGCTGCCGAGAAGACCGGATAATTGCACACCAGACAGAGGGATACACCGACAGACCACCCACATAACTACGGCGTCAGGAGGCACTCATGCTCCACCTCATTCTCGGCCGGGCAAAGACCGGCAAAACCGAACAGATCATGCGCACCATCCGCCAGGAGGGAAAATACCGTCCCCAGGTGCTGCTGGTGCCGGAGCAGCTCTCCCACGATATGGAGCGGCTGCTCTGCGCCCGATGCGGGGCGGAGGCGTCCCGGTATGCGGAGGTGCTGTCCTTTACCCGGCTGGCCCATCGGGTGTTCACCCAGGCGGGAGGACTGGCCGCTCCCCAGCTGGACGGGGGCGGCCGGCTGCTGCTCATGAGCCAGGCGGTGGCTGCCGTCAGCGGGAGCCTGCGAGTCTATGCCCGCCCCTCCCGGAAGGCCGCCTTTCTGGAGCAGCTGTTGGCCACGGGGGACGAGCTGAAAAGCTACAGTGTCCGCCCCCAGGAGCTGATCCGGGCAGGAGAGGAGCAGGAAGGGGAGACGGGCGATCGCCTTCGTGACCTGGGCCTGATTCTGGAGACCTATGACGCCATGGTCGCCCAACGGGCGGCGGATCCCAGAGACCGGCTGACCCGACTGGCGGAGGCCCTGGAGGGCTGCCCCTGGTTCCGGGGGAAGGACGTATATCTGGACGGCTTCACCGACTTCACCCCCCAGCAGCGGCTGGTGCTCCGGCAGATGCTGGGGCAGGCCAACCGCGTGACGGCCGCCCTGACCTGTGACCGGCTGGAAGAGGGCGAGTCCGTCTTTGCCCCCCAGCGGCGAACGGCTCTGGAGCTGGCGGCCGTGTGCCGGGAGCTGCACGTCTCCATGGACTACGAGACGCTGACGGAACGAAAGGACGGCGCGGGAGAGGGCCTGATCGAGCTGGAGCGGCAGCTTTTCTCTGACGAGGCGGTGATGCCCACAGAGGGAGAGGGCGTGTGCCTGTTCACCGGGGAGAACCCCTATGACGAGGTGGAGTGGACCGCCGGGGAGATTTTGCGCCTGGTGAAAGAACGGGGCTGGCACTTTCGGGACATCGCCGTGGCCGCCCGCACATTGGACCGATACGAGGGCCCGCTGGAGACAGTGTTTCGCCGGTATCGCATCCCCCTGTTCCTGGGCCGGGTGGAGCCGATACTGGAAAAGCCGGTGTTGACTCTGCTCACCGCCGCCCTGGACAGCATCCGCAGTCATTATGAGTATGAAGATATATTCCGTTATCTCAAGACCGGGCTCACCGGCCTTGAATGGGAGGAGACAGATCTGCTGGAAAACTACGTCCTCCAGTGGGATATCCGGGGCAGCCGATGGAGCCGGGAGGCGGACTGGAGCTGGCACCCCAGAGGCTTCGGCCTGGACTGGGAGGATGCCGACCGGGCGCTGCTGGCGCGGCTCAACGAGCTGCGGCGGCGGGTCATCCGCCCGCTGGAGACGTTGGCACAGCACCGGCAGGGCACCGGTGCGGAGCTGGCGGATGCCCTCTACCAGTTTTTGGAGGAGATCGACCTGCCCCGCCGCCTGACTGAGCGGGCCAACGCCCTCCGGGAGGAGGGAGAGCTGCAGCAGGCGGAGGAGTACCGGCAGCTGTGGAGCATCCTGCTCCAGGCGCTGGAGCAGTGCTACGATCTGCTGGACGAGCAGGTGATGGAGCTGGACTATTTCTCCGACCTGTTTCGGCTGGTGCTCAGCCAGTCGTCCGTGAGCGCGATTCCCGTCTCTCTCGACCGGGTGAACGGGGGAGAGATGGCGCGTCTGGCCCACTGCCAGTGCAGGGCGCTGTTCCTCCTGGGGGTGGACGACGAGCTGTTCCCCCTGATCTCTCAGTCCCCCGGCCTGCTCACCGACGAGGACCGGACGCTGCTCACCGTCCGGGGGCTGGAGCTGGCCCCCACTGCCGAGCGCCGTCTGGATCGGGAGCAGACCATGGCCTACGACGCCATGACCCGGCCCTCGGAGCTGCTGGTGCTGACCTGTCCCCGACAGGCGGGGGGCGGGGAGAAACGCCCCGCTGTCCTGTGGCGGCGGGCAGAGGCCCTGTTCCCTGAAGCAGAGCGGGGACAGCGCGACCCCGGCCTCCGGCTGCTGGCCCCTCTCCCCGCATTGGAGCTGGGGGCGGAGCGCCGGGATAAGGCGGTCATCGATCGCCTGGCGCAGCAGCCCGGCTGGGAGAGTGTGTCCCGGCGGCTGGAGCAGGCGGCCCGCGCCGATCGGGGCCGACTCAGCCCCCAGGGGGTGCGAGATGTGTACGGCTCCCGGGCCGCGCTTTCCGCCTCCCGGATGGACAAGCTCAAATCCTGCCACTTCTCCTATTTCTGTCAGTACGGGCTGAAGGCGCAGGCCCGGCGGCGGGCGGGCTTTGACGCGCCTGCCACCGGCACCTTTGTCCACGCCGTTCTGGAGCAGGTCCTCCAATCGGCCCATGGGGAGGGCGGCGTGGCCCGGCTCACCCAGGAGCGGCGGCGGGCGCTGACCGCGCAGGCGGTACAGGATTATGTAAACAACCAGCTGGGGGGACTGGAGGATCAGAGCCCACGGCTCCAATACCTCTTCCATCGGATGCTCGCCTCGGTGGAGCTGATCGTCCAGAACGTGGTGGAGGAGCTCCAGGGCAGCCAGTTCCAGCCCATCGCCTTCGAGTTGGGCTTTGGCCGGGGGAAAGAGCTGCCTCCGGTACAGGTGGAGGTGGAGGGCATTACCCTGTCTATCTCCGGCTTTGTAGACCGGGTGGACGGCTGGGAAAAGGACGGACGGCTCTACCTTCGGGTGGTGGACTACAAGACGGGGCGCAAGTCCTTCAGCCTCACCGATGTGTGGCACGGGCTGTCCCTGCAAATGCTGCTTTACCTGTTCACCCTCCGGGAGCAGGGAGAGGACTACTTCGGACGCCCGGTGGAGTCTGCGGGGGTGCTGTACCTCCCCGCCAGAGACCTGCTCATCCCCGGCAGCCGGGAGATGGACGGAGATGCGAGAAAGCGGAAGACGGACAGAGCGCTCCGCCGCTCCGGGCTGCTCCTCCGGGATGAGGAGGTGCTCTGGGCCATGGAGCAGTGGGGGGCGGACGGCCCCCGGTTCCTCCCCTTCCAGGTCAGCCGGAACGGGGCCATCTCCGGGGACTGCCTGGCCACTGCCGAGCAATGGGGCCGCCTGGAGCGGCGACTGGGCCAGCTCCTCCAGGAGATGGGCCGGGAGATCGCCCACGGGGACATCGACGCAGACCCCTATCTCAAGGGCGGCGGGGATACCGCCTGCCAGTTCTGCGATTACGCCCAGGCCTGTCACTTTGAGGAGGGCCGGGGGACGGATCGACGGCGCTGGCTCTATTCGGTACGGGGCAAGGAATTCTGGGAACGGACAGGAGGGGAACAGCAGTGAGTATTCAGCTGACAGCCCAGCAGCAGGCGGCGGTGGACCATCGGGGCAGCGAGCTGCTGGTCTCCGCCGCCGCCGGTTCCGGCAAGACCAGGGTGCTGGTGGAGCGGCTGCTGGACCGGGTGGAGCAGGAGGGACTGGATGTAGACCGCTTCCTCATCATCACCTTCACCAAGGCGGCGGCCTCCGAGCTGCGGGGTAAAATTTTGCAGGGCCTGAATGAGCGCCTGGCGGAGCATCCGGGAGACCGGCACCTCCGGCGGCAGCTCACCCTGGTCTATCAGGCCCAGATCTCTACCATCCACGCCTACTGCACAGCCCTTCTGCGGGAGTTCGGCTATCTCCTGGATCTGGACCCGGACTTCCGGGTGGCCGAGGAGGGAGAGGCGGAAATCCTGCGCCGGGAGACGCTGGACCGTGTCATGGAGGCCCGATACGAGACGATACAGGAAGGGGACCGGTTTTCCCATCTGGTGGACACCATGTCCGCAGGCCGGGACGACCGACGGCTCAGGGAGATCGTCCTGGATATCCATGCCCGCGTCCAGGCCCACCCCCACCCGGAGCAATGGCTGAGAGAGCAGAGCGCCGCCTTCGATCTCTCCGGCGTCCGGGATGTGGGACAGACGGTGTGGGGCAGGCAGATCATGGAGCGGGCCGGTTCCATGGCCCGGTACTGGGACGGACGGATGCTCCAGGCACTGAACGCCATGATGGCTGACCCGGCGCTGGAGGCGGCCTATGCTCCCAGCTTCTGCGACACCATGGACAGCATCGAGGACTTTCTGAACGGTCTGGAGCGGGGCTGGGACAGCGCGTGCGCCCTGTGCGAGATACAGTTTCCCCCCTTGGGGAGAAGCCGAAAGATCCAGGACAAGCGGCTCCAGGAGGAGGTCAAGGGCGTTCGGGAGATCTGCAAGCGGCGGATGAAGGGGCTGAAAGACCTGTTTTTCGCCTCCAGCGACACCCTGTTGGAGGACATGGAGTCTGTCCGCCCGGCGGTGGAGGCGCTGTTTGACCTGGTGCTGGAGCTGGACGAGGCGTATACAAGGGCAAAGCGGAGCCGCCGGACGGTGGATTTTAATGACCTGGAGCATCTGACTCTGAAGCTGCTGCTGGACGAAAGGGAACAGCTCACCTCTCTGGCCGTACAGCTCCGGGGCCGATATGCCGAGGTGATGGTGGACGAGTATCAGGACACCAACGCCGTCCAGAATGCCATCTTTGACGCCATCACCCGGGACGGGAGCAATCTGTTCCAGGTGGGAGACGTGAAGCAGTCCATCTACCGTTTCCGGCTGGCAGACCCCACCATCTTTCTGCACAAGTATCGCACCTTTCCCCAGACCGACCGGCCGGAGGAGGGAAAGCCACGGACAGTGGTGTTGAGCCAGAACTTCCGCTCCCGGGCCAGCGTGCTTGCTGGTGTGAACTTTGTCTTTGAAAACATTATGTCAACTGAATTTGGGGAGATGGACTACTCTCAGGACCAGCGGCTCAACCCCGGCTTTGCCTATCCGGAGCACCCGGACGACCGGGTGGAGCTGGACTGTGTAGACATCTCCGCCCTGGAGCGGGAGGCGGACAGCGCTGCCATCCCCAAGGACCAGGTGGAAGCGGACTTTGTGGCCCGGCGGGTGGAGGAGCTTTTGCACTCCGGATTCCCGGTGACGGGAGAGGACGGAGTGCTGCACCCCGTCCAGCCGGGGGACATTGCCGTGCTGTACCGCTCTCCCGGGGCGGTGATGGGCTATCTGACGCAGGCCATGGACCTGCGGAATATCCCCTGGCAGACTGAGGGGGCGGAGGATTATTTCCACACCACCGAGGTGAGCTGCGCAGTCTCCTTCCTGGAGATCATCGATAACCCCCGGCAGGATGTGCCTCTGTTGTCTGTACTTCGGTCGCCCATGTATGCCTTTTCCCCGGATCAGCTGGCGGCGCTGCGCCACGGCTGCCCCGACGGGGATCTGTACGCCTGTCTGGAGCAGGGGGCGGAGCGCGGGGACGAGCCCGCCAGAGCCTTTCTGGAGGAGCTGGACACCCTGCGCCTCCGGGCGGGAGACGTGACCTGTGCCCAGCTGCTGTGGCAGCTCTATGATGAGACAGGGATGCTGGCCCTCTTTGCGGCCATGGACGGCGGCCCCCGGCGGCGGGCGCACCTGCTGGCACTGTACGACTGCGCCCGCACCTTTGGTCAGCCGGGACGGCAGGGGCTGTTCGACTTTGTCACCTGGCTCCGGCGGCTGGAGGAGCAGGGGGGACGGTTCCCTGCCCTGGGCAAGACCGCCGGGAACGGCGTGCGTATCATGTCCATCCACCGCTCCAAGGGCCTGGAGTTCCCTGTGGTGATCCTGGCGGGGCTGAACCGGACGATCAACCGGACGGACGAGCGCGCCCCTGTCCTGTTTCACCCCAAGCTGGGGGTAGGGCCGAAGGGGGTGGACGCAGACCTTCGGGTGGAGTACCCCACTTTGGCCCGAAAGGCGGTGCAGCTCAAGCTGGAGGAGGAGACGAAGGCGGAGGAGCTGCGGCTGCTCTACGTCGCCATGACCCGGGCGAGGGAAAAGCTCATCATGACCTGCTCCATGGCAAACGCCTGGAAGGAGCTGGGCAACCTGCTCCCGGAGGCAGGGCCGCACCCCGACCCCCAGGCGCTGCAGGAGAAGGACAGCGTGGCCAAGTGGCTGCTGCTGCCGGTGCTGGCCCGGACGGACGCCCAGGCCCTCCGGCTGGGGGGCAGCGTGTCAAATCCCATCTCCGCCTCCGACTGGGACATCCGGCTGGTGCCGGGGGAGACGCCCCTGGCTCTGGGGGGACGGCAGACCGCCTCCCACCGGGCGGAGGATACGGCGGCGGCGGGGGAGCTCGACCTCTCCCTGCTGGACTGGCGGTATCCCTGGGCGGCCCTCTCCGACCTGCCCAGCAAGGTGACGGCCACCCAGCTCAAGGGCCGACCGCTGGACGAGGAGGTGGCCCAGGAGACCCGGCAGCCCCCTGCCATTCCCGACTTTCCCCGTCCCCGGTTCCGGCAGGAGACGGCGGGCCTGACTCCCGCGCAGCGGGGGACGGTACTCCACACTGTCATGGAGCTGATCCGCCTGGATCGAGCGGACAGCACAGAGGGCGTCCGGGAGGAGCTGGAACGGCTGGTGGCCGGGAAATGGCTGACCCGGGCTGAGGCGGATAGCGTGGAGCCGTCCATGGTGGCGGGCTTCTTCGCCTCCGACCTGGGCCGGGCGGCGGCCGCCGCCCCAGACCTCCGGCGGGAGTTCAAATTCTCCCTCTTTGCTCCGGCGGAACGGTTCTTCCCCCAGGCCCCGGCGGGAGAGCAGGTGATGCTCCAGGGGGTGGTGGACTGCTGCTTCACCGGGCCGGAGGGCCTGACGGTGGTAGACTTCAAGACCGACCATGTGCGCCCCTCGGAGCTGCAGACCCACAGCGAGGGCTATCGGGGCCAGCTGGAGGGCTATGCCTGGGCTCTGGAGCGGATCCTGGGCCGCCCGGTGGTACGGCGGGTGCTGTGGTATTTCCGCCTGGGTCGGGGCTGGGAGCTGTGACCGGCGGCAGAAAATTTTGAAAAAAGCGGGAAAAAGAGTTGCAATTTCCGGGGGAGTGTGGTATCATAATTTCCGCTCTGTGAGAAAAAAGCAATTCTCATGTATGTATAATGTCGAACATCGAAAGAGGTGAACATCATGAAGGCAGGAATTCATCCTGATTATCAGCAGACCACCATCCGTTGCGCTTGTGGTGCGGTCTATCCTACCGGCTCCACCAAGAAGGACATCCGTGTGGAAGTTTGCGCCAAGTGTCACCCCTTTTTCACTGGCAAGCAGAAAATGGTGGATACTGGCGGTCGTGTGAGCCGCTTCAACAAGAAGTATGGGCTCAAGTAAGCTGGACGATAACCCGCATCGGATTCCGGTGCGGGTTTTTGTTTGGCGTTTTTGGAGGTGCTGCTGCCCCTCACAGGTTACATCCAGGCCCATCTGTGCTATAATATAACAGACCAAAATTCAGGAGGTTATCGCCATGTTACGGAAAATCGACGTAGAGCAGCTGAATCAGAATGTGTTCCGGGCCATCGGCAGACAGTGGATGCTGGTCACTGCCGGAAATCGGGAAAAGTGCAACACCATGACCGCCAGCTGGGGCGGACTGGGCGTGCTGTGGGGCAATCCGGCGGCCACCGCCTATATCCGGCCCCAGCGGTACACCCACGAATTTCTCGACCGGGAGGGGTTCTTCACCCTCTCCTTCCTGCCGGAGGACTACCGGAAGGCCCTGGGCTACTGCGGCAGCCACTCCGGGCGGGATGAGGACAAATGGGCGGCCAGCGGTCTGACTCCCGCCTTCACCGAGGGCGGCGTCCCCTATGTGGCCCAGGCGGAGCTGGTGCTGGTGGTGAAAAAGCAGTTCTGCCAGCCCATGGACCCGGACTGCATCCTGGACGGGACGGTCCTGGAGCGGTGCTATCCGGAGCGGGATTTTCACGACATCTATATCGGCCAGATCGTAGAGGCCTACGGGGCAGAGTGATGCCCTTGAACGGTCGGCCCTGACCGGGGAGAAACACGACACACGGAGGAACGCATGACGGAATTTGACAGCATCAAAGAGGGCGAGATCAACCGAGCCATTCTGGTGGGCCTGAACGCCACCCGGCAGAGCGTGGGAGAGACGGTCACCGAGGAGAGCATGGCGGAGCTGGAGGCCCTGCTGGAGACGGCAGGAGGCACCTGTGTGGGCACCATGCTTCAAAACCGGGAGACGCCCGACCCCGGGAGCTTTCTGGGAGAGGGCAAGGCCCTGGAGCTGAAGGAGCTGGTTCAGACCCTGGAGGCCGACCTGGTCATCTTCGACAACGCCCTCTCTCCCACCCAGGTTCGGGTGCTCACCGAGCTGGTGGGCGTGCAGGTCATGGATCGGGCGGGGCTGATCCTGGACATATTCGCCAAGCGGGCCAGGACAAAGGAGGGCCGGCTCCAGGTGGAGCTGGCCCAGTACAAGTATATCCTCCCCCGGCTGACGGGCATGTGGGGCCACCTGGTTCGGCAGACCGCCTCCGGCGGCAAGTCCCCCATCGGCACCCGCGGCCCCGGCGAGACGCAGCTGGAGACTGACCGGCGGCACATCCGGCGGAAGATCACCCGTCTGGAGGAGGATTTGAAGGAAGTCCGTCGGGTGCGGGCCGTCCAGCGGGAGCGGCGGGAGAAAAACGAGGTGCCGGTGGTGGCCATTGTGGGCTACACCAATGCGGGAAAATCCACCCTGCTGAACGCCCTGACTGACGCAGGCATCCCCGCCAACGACCGGCTGTTCGACACCCTGGACACCACCACCCGGACGCTGGAGATCTCCGACACCCTGACGGTGCTGCTCTCGGACACGGTGGGCTTTATCCACAAGCTGCCCCACACTCTGGTGGAGGCGTTCCAGGCCACCCTGGAGGAGCTGACCTACGCCGACCTGCTGCTCCACGTCATCGACGCCTCCCGGGAGGACTGGCGTGACCAGGCTGAGGTGGTGGAGGCTCTGGTGCGAGAGCTGGGGGCAGAGCAGACGCCCCGGCTGGACGTGTTCAACAAGTGCGACCTGTGCCCGGAGGAGATCCTGCCCCATGGGGAGAATATCGTCTGCATCTCCGCCAAGACCGGGGAGGGCCTGGATGAACTGCTCGCCGCCATCGGCAAACGGCTGGACAGCGGCGTGCGGCGAGTGGAGCTCCGGCTGCCCTATGACAGAGGAAACGTGCTCGATCTGCTCTACCGGGAGGCGGCTGTGGACAGCGTGGAGTACGCCGAGACCATCCAGGTCACAGCCCGGTGCAACCCCAGGGTGCTGGGACAGGTGCGGGAATATGTCTGGCCGCCCCTCCCCCAAAAGACCGGGGACCGGGAGGCGTGACCATGGAGGAATACTATATCCCCACCGGGCGGGGGGAGACGGAATTCACCGAAAAGCGCTCCCGGTTCCTGGGGCACCTGGCCCATGTGACCAGCGAGGAGGAGGCCCGGGCCTTTGTCCAGCAGATGAGGAAGCAGTACCATGACGCGCGACATAATTGCTGGTGTTATGTCATCCAAAGGGGCGGCGTCGTCCGCTACTCCGACGACGGGGAGCCCCAGGGCACAGCGGGACAGCCCATGCTGGGGGTGCTGCAAAAGGAGGGCGTCACCGACGCGGTCTGCGTGGTGACCCGGTACTTCGGCGGGGTGCTGCTGGGAGCCGGAGGGCTGCTTCGGGCCTATACCCGATCGGCGAAGGACGCGCTGGATGCAGCCGGGATCTCCGCCGTGCGCCGGTGGGTGGAGTTCTCCATTCCCTGCGGCTACCGGTGGCTGAGCCGGGTGCAGCTGGAGGTGGAGAGCCGCCAGGGCGTGGTGCTGAATACGGAGTACGGCGCAGAGGTGACGGTGAGGGCGCTGCTCCCGGAGGAGCGGGCGGAGACGTTTTCCGCTCAGCTGCTCGATCTGACGGCGGGCGGCGTCCGGGCACAGGTCACTGGCGAGGCGTTGAAAGCCGTGCCGGTGGGGAGAGCGGGGAGAAGGTAGGCCGGACCGCCGCAACGACGGACAGAAGAAACGAGGTATCTCATGGAGATCAGACCCTATTTTCACGATGCAAAATATTATGAGACAGATCAGATGGCCGTGGTTCACCACTCCAACTATATCCGCTGGTTCGAGGAGGCCCGGATCGACTGGCTGGAGCAGCTGGGTATCCCGTACGACGCCATGGAGGCACGGGGAATCATTATCCCGGTGATCGGAGTGACGGCGGAGTACAAGACCATGACCCGGTTCAAGGAACGGGTGCGCATCGAGTCCCGGCTGGAGGCCTACAACAGCGTCCGCTTCACCGTCAGCTATCGGGTGTACAGCGACGCCACCGATGAGCTGCGCTGCACTGGCACCAGCAGCCACTGCTTCGTGAACCGGGATTATACGCCCGTTATCCTGCGGAAAGCGGCCCCGGATTACGACGCCATCTTCCGCGAGGCGCTGGCTGCCCGGGAGAGCGAGTGAGCGAAACGAACCGCGGCCCCTGTGGAGCTTGTACGCTCTACAGGGGCCGCTTTCTGTCTGGTTGGAGAGGTAAGGATTTACGGCTCGATCTGATCCACATCCTTGGGCAGCGCCAGGTTCAGGATGACAGCCACCAGGAAGGCGGGGACAATGCCGCTCTCGCCGAACAGGTTGGTGATGAAGTCAGGCATGAACTGGAGGGCGGTGCTGTGAGAGCCGAGACCGTAGCCCAGGCCCAGGGCGATGGCCACGATGGTGGTGTTCCGGCCGGTGAGCGGCTCCTTGGTGATCAGGTTGATGCCGGAGATGACGATAGTGGCGAACATCATGACGGCGGCGCCGCCCAGAACGCTCTGGGGCATGATGGAGATGATAGCGCCCACCTTGGGGAACAGGCCGCAAATCACCAGGAAGATGGCTCCACAGGCGACGGCGAACCGGTTGACTACCTTGGTGATGCCCACCAGACCCACGTTCTGAGAGAAGGAGGTGTTGGGCAGGACGCCGAACAGGGAGGCAAAGGAGGAGCCGATGCCGTCGCAGAGGACGGAGCCGGTCAGCTCTTTGTCGCTGGGCTCCCGGCCCAGACCGCCCTCGGTGACGCCGGCAGTGTCGCCTACCGTCTCCACGGCGGTGACGATGAACATGACCAGCATGGGCAGGATGGCGGACAGGTTAAACTGATAGGCCACAGGCATGAGGCTGGGGAGAGAGAACCAGGCGGCATCCGCTACCTCGCTCCACTGGACCACCCAGGAGTAGGTGTACTCCACGCCGTCCACCACATAGGTGGTGGGAAGGATGAAGCCCATCACGGTGGCCACGACATATCCGGCGATGATGCCGATGAGGATAGCCATCTGGGAGAGGAAACCCTTGCCAAAGTGCTTCACGCAGATGATGACGGCCAGGACGAAAAGCCCCAGCAGCAGGTTGGTGGTGGAGCCGAAGTCCTCATTGGAGTTGCCGCCGCCGAAGAAGTTGATGCCCACGCTCAGCAGGCTCAGGCCAATGGCCATGACCACCGTTCCGGTGACGACCGGGGGAAGGAATTTGCGCAGAGGCTTAATGCACAGGCCCAGAGCGCCCTCCCAGAAACCGCCGATGAGGCAGGCGCCCATAATGGCGCCGTAGGCGTAGATGCCCGCCTCCACGCTGGTGGAAATGGTCCCGGCGGCCACGCCGGCCATCATGCTGGCGGCGATGCTGTTATTCATGCCGATAAAGCCGGAGCTGGTGCCCATGACGATGGGGAGCCGGGAGCCCACAGGCCCGATGGGGAACAGCTGTACCAGGGTGACCAGACCGGCTACCAGCATGGCGTTCTGGAGCAGGGAGATACGGAGGGCCGCATAGTCCTGAAGGGTGATGCCGCAGATGGCCATGACAGACAGCAGGGGGGTCAGGTTGCCCACGAACATTGCCAGGACGTGCTGCAGACCCAGAGGAATCGCCTGCCGCAGAGGCAGACGGCCGTCAAGGTCATATGGGGTGGAATAGACAGTGGTTTTCTTCTCTTTTGCCATGATCGCTCCTTCTTTCTCAGTGGGGGTACAATGTACACAGTGGAAGCGTCCCGGTGAGACGTACAGAAACAAAAAGGAGGCATGATCGGGAATTTTTCCTTTTCATGCCTCGCTGCATCGTCTGTGTTTTTTCTCTCACCGCTGTCATTATAGCAGTCTGAAAAAGGAAAGTCAATCGGGGAGAGAAGAAAAGGAACAGTAACCAGGCAGGCCCCTTGCCGCCGCCCTTTATATGAGCTCTGCCGGGCGTATGCTCCGGAACCCCTTCGTCAGCGCCGACGGGAGCCGCACGGCCATGACGCTGCCATAATGGGAAAAAGCTGCTGTCCTGTCTGCTTGGAGGAGATCTCAGGGAAAGGAAACCCCCGCGTACTGGGCTTGGATATACCGCAAAAACTGCTCCGCTGCGTGAGAGAGCTTGCGGCCCTTCTCCCAGATGAGAACATAAGAGGCGGTCACAGACGGATTGACCAATCGCTTGATGCACACGGAGGCGTCCGTCCCGATGTTGGCGGAGGCGGGATAGAGGGTAATGCCCACGTTCTGCCGGGTCAGCTCATAGGCGTTGAGCATATGGGACATCCGGCACCGGATCTTCAGCTCCTTTTCCGGAGAGGAGGACCAGCCTGCGATCTCCTGCAGCCGGGATTCCCGGGACGGGATGATCAGGTCGTACTCCGTGACCCGCTGGAAGTCCACCGTGTCCCCGGGCTCCCTGGCCAGAGGACAGGCGTCCGGAATCATGGCGATCCACGGCTCTGCGTAGACGGGAACGGAGTAGACTCCCTCTGCGTTGTGCGGCTCCATGATGATGGCCAGCTCGCAAAGCCCCTTCATCAGCCGGTTGAGCACGTCGTCTGAGTTGCCGTTCCACAGGTTATAGGTGACATGGGGGTTTTCCCTTTGAAAGCCCGCGATCCACTGGGAGAACAGCTTGGGGGCGTGGCCCTCCACCGAGGCCAGGTAGATAACGCCGTGAAGACCGGTCTGCATCTCCCTGACGTCCTCCTCGGACCGCCGCACCAGATCCAGCACCCGGACGGCGTATTGCCGGAACACCTGCCCCTCGTCGGTCAGCTGGAGAGCGTGGGGCTTGCGGAGAAACAGCTGCACCCCCAGCTCCTCCTCCAGATCCCTGATTTGACGGCTCAGCGGCGGCTGAGCGATGCACAGCTTTTCTGCAGCCCTGGTAAAGCTCATCTCCTCCGCTACGGCCAGAAAATAGCGAATGTGTCGAAGCTCCATGATATCCCTCCTGTGCTATACTCAAAAGGTATGAAGACACGCTTATTATATGTATTTTACAAGTCTGTGTCAAGGCATTATAATACAATCATCAAAAGAAACAAACCCCGACCTGCATCAAAGGAGGCAATTATCATGAAGAAGATCCTTACAGCCATAAGAGAGTTCCTGGAACAGTATTATGCCAGCTTCGCCGTCATCGGCACAAGGTGAGGCGGCACAAAGCGCCTGCCGGCTGCACAGAAGAGACTGTGAACGCTGAGACGACACCGGCGAACGGGCAACACCCCTCCCACGGCACAGAGAAATGCCGTCGGAGGGGTGTTTGCATGATTGCAGGGAAAGCGTCCGTCCGAAGAAGGAATTTATTCGGAATCGGCGTCGGGGCGTGAGAATGTATACCGTTTTCTCAACCTGGAAGGTGCCAGGGATATCTCCCGTAATTGCAGGTACAAGGAAGGGGAAAGAGGCGCAGATTTCAGCAGAAACGGGAGGCGGCCTCTTTCATGGGGCGGCCTCTTTATGCTGTACGCATACACGGGTGTTTTTATCGGCGGTCACCGACGTCCTCTGCATGTGGATGATACCACGAAATCCCTGGGATACGGTCATAAGCGCAAAAACAACGTGGTCAGATACAAATTCGGGTGCCGGTCCGGCCCAGAATGCCCTCCCGGGCGCATTCCAGACTGGTGATGAGCGCCGTGCGGCCGGGGGCGCTTCTGGCGAAGGCCACGGCGGCCTGCACCTTGGGGAGCATGGAGCCGGGGGCAAACTGACCCTGAGCAATGTACGTCTCCGCCTCCTCTGGGGTCAGCTCGTCCAGCCACACCTCCTCCGGCGTGCCGTAGTGGAGGGCCACCTTTTCCACGGCGGTGAGGATGATGAGCATCTGGGCATCCAGCTCCTTTGCCAGCAGGCAGGAGCAAAAATCCTTGTCAATGACGGCGGAGGCACCCTTCAGATGCCCCAGCTCCTGCCGGGTGACGGGGATGCCCCCGCCGCCGCAGGCGATGACCACCTGCCCAGCGTCCACCAGAGTACGGATGGCGTTGATCTCCACGATCCGGCCGGGAAGGGGAGAGGCCACCACCCGCCGCCAGCCCTGGCCGGGAAACTCCTGCATGAGATAGCCGTACTCCCGCTGGGCAAACCGGGCCTGTTCTTCCGTCATGAAGTGGCCGATGGGCTTGACGGGGTGTTGAAAGGCGGGGTCGTTGGGGTCTACCTCGATCTGAGTGACCATGGTGACCACGTCCTCGTGGGGCTGTCCCTTCCCCCGACGGCGGCACAGCTCCTCCCGGAGGGCATTTTGCAGGTCGTAGCCGATATAGGCCTGGCTCATGGCCACACAGACGGAGAGGGGCGTGTTGGGCTGGCTGGGATTTTCCCGGGAGAGGGCGGCCATGGCGTTGTTGATCATGCCCACCTGCGGGCCGTTCCCATGGGAGATCACCACCTGATAGCCCTCATCCATCAGGTCTACAATGGCCCTGGAGGTGTGCTTTACAGCGGCCATCTGCTCCGGCAGAGTGTTGCCCAGGGCGTTGCCGCCCAGGGCGATGACGATACGGGGTTTGCGATTCATAAGGGGCTCCTCTCTTTTCTCCAAAAAACGCAGGGCAGGGAGACGGCAAAGGCCTCCCTGCCCGTAAGTGAACAGACGAAAACGCTTATCCCAGCGCAAACTGCCGTTTCTGTCCCCGTTCCGCCAGCTGCTGGAGAACGGCGGCGGGATCCCGGAACTTGGACAGGAAGATCATGGCGGCGATGACATAGGGCTTGTAGCTGGCCTGCTTATACAGGGAGTCGCGGTACCGGTCGAACACGGAGGCGTCCACCTCGCCTGCCTCACAGGAGATGCCGGTGATGTCGGCGGGAAGACAGTGGAGATAGAGGGCTTTGCCGTCTTTGGTGGTGGACATCAGCTCCTCAGAGCAGGTCCAGTCCCTGTGCTGGGCGTTCTGGGCCAGCAGCTGCTGCTCCAGGGCCTGGATGCCGTCGAAGTCCCCTTTTCCGTAGAGGTCTGTCCGCAGCTCCATGGCGGCGAAGGGCGCCCAGCTTTTGGGGTAGACGATGTCGGCATCCTGAAACGCCTCCGCCATGGAATGGGTTTTGATGAAGGAGCCGCCGGAGCGGGCAGCGTTGGCCTTGGCGACCTCCTCCACCTCGCCCATGACCTCATAGCCCTCGGGATGGGCCAGCACCACATCCATGCCCAGACGGGTAAACAGGCCGATGACGCCCTGGGGCACGGAGAGGGGCTTGCCATAGGAGGGAGAGTAGGCCCAGGTCATGGCCACCTTCTTGCCCTTCAGGTTCTCAATGCCGCCGAAATAGTGGATAATGTGATCCATGTCCGCCATGGTCTGGGTGGGGTGGTCGATGTCGCACTGGAGATTGACCAGAGTGGGCCGCTGCTCCAGCACACCGGCGTCATGCCCCTCCCGCACAGCGTCGGAGACGGCGTGCATATAGGCGTTGCCCTTGCCGATATACATATCGTCCCGGATACCGATGACGTCAGCCATAAAGGAGATCATGTTGGCGGTCTCCCGCACCGTCTCGCCGTGGGCGATCTGGCTCTTACCCTCATCCAGATCCTGTACCTCCAGGCCCAGCAGGTTGCAGGCGGAGGCGAAGGAGAACCGGGTGCGGGTGGAGTTGTCCCGGAACAGGGAGATGCCCAGCCCGGAGTCGAATACCTTGGTAGAGACGTTGCCCTCCCGGAGGGTGCGGAGGATGTCCGCCACCGTCCAGACGGCCTTCAGCTCGTCCTCAGACTTCTCCCAGGTGAGGAAAAAGTCGTTATCGTACATATCCTTGCAGTCCAGTGCTCTGAGCCGGGCCAGCAGCTCGTTAAGCGCCTGTGTATCCAGTGCCATGGGAAAAGCCTCCTTATCTCTTGTAAAGGCCGGGCATTGCGGCGTAGACCGCAGCGCACCGGACCAGGTCGGATTTCCAGGTGATCTCGTTGGGGGCGTGGGCCTGGCTCTCCGCCCCGGGGCCGAAGCCCACACAGGGAATGCCGTACCGCCCCTGGATGGAGACGCCGTTGGTGGAGAAGGTCCACTTGTCGATAAGGGGACGGTTCCGCTTCTCCATGGCGTCCGCGTCCCCCTGGCGCTGATCGCCGAACAGCGCCCTATGGGCGTCGGCCAGTGCCTGGACGTGAGGAGCGGTCTCCTTGTTGACCCAGGTGGGGAAGTAGCACTCGGTGGGATAGACCAGACCCGTCCAGGCGGGGCGGTCGTAGGTGTACATAGATACCTTCACATCGTCGCCGTATTTCTGCACGCTGGGCAGCTGACGAATCTCCTCCAGGCAGCTCTCCCAGGTCTCCCCGGCGGTCATCCGGCGATCCAGGGAGACGGCGCAGGAGTCCGCCACGGCGCACCGGGAGGGGGAGGTGTAGAAAATCTGGCTGACGGTGACAGTGCCCCGTCCCAGGAACCGGGCGTCCTCCCAGGCGGGATTGAACGCCGGCTCCAGCATTTTGACCAGGCCCTTCACCTCGTCCTCCGGCCCACAGCCATTCTCGTTGAGGGAGCGGACGTCCTGGAGAATGTCCGACATCTTGTAGATGGCGTTGTCTCCCCGCTCCGGGGCGGAGCCGTGACAGGAGACGCCGTGGACGTCCACCCGGATCTCCATCCGCCCCCGGTGGCCCCGATAGATGCCGCCGTCGGTGGGCTCGGTGGAGACGACAAATTCCGGCGTAATGCCCAGCTCGTTGTGGATGTACTGCCAGCACAGGCCGTCGCAGTCCTCCTCCTGTACGGTGGCGGTGACCAGAATGGAGACATCCTGGGGGATCAGCCCCAAATCCTTCATGATTTTTGCTCCATAGACGGCGGCCACCACGCCGCCCTCCTGGTCGGAGCCGCCCCGACCGTAGATGATGCGGTCAGTCTCGTAGCCCTGATAGGGGTCGTCTGTCCAGTTGACGATGTTGCCGACGCCCACCGTGTCGATGTGGCCGTCGAAGGCCATGATACGGCTGCCTGTGCCCATCCAGCCCAGGCAGTTGCCCATGGGGTCGATCTCCACCCTGTCAAAACCCAGGGTTTCCATCTCCCGGGCGCAGCGGCGGATAACGCCCTCCTCCTCGCAGCTCTCGCTGGGGATTGCGATCAAATCCCGGAGGAATCGGTTCATGGCCGGGCCGTAATCCTGAGCGGCCTGCCTGATCTGTTCAAAATCCATTGCCAAACGACCTCCTCTAAAACCTGTCTCTGCATCTCAGAGGATGCATGCCGCAGGCCGGTGGGAGAGGGGAATCTCCTTCGGGCTGCGTTGCTTTTCTCCTGCACCATCATAGCAGATATGCAAAAAAATGCAAGGGCAAACAAAAAAAGTTTTGGCCCAATCGTGGCACTTTACGGCAAAGGAAGAAATTATGTGAACTAAATTTGCCTTAAAATAGTTGCGAAATTCAGCGAAAACACGACATAAAATATCATATTACAAAAAATAAATGAAAAGCTAACAAAAAATTAGGCAGTCTGATAAAAATTTAGCGTATGAGTTGAAATTCACAAAGTCCGGTGGTATAGTAAGCATGACAGAAAAGGCAGACCGGGCAGCGCGCGCCCGGATAACGGGTAGTAAAGAGAGGTTGTATCACCATGATCGACTTAACCAAGAACGAGACCGGATTACAGCACAATGTAGAGGTCGCCCGGGAAAACGGCATCATCATCCCCACCATAGCCCAGATGCAGCACCCGGAGACGATCCCCGCCCCCATTCAGGAAAAGCTGAAGAGCGTGGGCCTGTGGGACATAAACCCCCTGAACCTGTTCCGCATCACCTGGAAAAATGAGCCGAAGGAGTCCGGCGGCCTGTTCCAGAGCGTCCCCAACTATATCGAGCTGCCCAGCGCCCTCACCGGCGTCCCCTGCCGGATCGTGGCCATGGTGGGCAAGTGGTTTCCCACGGGCTGCCACAAGGTAGGCGCCTCCTTCGGCTGCCTGGCCCCCCGTCTGGTCACCGGTCAGTTTGACGTGGAAAAGCACAAGGCGGTCTGGCCCTCCACCGGCAACTACTGCCGGGGCGGCGCGTTCAACTCCCGGCTGCTGGGGGCGCAGGGCGTGGCCATCCTGCCCGCTGAGATGAGCCAGGAGCGGTTCGACTGGCTTCACTCCATCGGAGCGGAGGTCATCGCCACCCCGGGGTGCGAGAGCAACGTGAAGGAGATCTTTGACAAGACCAACGAGCTGAAGCAGGATCCCCAGTACATGATCTTCAACCAGTTCGAGCAGATGGGGAACGTCCTCTGGCACTACAACGTCACGGGCAACGCCCTGGCCGACGTGTATGAGGCGGTGAAGCGTCCGGGAGACCGGTTTGCCGGAGCCTGCTTCACCTCTGGCTCCGCCGGGACCATGTCCACCGGCGACCGGCTCAAGGAGCTGTATCCCGGTTTGAAGCTGGCGGTGGGAGAGGCCCTCCAGTGCCCCACCATCCTGAGCAACGGTTTCGGCGGCCATCGGATCGAGGGCATTGGCGACAAGCACATCCCCTGGATCCACAACGTCAAGAATACCGACATGGCCATCGCCATCGACGACGAGGACTCTCAGCGGCTCCTGCGCCTGTTCAACACCCCCGAGGGGCAGACCTATCTGAGAGAGGAGCTGGGACTGGACGGCGAGCTGGTGGAGCAGCTCACCTGGCTGGGCATCTCCGGCATTGCCAACGTCCTCTGCTGCATCAAGATGGCCAAGTATTACGAGCTCACCGAGCACGACGTGGTGGGCACCGTCCTCACCGACTCCGCCGCCATGTACGGCAGCCGCATTGAGGAGCTGAACCAGCTCCACGGCCCCTACAACGCCACACAGGCGCTACTGGATCACAACCTCCATATGCTGAACCTGAAAACCGACCATCTCCAGGAGCTGACCTATGCAGACCGGAAGCGGGTACACAACCTGAAATACTACACCTGGGTGGAGCAGCAGGGCAAGACCGTGGAGGAGCTCAACGCCCTCTGGTACGATACCGAGGGCACCTGGGACGCCGTCCACGCCCAGGCGAAGGATCTGGACGACCTCATCGACGCATTCAACGACCGTACCGGACTGCTGAAGCAGCTGTAAGAGGATACGGCCATGATGAAGCATGTTCTGGGCGCGAAATGCGTCCGCTGCGGCAGGGAGTGGCCAGCAGAACCGGATACCACCACCTGCCCCGCCTGCGGGGGGATGCTGGACATCCAGTACGACTATGCCGCCATCGCCAGAGAGGTGAGCCATGAGACTATGGCGGGCCGCACGGAGCAGTCCATGTGGCGGTATATGGAGTATCTCCCTGTCCGGGGCCGGGGAAACCGGCCCCGCCTCCGGGTGGGCTGGTCGCCCCTCTATCGGGCGGACCGGCTGGCAAAGGTGCTGGGCCTGAACACCCTGTACGTCAAGGACGATGGAATCAACCCCACCGCCAGCCTGAAGGATCGGGCCTCCGCCATGGCGGTGGTCAAGGCGGAGGAGGCGGGGGCGGAGATCATCGCCTGCTCCTCCACCGGAAACGCCGCCTCCTCCCTGGCGGGCAACGCCGCCGCCGCCGGATTTCCCACCTATATCTTCGTCCCCTCCCGGGCGCCCAGGGGGAAGGTTTCTCAGCTGATGATTTTCGGCGCCCATGTCATCAGCGTTCGGGGCAGCTATGAGGACACCTTCCGGCTCTCCCAGCAGGCCATCGAGCGCTACGGCTGGTACAACCGGAACGCCGCCATCAACCCCTACCTGATGGAGGGGAAAAAGACGGTGGCCCTGGAGATCGCCGAGCAGCTTCACTGGCAGATGACCGATTACGTCGCCCTCTCCGTAGGGGACGGCTGCACCATCGCCGGGGTGTGGAAGGGCTTTAAGGACCTGTACGCCACCGGTATGATCGACCGTCTGCCCCGGCTCATCAGCGTCCAGGCGGAGGGCTGCTGCCCGTTAAACCGTTCCATCACGGAGAACCGTCCCTGGGAGCCCATGGAGGAGAACACTCTGGCGGACTCCATCGCCGTGGGGGTTCCCCGGAATGCGGACAAGGCCCTCAACGCCATCCGGGAGTCGGATGGCGTGGCGGTCAACGTCTCGGACGAGGAGATCCTGGCCGCAGCCCGGCTGCTGGGCCGCACCTGCGGCGTGTTCGGAGAGCCTGCGGGGGTGGCCGGTACCGCCGGCGTGAAAAAGGCGGTGGAGCTGGGGCTGATTCCCCCGGAGGCCTCGGTGGTGAGCATCGTCACGGGAAACGGACTAAAGGATACCCCCAACGCCATCAAAGCGGCCGGGGAGCCAGTGTCCATCGATCCGGATATGGGGCAGCTGCTGGAGGTTATGGAGCGGATGTAAGATGCAAAACGGAACAGAAGGTACAACAGCGTGCCGCCCCTGTGTCGGCACAAAAACGCTCCCGACGCACGAGACGCCGGGAGCGTTTGCTTTTTATTGGTCGCTGCCCTCCTCAATATAGCTGTACAGGGTGTACTTGGAGATGCCGAAAAACTGGCTGATCTTCGCTCCGGATTTGGTGATGAGCAGCGCGCCAGAGTCGTTCAGAAACCGGATGGCCTTCACCTTGTCCTCCTTGGTCATCAGGGGGACCGGCTTGCCCACCAGGGCCACCGACTGCTGGATGAGGCTGTCCAGCAGCTCGTTGACATTGGTGGCGGGCCTGTCCACTGCCGGCTGTTGCTCCGCATCGGGGGAGATCAGGGCGTGGATGGCGTTCTCCGCCGCCATGAGGACGGTGACGTCGGTGTTCAGGGAGAGGATGTAGTCCAGCTGATCGTCCGTTCCCCAGATGTACAGGGTGCTGGACTTCAGCACCTTGCCGTCCGCCGTCCGGGTGGTGAAGCCCAGCTTGTCCGGGAGCTGTGAGCGGGTCTTTTTCCGGGCGGCGATGCCCACAGGGGAGGGGCCGTCTCCGGCGGAGCGGTGGGTGACGTGACCGTTTTCAATGTAGGCCACTACCGGGTCACGCTCCCGGTCGGTCAGATCGTGAATGACCACCTCGGTGTTGGGGCCGCACTGGGCGGCCAGGCCGTGGGCGATCTGCTTGAGCAGCTCCAGCTGAGCGGGCATATAGGTCATCTTCCTTCCGCAGACTGATTTTCTGTTATCTATTCTAACAGATTTTCAGGAAATTGCAATGTGAAATGGAAGTTCCGGCAGTTGCAAACTGCCGGGAATCATGCTAGAATAGGAAAAAGCTTTTATGAAAGGGGGAGCTGAGATGCTGCTTATCGGAAACGGGCGGGTGATCACCCGTGACCCGGACTGCCCCTGGCTGGAGCTGGGAGGCGTGGCCGTGGAGGGCGACAGGATACGGGAGACCGGCCCCTGGCCCGAGCTGCGGGAGCGTTACCCGGGAGCGGAGGTGCTGGACGCCCACGGAGGGGTCATTATGCCGGGGCTCATCAACACCCACGAGCACATCTACTCCGCCATGGCCCGGGGTCTGTCCGTCCGGGGCTACCATCCCAGGGGGTTTTTGGATATCCTGGAGGGGATGTGGTGGAATATTGACCGGCACCTGACCCTGGAGCAGACCCGGCTCTCCGCCATGACCACCCTGATCGACTGTGTGAAAAACGGCGTCACCACTGTCTTTGACCATCACGCCAGCTTCTTCTGCATCCCGGATAGCCTCTCCGCCATCGAGGAGGCAGGACAGGCGGTGGGTATCCGCCGCTGCCTCTGCTATGAGGTGTCTGATCGGGACGGCAGGTCGAAGGCCAGGGAGGCGGTGCTGGAAAACGAGCGGTTCATCCGCTACGCCCGGCAGGATGAGACAGGCATGGTCGCTGCCATGATGGGGCTCCATGCCTCCTTCACCCTATCGGACGAGACGCTGGCCTTCGCCGCCGCCCACCGGCCGGAGGGAGTGGGCTATCATATCCATGTGGCCGAGGGGGCCTACGATCTGGAGCACTGCCAGAAGACCTACGGCAAGCGGCTGGTGGAGCGGCTTCACGACATGGACATCCTGGGACCCAAGACTCTGGCGGCCCACTGCATCTATATCAACGAGGACGAGATGGAGCTGCTCCGGGAGGCGGACACCATGGTGGTACACAACCCGGAGTCCAACATGGGCAACGCCTGCGGCTGCCCTCCCACCATGGAGCTGTGCCATCGGGGAGTGCTGACAGGGCTGGGCACCGACGGCTATACCCACGACATGCTGGAGAGCTACAAGGTGGCCAATATCCTCCACAAGCACCATCTGAAGGACCCCAATGCCGCCTGGGGAGAGGTGCCGGAGATGCTGTTTGGCGGCAATCCAAAAATCGCGGCCCGGTACTTCGACACCCCTCTTGGGGCGCTGAAGCCCGGCTACGGGGCGGATGTCATCGTCACCGATTACATCCCCAACACCCCCATGGACGGGAGCAACTGCAACAGCCACATCCTGTTTGGTATGACCGGGCGGAGCGTCATTCACACGGTCTGCGCCGGAAAGGTGCTGATGCGGGACCGGGAGTTGACCTTCTGCGACGAGGAGGCGGTCAACGCCCAGGTCCGGGCATCGGCCGGAGAGCTGTGGGACAGCATCAACGGATAGACGGCGGAGAGGGGGACGAACGCTGTGAAAACGCTTATCAAAGGGGGCACCCTGGTCACGGAGGAGGCCGCCCTGATGCGGGATCTGCTGCTGGAAAACGGCAGAGTGGCCCAGGTCGGGGAGAGCCTGACCGACCCGGCGGCAGAGGTCATAGACGCTGCGGGGCGGCTGGTGTTTCCCGGCTTTATCGACGCACACACCCATATGGACCTGCCCGTCTGCGGCACGGTGACGGCGGACGACTTCGCCTCTGGCACCGCCGCCGCCATTCTGGGGGGAACCACCTGTCTGGTGGACTTCGCCACCCAGGAGGCGGGGGAGACCCTGGCCCAGGGACTTTCCAACTGGCACAGGAAGGCGGACGGCAGGAGCAGCTGCGATTACGCCTTTCACATGGCCATCTCTCAGTGGAGGCCGGATGTCCGGGAGGAGCTGCCCGATATGATACGGGAGGGGGTCACCTCCTTTAAGGTCTATCTGACCTATGGCAACATGGTCAGCGATCGGGAGTTGTATGAGGTGCTGCTGGCCCTGAAGCCCCTGGGGAGCATTGTGGGTGTCCACTGTGAAAACGACGGCATTATCCAGGCCACCGCCGCTCTGCTGAAGGGGCAGGGCGTCACCGGCCCGGAGGGGCACCCGCGCTCCCGCCCGGACGAGGCGGAGGCAGAGGCCATTCACCGCCTGCTGACGGTGGCCCGGCTGGTGGACGTGCCGGTGGTGGTGGTTCACCTCTCCACGGAGAAGGGCCTGGAGGAGATCCGCCGGGCCAGGGCGGGGGGACAGAAGGTCTATGTGGAGACCTGCCCCCAGTACCTGCTCCTGGACGACAGCCTGTATTCCCAGCCCGACTTCCGGGGAGCCAGGTATGTCTGCTCCCCGCCGCTGCGAAAGAGACGGGACCAGGAGGCCCTGTGGGGCGCCCTGGCGGCGGGGGAGATCGACACGGTTTCCACCGACCACTGCTCCTTCACCCTGGCACAGAAGGACGCCGGGCGGGGGGACTTCTCCAAAATCCCCGGCGGAATGCCCGGCGTGGAGGAACGGGTGGCGCTGCTGTACACCTACGGCGTGGAGACAGGGCGGCTGTCTCTGACCGAGCTGGTGCGGCGGCTCGCCGCCAACCCCGCCAGGCTCTACGGGATGTACCCCCGGAAGGGGGCGCTGCTCCCCGGGAGCGACGCCGATGTGGTCCTGTGGGACCCGAAGGCAGAGACAACGATCGCCCGGTCGAACCGGCACTCCGCCTGTGACTATGCCCCCTATGAGGGCTGGCGGCTCAAGGGCAGAGCGGAGACGGTTCTGCTCCGGGGGCAAAGGGTCGTGGAGAATGGCGAACTGTGCCGTCCCGGTACGGGAATCTATATCGCAAGAGAGGCGAGCAGCTTATGAAATGCATCAAGACCACCGAGGCAGTGGGACACGTCCTCTGCCATGACATTACACAGATTATCCCCGGCGTGACCAAGGGAGCCGTGTTCACCAAGGGCCATGTGGTGCGGGAGGAGGACATTCCCGTTCTGCTGTCCGTGGGCAAGGAGACGCTCTATGTCTGGGAAAAGCGGGAGGGGATGCTCCACGAAAATGAGGCGGCGGACATCCTCCGGGAGATCTGCCAGGGGGCGAATATGCACCCCTCTGACGTGAAAGAGGGGAAGATCGAGCTGATCGCCGACTGCGACGGCCTGTTCCGGGTGAACCGGACGGGCCTCCGGGCGGTGAACAGCCTGGGGGAGATGATGATCGCCTGCCGCCATGGGGATTTCCCGGTGAAAAAGGGCGACAAGCTGGCCGGGACGCGCATTATCCCGCTGGTCATTGAGGGGGAGAAGATGGAGCGGGCCAGAGAGGCCGCAGGCCCTGCGCCCCTGTTCCAGGTGCTGCCCTATCAAAAACGACGGGCGGGCATCGTCACCACCGGCAGCGAGGTCTACTATGGCCGCATTGCCGACCAGTTCACTCCGGTGCTGGAGGCCAAGCTGGGGGAATTCCCCGTGGAGATTGTGGGCCATGAGGTCACCAACGACGACGCGGCCATGACCACCGCCGCCATTGAAAGACTGCTGGAGCAGGGAGCCGACCTGATCCTCTGCACCGGAGGCATGAGCGTTGACCCGGATGACCGGACGCCCCTGGCCATCCGGAACACCGGGGCGGAGATCGTCAGCTACGGCGCACCGGTACTACCGGGAGCCATGTTTTTGCTCAGCTATCTGGGAGAGGAGAGAATCCCCATCCTGGGGCTCCCCGGGTGTGTCATGTACTCCAAACGTACCATTTTTGACCTGGTGCTGCCCCGCATTATGGCGGGTGTGGAGATCACCCGGGAGGAGCTGGACGGCCTGGGGGAGGGCGGCTTCTGCCTGAACTGCCCGGTATGCACCTTCCCCAACTGCGGCTACGGAAAGGGCCGTTAGGAGGACCTATGAACGAGCTATCCCATGTGGACCGGCGGGGCCAGGCGTCCATGGTAGACGTGGGCGGCAAGGCAGAGACGCTCCGCACTGCAGAGGCCGTGGGCCGGATGCAGGTGAACGGGGACATCTTCCGGGCCATCGAGACGAACACCAGCAAAAAGGGCGACGTGCTGGCGGCGGCTCGCATTGCGGGCATCCAGGGCGCCAAGCACACTTGGGAGCTGATCCCCCTGTGTCATACCCTGAACCTGACCCAGGTGGCGGTGGACTTCTCCCTCTTGCCCGAGACGCTGGCGGTGGAGTGTGTCTGTCGGGTCAAATGTGTGGGCAAGACCGGAGCGGAGATGGAGGCGCTCACCGGAGTCAGCACCGCTCTGCTCACGGTCTACGATATGTGCAAGGCCCTGGGGCAGGACATGACCATCGGCCCCATCTTCCTCCGGGACAAGGATGGGGGCAAGACGGGGCACTATCGCCGGGAGGGACAGGATTGAGACGGAACAACAGACGGGCAGACGCGCCATGAGAGATCAGTACGGACGGGAGATCGACTACCTGCGCATCTCCCTGACCGACCGGTGCAATCTCCGGTGCGGTTACTGCCTGGGGCCGGGGCCGGTGCGCTGGCTGCCGGAGGAGACGCTGCTGACGGACGGAGAGCTGTGCGCCGTCGTCTCCGCCGCCGCAGAGCTGGGCATCTCCCGGCTCAAGCTCACCGGGGGAGAGCCCCTGCTCCGCCCCGGGCTGCCGGAGCTGGTGGGGCGGCTCTATCAGATACCCGGAATCCGGGACATCACCCTGACCACCAACGGCCTGCTGCTCCCGGAGCAGGCGGAGGCGCTGGCGAAGGCGGGTGTCTCCGGGGTGAATATCAGTCTGGACACCCTGAACAGAGAATCCTACGCCGCGCTCACCGGAACGGATGGTCTGGAGCGGGTGCTGGACGGGCTGGACGCCGCCCTGCGGGTCGGCTTTTCCCGCGTCAAGGTGAACTGTGTGGCGGGGGTGGGCATCACCGACCGAAACCCGGCAGAGCTGGCGGAGCTGGCCCGCACCCGTCAGGTGTGGGTGCGGTATATCGAGACGATGCCCCTGGGCAGGGGGAGAGATTACGCCCCCGTGGCCCGGACGGCGCTGATGAAAGAGCTGGAGGGGAGATACGGCCGCCTGGCTCCCGTGAACGTGCGGGGAAACGGGCCGGCGGTTTACTATTCCATTCCTGGCTTTGCGGGACTGGTGGGCTTCATCAGCCCCTGCTCCGCTCCCTTCTGCGACAGCTGTAACCGTCTGCGACTCACCGCTGACGGCTGGGTAAAGCCGTGCCTTCAATATCAGGGGACGGTGAACCTCCGGGAGCTGCTTCGGGCGGGGGCGTCCGGGGAGACGGTAAAGAACGCGCTGTCCGCCGCCATCCGGAACAAGCCCAGGGGCCACCGATTTGCCGAGGACCAGACCCAGACCGGCCTGGAGCGGCGGGGAATGTCCGCCATCGGCGGCTGATTTGAAAATGACAAGAGAAAGGGGGCTTTCCCATGGGCATCATCAGAGGGATCTGCATCAGCACCCGGCGGGGAACGGCGAAGGAGCCGGTGGACTCCGTCCGGCTGGTGGAGCGCTTCGGC
The DNA here is from genome assembly GCA_021205695.1 of Clostridiales bacterium. Classification (GTDB taxonomy): domain Bacteria; phylum Bacillota; class Clostridia; order Oscillospirales; family Oscillospiraceae; genus Onthomonas. The sequence goes on from JAJPXB010000029.1 coordinate 82,483, forward strand.
CTGGAGGGGGACGCCCACGGCGGAAACTGGCACCGGCAGGTCAGCCTGCTGGGACAGGAGGCCATCGATGCCTTTAACGCCCAGGGGGCCGGGGTACAGCCCGGCGATTTCGGGGAAAACCTCATCGTGGAGGGCTTTGATCTGCGGAGCCTGCCGGTGGGCACCTGCTTCCGGGTCGGATACGCCCTGCTGGAGATGACCCAAATCGGCAAAGAGTGCCATAGCCACTGTGAGATCTTTCAGCGGGTGGGCCAGTGCATCATGCCCACCAACGGCGTCTTCGCCCAGGTGCTCCGGGGCGGCGTCATCCATGTGGGGGACGAGATCGCCCTGGCGGAAAACCCGGACGGGCGGCCCACGGCGGCGGTGATTACCCTCAGCGACAAGGGAGCCGGCGGTCAGCGGGAGGACAAAAGCGGCCCGCTGGCCGTCCGGATGGCGGAGGCGGCGGGTTACCGGGTGGTGGAGACGCTGCTCCTGCCGGACGACCAGAGGTGGCTGGAGCGGGAGCTTCGGCGGCTGGCGGACGGGCGGCAGGTGGCCCTGGTGCTGACCACCGGAGGCACCGGCTTCTCCCCCAGAGATCGCACCCCGGAGGCCACCCTGGCGGTGGCGGAGCGCAACGCCCCGGGCATCGCCGAGGCCATCCGCTGGTACTCTCTGCAGATCACCCCCAGGGCTATGCTGGGCCGGGGGGCAAGCGTCATTCGGGGCAGGACGCTGATCGTCAATCTGCCCGGCAGTCCCAAGGCGGTGCGGGAGAGTCTGGAATTTCTGCTCCCCAGCCTGGGCCATGGCATTGAAATTTTACGGGGAACTGCCTCTGAGTGTGCCGCCCCCGACGGGAAGGAGCGAGAGAAATGAGCGACCGCATGATACCTCTGTCCTTTGAGACGCTGCTCTGTACCGCAGTAAAGGAGCTGCGAGAGCGCAATACCCTGTTCGGCGTCCCGGTGGTTCGGCCCAAAGCCTGCCCGGTGGACTTCTGCGGCGGACGGCTGGAGACTCCCATCGGCCCCGCCGCTGGGCCCCACACCCAGCTGGCCAACAACCTGGTGGCCGCCTACGGCGCGGGAGGCCGTATTTTTGAGCTGAAAACCGTCCAGGTCATCGACGGCGAGGATCTGCCGGTGGAGAAGCCCTGCATCTATGTCTCCGGGGAGGCGTACAACGTGGAGTGGTCCACCGAGCTGACCATCAAACAGGCGGCGGCGGAGTATATCAAGGCGTGGCTCGTCATCCGCCTGTTGGCGCGGGAGTTCGACCTGGGCGACCCGGAGGGATTTCAGTTTCATATGTCGGTGGGCTATGACCTGGCGGGGCTGCAGTCGGAAAAGGTGGACCGGTTCATCGAGACGATGAAGGACGCCTCCCGTTCCCCGAGCTGGAGCCTATACCTGTCCCAGATCAGGGCGCATCTGGAGCTGTTCCAGGTGGTGAATGAGGATTATGTCAACTCGATCCCCACCCAAATCTGCAACACCGTCACCCTCTCTACCCTCCACGGATGTCCTGTGGGAGAGATACGGCGGATGATTGCCTATCTGCTGGAGGAGAAGGGGCTGAACACCTTTGTCAAGTGCAATCCCACTCTGGTGGGCTATGACACCGCCCGTCGGGTGCTGGACGAGAACGGCTACGGCTACCTGGCCTTTGACCGGGAGGGCTTTGACCGCGACCTCCAGCCGGACTACGCCGTAGAGCTACTCACCGATCTGAAGGCCCTGGCGGACAGCCTGGGCCTGACCCTGGGGGTGAAGCTGACCAACACGTTCCCCGTAGCCATCCGCAACGGCGAGCTTCCCGGGGAGACGATGTACCTTTCGGGAAAGCCCCTGTTCCTTCTGTCCATCCGCACCGCCCAGCTGCTCAGCCAGGCCTTCGAGGGGATGCTGCCCGTCTCCTTCTCCGGGGGCATCGACGCCCACAACGTGGCCCAGGTGCTGTCTGTCGGCATCGCCCCGGTGACGGTGGCGACCCTCCTGCTCCAGCAGGGGGGGTACAAAAATCTCTCCCGGCTCTGCGCCCTGGCCCCGGAGGAGATTCCGGAACGGGTGGACGTGGCGGCACTGGACGCCCTGGTGGACACCGTGGCCGCCGACCCCTACTATCAGAAGAGGCAGGAGCGCGGGACGGCGAAGCGGCCTCTGGACAGCCTGGCCTGCTACAAGTGCCGGAACTGCGTGGACGTGTGCCCCAACCGGGCCAACCTGGCCCTGCCGGAGCTGAAAAAGGCGGTGCATATCGAAAGCCTCTGCAACGAGTGCGGCAACTGTGCCTGCCTGTGTCCCTTTGGCTATCTGCCCTACCGGGACAAATTTACGCTCTTTGACGATGAGACGACCATGGAGCACAGCGAAAATGACGGCTTTTATCTGACCGGAGAGGGCTTCGTCGCCCGGGTAAACGGAATGGAGATCTGCGCCCTGGAGGAGCTGCCGGAGGAGCTGCGGCCGGTGGTGACGACGTTTTTGGGGTAAATGGGAAGATAGAAACAAATCATCCGAACGCCCTACCTTAAGAAAGCGCTCGGATGATTTCATCGTCCGGTCATTTACAAGCGGTCGTCAGAAAGCCCTCTCCTGCCTTTTTAATGGCCCTTCGATTCTGATTTATGCTTTGCCCATCATTCAGTAGATTTAGGGTCATTTGATGATAACGTATCACGAGATGGTTCGTGAAAGGTTCCAACCACAGCCATTTACAGGTCGTTAGTCAGTTAAATACCGCCAGACGGTTTATGTGAGACAAGGTTACAAAAGCAAAGTGTCCTGTGAATACAGCATCACAAATTTACCGTTGGAGGTTTTACTATGTGTTGGAATTGATGTCGCAAAGGACAATCTTTGCCCGTTCCTGCTGGGTGGCTTTCCTTCCCTTGGTCATAAAGAACGCTCCTCTCACAGCACAGGGCTGCGTAAACTCTTTATGACCATTATAGCACGCAATCCATCTTTGGAGTATATGCTTATCCGATATGTCATACTGTTTGCAAACCGCCCGAAGGCTTCCCTCTCCTGCCAGATAGGACTGCACCGCTGCTATCTTTAATTCGGTACTGTATTTTCGGTTCTTATGACTGCTTCCTGCCATAATAATACGCCCCCTTAGTGTAGTCTCGAATTTTGTTTTTTCGAGTGTCTACTCTAAGGGGACTATATCAGAGCGTCAGGCTCCGGCCGGGGGCTTTTTATCGCTGCTGCTCTGGCGGTCGTTCCAGCGCGGAGCGCAGCCTGGAGAGCGCCTGCTTTTCGATGCGGGAGACATAGCACCGCCACTAATGTAAACGACACGAGTACTTCGACCATATGGCCATTCATCATATTCCCAAAAGCGCAACCCTCAGTTCGCCAATTCCACCTTTCTTCAGAAATCCTATCAAAAAAGGAGTTGATCTCACTGGAAGTTCGCATCAACAAGGAGGTCCGGGACTATGAGGAGTAGAATGCCATGCTGCTGGACAAGGTCACCGACGCCTCCAACAGCGCGGTTCAGGAGCGGTACATCACCGTCTCCGCCCACCGGAAGAATGTGGAGGAGGCCCGTGCCTTCTTTGCCCGGAGTACCGGAGACGTCGTCTCCCGCCTGGTCCGGCTGGACGCCCGGTCGGAGGAGCTGGACGCCACAGAACGGCTCCGGGTACTCCACGACGTCTATCGCACCGGGGAGAAGACGGAGTTCCGCTTCGACCTGCGGTACAGCGTCCGGCGGGGACGTTCCTTGAGGTGGTGGGCCTGAATGTCTATCAATTTCATATGCCCGATAACAGGGTAAATCCGGGTAGTCAATTCCTTGTAGCGGACGATGGTGCTATGTTTTGCCCCCGTTCTTCTTTCAAACCTATCACATAATCGCAGTAGGATTCAAATTTCTGGCGGCTGTCTGTAGCCGTTCCTTCTCGACATTGCTTTCAAAGGTTGCGGCGAAAGCCTCAGCTTTTTTGCGCTTTTTCCGTCCAGGTGGGGGAAGCGTCAAAAGTAGATGCCCAGGGCTTGAGCTGCTTTCCGTTTACATCCCGGCCCCTGTGTAAAATCTGCGGGAACCGAATGGGGAAACAAGTGCATGGCGGTTTTCTAGATATTGCCGTCCCTTTTCATCTGTCATAACTGGCCGTTTCCCTGTAATGTCCTCAAGAAAGAAATAATAATGTATTCATAGTTCCAACGGTTGAGCAGGTGAGAAGCTACTGCGAGGAAAACGGATACACAATAGACCCGGAGCGGTTCGTAGACTACTACGAGGCAAGAGGCTGGATGCTGGGCAATGCCAAAATGAAAAGCTGGCAAGCGGCGGTTCGTACATGGAGCAGGAACGACAGGGCCGCAAACAGTACGCCTCAGACCGGGAGTAGTTGGCAAGTAAGCGACCCCTCAGATTGGAGGCTTTAACAAAATGAGTAATGATGAAATCTTAGCGGAGCAGAATTTTTGCGGTTCTATTCTGCTGGACAAGTCAACGGCGTTTTGGCCTGAGTGCAGGGGTTTCCTCAAGCCGGAGGACTTCACAAGCGGGGAATGCGAGAAAATCTATCGAGCGGCTTGTGAATTGATGGACGGCGGCGGGACGGTTGACCCGGTGACGATTCGGGCGAAAACGGGTTGATATAGCTGGCAAAGTCCTTAAGAAACAGCACCCGGCCAAATTTGTCCCCCATCACAAAGCAATCCTTTTTGAACTCCAGGTTATCCGGACAGATCGCGTCCTGGAACGAATTACATTCCTCTCTCATGAAAGAAGGCCAGAACAAGCGTACAGGCAAGGGTCTGTCAGCCAAAACAACGTTGGAGCATCATCGGCTCATTCACGTTGTTTTAGAGCAAGCCGTAAAAGAGGGCCTTGTGCCGTTCAACGTTGCTGATCGCTGCACTCTGCCGAAAGTCCAAAAGCATGAACCAAACTATTTCCAGCCTGAAGAAATCGCCGCCATCCGTGACGCTTTAGAGGAAGAACCTCTCAAGTGGAAAACGTTGACGCATCTGCTTCTCATCACAGGCGCACGGCGGGGTGAACTTTTGGGGTTGAAGTGGGCCTCAGTAGATTTTGACCATAACACACTCCATATCTGCAACATATCTGCAACAATATTTTGTATTCGCGGACATTGGCATCTATGAGGATAGCCCTAAAACTGCAACTTCTGACCGCTTTATCACTGTTCCCTCTGAGACAATGCGGCTTCTCCGGGAATACAGAGCATGGCAGAACAGTGAACGGCTCCGGCTAGGGGAGTATTATCAGAATCAGGATTTTATCTTTTCACAGGAAACCGGAGGCCCTATGCCCCCCGATTCAACAAATTCAGCAAGCGGCACGATTTGCCTCATGTCAATCCGCACGCTTTCAGGCACAGCATGGCCTCTTTGCTGTGCTTCAACGGGGTTGACAGCGTCAGCATTTCCCGGCGATTGGGTCACGCACAGGCTTCCACCACCGCCAATATTTACGCTCATGTGATAGCAGAGGCCAACCAACGAAATGCCGACATTTTGGAAGATGTACTCTTGAAACACGGTTGAATTTCAGAATGGGGAGTTGAACTTTTGTTGAATTTTGAGCATCTCCCCAAAATTGAAAATCTCTAGAAAGTAAGAAAAACCGCCGATTTCTCACGAAATCAGCGGTTTTTCTTAGTTGCGGGGGAAGGATTTGAACCAACGACCTCCGGGTTATGAGCCCGACGAGCTACCGAACTGCTCTACCCCGCGATATGGATGCCGGAGACCGGGCTCGAACCGGTACGGGATTGCTCCCACGGGATTTTAAGTCCCGGGTGTCTGCCAATTCCACCACTCCGGCAAGGCCGTCTCTCGACTGCTTGAACAGTATAGCACCCACGTTTCCGCTTGTCAAGCGGTTTTTTTGATAACTCCAGGGCACTATGTGTAGGTGTTACAATGATGCTTAACAGGTAAGAGGAGAAAAGAGTAGCGAATAGGAGAAACCTGTGGTACGGTTAAGTTGCCCAGACCAAACCGGAAAGACAGGGATCCTATTCGCCATGAATACTTTAACACAAACACTCAGAAGAAGGCAAGCGGTAATTAAGTACGCCGAGCACTACGGCGTTTCAGCTGCGTCAACGGGGCTATTCCCGATCGATCAGCGGCCTTTTGAAAGTGCTCAAACGTACGGAGCAGCCCAGAATCGCTCTGCCCAATCCCAAATATAAGCCAAAGCCCTATGAAAAGATGCAATATCCTGGTCAGCGCGGGCAGATCGATGTGAAATTTGTCCCTGCCTCCTGTCTGGTTGGTGAAGCTGCCATCGACGGCGTACACTTTCATTGACGATTCATTGACGAGTACAGCCGGTTCCGCTATCTGGAAGCTTTCCAGGAGCACAGCACCTATTCGTCATCCGAGTTTGTGAAGCATGTAGTAAAGAAATTCCCCTATGCGATCGAGTGCATTCAGACAGACAACGGAGCGGAGTTTACCAACCGGCTCAACTCCAAGGGTACAAAGCGGCAGACGTTGTTTGAGCACACGTTGGCCGAGCTGGGAATCTGTCACAGGCTGATTCGCCCCTACACGCCCAGGCACAACGGCAAAGTAGAGCGCAGCCACCGGAAGGATAATGAATATTTCTATGCTTCTTTGAAGATTTCAAAAAGTAACTTGCCGTCTGGGAACGCAAATACAACAATTTCCCCATGCGTCCTTTGTTTTGGCGTTCTCCTAAAGATGTACTTTTTCCTTTCCTGAGTGTAAAGTATGATTGACGAACCTACCCGATATTGAAATTTTTCCTGATTTTTGTAGCATTACAATAGATGTGAGACCAGAGGATAGAAAAAGGCGATTGAG
>JAJPXB010000017.1 GCA_021205695.1 Clostridiales bacterium
AATACGGCAGGGATACCAGCCTGATCTATTATGATGTGACGAATTATTACTTTGAGTCGGACGAGCAGGACGACTTTAAGCGGAAAGGCGTTTCCAAGGAACACCGGCCTAATCCAATCGTGCAGATGGGATTGTTCATGGATAATAATGGGATCCCCATTACCTACGAACTGTTCCCAGGCAACACGAACGACTGCCTCACTTACCGTCCAAACTTCGGGCGGATCAAAAAACAGTTTGGCCTTGGCAGAGTGATTTCTGTGGCAGACAAGGGAATGACTACCGGGGATAACATCTGGTACACGATCAACACACCCACGAAGGACGGCTATGTGTTCAGTATGTCCGTACGCGGCGCTGATAAATCCATGAAGGAATACGTGCTTGATGAGGAAGGCTACCAGTGGCTTGGGACAGAATACAAAAGAAAGTCCCGCCGATACCCCCGCACGATCCATGTCACTACAACTTCCGGCAAAAAAATGGATAAGACTGTTGATGAAAAACAGGTCGTTTTCTGGAGCGAAAAATACGCGAAACGGGCAAAAGCCGACCGGGCTGCTGCGCTCGCAAAAGCCTCTGATCTTACAAAAAATCCGGGGAACTATACAAGGGCAACTTCCTATGGTGCAGCTAAATATGTAAAAAAAGTGGATTATGATAAGGAGACCGGGGAAATCCTGGCTTCCTCATCTATACTGGAATTAAATGAAGACATAATCCACGAAGAAGAGAAATTTGACGGCTACTATATCCTGCTCACCAGTGAAATGGAAGAATCCGATGATAAGATCATTGATATATACAGAGGATTATGGCGGATTGAAGAATCATTCAAGGTGACCAAAAGTGAACTTGAAGCACGGCCTGTTTATGTATGGACAAGGGAACATATCGAAGCGCATTTCCTTACCTGCTTTGTGGCGCTCACCATTGCAAGGATACTGGAATTAAAAACAGACCGCAAATACAGCATCCCCCGATTACTAAAAGCACTTGCGGACTCGCAATGCAGCCTGTTGCAGCAAAACTATTACCTGTTTGATTATTATGACGAAGTTTTAAAAGACATTGGGACAGCGACAGGCATTGATTTTTCAAAACGGATTCGAACCCTCGGGGAAATCAAAAAAATTTTAGCGGACACCAAAAAGTAGAAATTTCTCCATGAAAATATGACAAAATGACAAGCCCTCAATCCAGCATAAATACTGGGATTGAGGGCATTTTTCACTCTATTCTCCTGCAAAAGTCAGGTTATACCACTTTCTTTTTGGATTTCAACTACAAGATAGGAAAAATTTCAAAAAATTAGGCACCGATTTAGTGGGTTCTGGCAGCAAAATTGGTTTGAATACCAAAGGCCGGGAATCTATTCGCAGTCAAATTCGCAGTACAATGTAGCCATTCCAATGAAACAGGAGGATTTGTACCATGCCAAGAAAAGGCGAGAACATATTTAAACGAAAGGATGGCCGATGGGAAGCTCGGTATATCAAGGGGTATGACGTATCAGGTAAGGCAAAATATGGATTTTGCTATGGTAAAACTTATACAGAGGCAAGGAATAAGGTCACGGTTTTAAAGGCTCACACTGTTTCGGCAGATGGAGCCAATGTGGTAAAAAGCAGACAGCGGTTTAGCTATTACTGCGACAAGTGGTTGGAGCAGCATAAGACTGCGATTAAATCATCCACCTACGCCAAATACAATATGATTCTTGAAAACTATGTCAAACCCCAGTTGGGTAATTATCATCCGTATGCGCTTTCTACCGAGCTGGTGGAGCAGTTTAAGGCTGAGCTTTTGATGGAGCGAGGCCTGTCTGCAAAGTCAGTCCGGGATATTCTTACCGTGCTGAAAATGACCATTGCTTTCACCAGAAAACAGATACCGAGAGAAATGTCAGATATTGAGATCATTTATCCAAGGGAGCAGAGGAAGGAGATGCGTGTTTTAACGCAGGAGGAGCAGGAGAAATTGGTGCAGTATCTGCTTTCGGATATGGACTTTTGTAAATTTGGGGTCTATTTGGCTCTTACAACCGGTCTGAGGATCGGAGAACTTTGTGCTCTGCGTTGGTCGGACATCTCTATGCAGAACCGCACCGTAACGGTTTCCGCCACCATGCAGAGAGTGAAAAATTTCGACTCTACCAGCGAAGCGAAAACGTGTATCAGCTTTGGCAATCCCAAAAGTGATACGTCCTCCCGAACTATCCCGTTGACAGCAAATGTAGCTGCGCTTTGCAAAGAGTTTATGCCCATCAGCCCATCAGCATTTATACTGACTGGAACAGAAAGTTATATGGAGCCGAGAACCTTGCAGTATCGGTTCAAGCGTTATATGGAGAACTGCGGCCTGGAAGGGGTGCATTTTCATACGCTTCGCCACACCTTCGCTACCCGCTGCGTGGAGGTGGGCTTTGAGATCAAGAGCCTGAGCGAGATCCTTGGCCATGCAAACACTTCTATCACGCTAAACCGTTATGTACATTCCTCTATGGAACTTAAAAGGAACAATATGGACAAGTTAACCGCTATTGGATTTTGAATGATTCGCAGTCAAATTCCGCAGTCAGCAATAAACAGAAGAAGCCTGAAATTGTTGAAATTTCAGGCTTTTTTGCGCTTTGTATCAGGCATAAACCACAGAGTTGGTAGCTCTACGAAAGAAAAATTTTCAAGCTGTACCTCGGAAACACAGGTACACACAGGGAACTGTTATGGGGGTGATGAGAGATGAACGATTCGGATGTGTTCTGCGCCAACCCGGATTTCGTATACCGGGAGATCGCAGGCGAATATATCCTCGTGCCTGTTGGAAAGGCAGCCGAGCGATTTAGCGGTCTGGCGTCTCTGAATCAAACCGGCCTGTTTCTGTGGAAACTGTTAGAACAGGAGAGGACGTTTCATCAGCTTTCCGCAGCATTGGCAAAGGAGTATGAGCTGACCGATGAGATGAGCTGTCAGGATGTCGCCGATTTTCTGAATCTGGCCATATCCAAGGGTGTCGTTTTACGATGCTAAGCGGCTATCCATTGCAAAATGCAATTTTACATAGATATTTTTTAAAATTAAGGAGGAACACGATTATGAAAAGGAAATCGTTCCGGCGTATCCTTTCTGCGGCTCTGACGCTGTGTATGGTGATGGCTTTGTTGCCCACCAGCGCATTCGCCTCGACTACGGTGACGCCATCACCGAATACCGGCAACAGCAGTGTGGATTCGCTGGAGGTCGAGTATTTTTCCAGCACCCTGTACAACTGGGATGAGTCCGCAGCAAATGCGGCGACCGCTACGGCGGACACAGCTACGGTTTACAGCATCTGCGGCGTGGATACCATGACCAGCGGCACCCTGTTTACCATCACGGCGGTAGACGACGGTTACATCGTCAGTACTACGATTGACGGTGTAACAAAATACCTGACCTACAGCGGCGCAAACAGCGCAGATGCAAAGCTGGTGGATACAGCAACTACTTTGCTCATTACGGACAACAGCAGCTATACCAACACCGTGACATTCTCCCTGGTGGGTGGTACCAGCAGCTATACCTATCCGTACCTGAACTACTACAACGCCAGTGGCTGCGGCGGTTGGAGCGCCGACGGCAACAGTGACGAGGGCAGCCGGTTCTATATCATGGATACCGATGGCAACTATGTCACGGTCAGCAACATCTCCAGCGACAGCCAGTATTACATCGCCAGCGTCCGTGGCCTGACCAACAGCTATAGCGGTAAGGGCTACCTTGCTTACACAGTCGACGAAGATGGTTATGAAGGCAAGGGCTTCTATTTCACTAGCTCTGGCAACAAGGCTAGCAGTGTTCCTGCATTTAGCAGTTGGAGTGGAACCAGCCAGAATTATACCGTGTACACCGGACTGGCGGCTAGTATCCTCAGCGAGAGCAACAATGCGCCGTTTGATAATGACACTGTAAATGCTGCTGAACTGTTTTCTACCTCTGGTAACAGCTATACAAGCGTATATACTGACGTTCAGGTGCCGTTTTACATTGACGAAGATGGCTATTATGTCTTGGACAGTGATACCTATGGCGTATATTTTGCCAACGGTACCGCCGAGAGCGGCGCAACTATGTCAATTGCCGATTTGCCATCTCAGTATGCAGCTAACTCAAGCAGTGCTCTTGGTAATATTGTCGGATTTGCTCCGTTTAATTACCTGACTTCTACCACTGCAACCGGAAATAACAGCTCAAACGTATCGACCACTGGCTACGCCATCTCTGGTAGCATGACTTACGGCTTTGGTATGGTTACATCTGTGGACTTCCAGATGACCGATGACGGTCAGCTCGACGGTGAGGACATCATCTTTGAGTTCTCTGGTGACGATGACGTATGGGTCTACATCGACGGTGTGCTGGCGTTGGACATCGGCGGCACGCATGACGCCATCACGGGCACCATTAACTTCCGTACCGGTGATGTGACATTGACATCTAACTATGGAAATACATCTCGGACCGTCCTTGATGCAGGTGGAAATTATACAGCTAACAGTGATGGCAGCCTGTCCGAAACCAATCTGTATACTGCTTTGGGCACCACCCTGACCGGCTTTGCCTCCGAGGGCACCCACACCATGACTATTTATTACATGGATCGTGGTCAGGGCAAGACCAATTGCCTGATAAAGTTCAATCTGCCCCAGGAGGACAGCCTGAGTGTGACGAAGGACATCGCAAGTACTTATACCGATGGTGATGAGATTGACAGTGATATTCTCACCAACCTTGGCAACATCGACTTTTCTTTCACGCTGTACAATGGAAACGACACTGTTAAAAGCGCCAACTACTCCCTGTACGATGCGGACGGGAACTTTGTCCAGACCGGCAGCACCGACTCCGACGGTCAGTTCACGTTAAAGAACGGCTATACAGCGGTGTTCAATGACATTGATTTGAATACAGAGGGAACTTCCTACAAGGATCTGTCTTCGACCAGATGGAAAACCTCCTACAGCTACACAGCCTACATCAACAGCGTAACGACAACCGTTGAAGACAAAGAAGGAGCCGAGGCTGAGGTGACGGTTTCCTCCACCACCGGCGTCGGCACGGATACCTCCGCCGATTATATCCACTACACCTTCACCAACCAGTACGTCAAGGGCGCTGACCCGGACGTGGACGTGTATGACGAAACAATCGTTCTGGACTACGGTCTGCCTGTGCAGGTGGATGTGGTTTCCAACGATACGTTGACGCTGTATGGCAAGAGCATTGGTTCGGAATATAGTCCTGTGGTCACCTATACTCTGGTAGATGATGGGAACGAAGTTGATTCTTATGATGGAACTTACGGCACCGCCACCATCGACGAAAACGGAAAGGTGACCTACACCCTGACCGAGGACTTCTGCGGCATCGAAACGGTGAAGTACAAGATCAGCGTTACCGTGACGCTTGAAACGGCTACGGGTAACGAAGAAACAAAGAGTAACTCCGCCACCGGCACCCTGACCATCATCCCGGCAACCTCCGTGTACTACGAGGAAGATTTCAGCTATACCGGCGACGGCAGTACCTTCACGAGTTCTGATGTCTCTAGCTGGAACAATAACAGTAACTTCATCACCATTAGCACGGGTTACAACAATACAACAGCTGCTTTCTCCGTTGTTGATGACAGCACTAAATACGGCACCTATCAGGAAACCGGTCTTGTGGGTACCACCACGGACAGCACCTACGGCACCGATGAGGTCTATCTGAATAACCTGGGCGACAGCTATGGAACCAGTTTGAAGGTGGATACCTCTGAATGCTCTGCTCAGTATAAGTACACCTTCACCGGAACGGGTACGACCATCTATGGACGGGTGTCTTCGAATACTGGATATATCAGAGTAACTGTGACCAATAGCAAGGGGGATGCTGTTGATATTCAGTACATTGATACGGTTGATTTAGTCACTCCTTCAGACTCAAGTGACACCAATGCTGAAAGCATTTTGGATGCAACCCTTTACAATATCCCCATCTATCAGAACACTGGCTTGGAAAGTGGATATGATACATATACAGTCCGCATTTACGTTTACTCTGAGGGAACGCCCACCGGCAACACAGACGGTAGCGGCGGCGAGTTCTATCTGGACGGCATCCGGGTGTTCCAACCCATGGGCACCAGCACAGAGGACAACGAAGATTATGAAACGGCCGCCAGCGCATACGCCACCGATGGCGAGGCCAACGTGGCAGTACTCAACATCCATCAGAAGATTGTGTCTGATTATGGCGAATATGTGGACAAAATTTTCACGCTGACGGACGTTAACGGCGAGATAGAGGATATTGATGATTACAGCAACATTGGCCCCAACGAGGAATTCTATCTGAATGGCAATGGCACCTATACTTTAAGCTTCGCTTTGGTCAACTGGTCCTCCAGCAGCTACAAGATTTATCTGGGCCTGAAGGCTCCTGCAGGTGAATCGACATCTGTGACCTTCAGTACCTTTGTACTGGATGAAGATACGGATTCAGAATCTACCATGGGAACAATCGATGTCAATAACAGCGCAGACTGCTACTATGACATCAGTAGCTACGTGGATGTCCACTCGATGACGATAGAGAATGATGAGGGTGAGGAAGAAACGGTGAACGTTGGCTTCGTAACCATCACCAGCAGCTCGGAGAATCTGGTTGCCCTGACCAACATCAAGGTTACTGGTACAAGCAAGTTTGATTTGGGATACAGTGAGGACTATGAGTACGACGACGAAGGCTCTGGCGATGACACAAGCACAACATCCGAAATCATTTATATGACCAGCACGTCTTATGCGGCTAGTTTGCTCACCGAGAAAGAGGAAGAAGTCGCGTTTGAGCCTGACAGCATTTCCGTTTCTGCCAGCTATGCCAGCAAAACAAAAAAGTCGACTGTCACTGTTGTTACCTCGAAAGATGTTGCCTATGTGACGATCAACGGTACCAAGGTTACCGGTACAAGTACCGCAGGCGGAAAGCTGAAATTCAGCAAGTCGTTCACAAAGGTCACGAAAGGTACCACTTATGAAGTGATTGCCTATAACGCCGAAGGCGTTGCTAGTCAGGTCTACACCGTGACGGCGGAATAAAGGGGGGATTGCATATGAAAGTAGGCTATGAAAAACCCATGCTCACAATTGAGGAGTATGAGCTGAACACCGCCATTGCCTCCGGATGCTCAATTAGGGTGTCTTTGGGGCCGGGTGAGTATTATGACACAGATACTGGAACATACTATACGGTGTGCGAGGAATACGATCAGGGTACCTATGATTCGGTTGTAAACTTTTACGATGACAGTTGCAGCTGCTATCTGAGTTCTGGCGATTCACCGCTTATGACATCCTGATAACCTATAACAATCTATGACCGAGGGGCTGGCTGTTTTCAGCCAGCCCCTTCTTTGAATGTGCAAGAGAATGAGATCAACACAAAGCGATGTCCCTGCCCTGTGCCTGTCCGTGGGCGGCGTGGTGCTGGGATTGTTTTCTGACCAGCCGCTGGGGTTGCTGGCTGGTACGGCGACGTTCCGATGCAACGGTGTGCCAACGGTGCCGGTGTGGGTGATTCCCGTGGACGAACTGCCCCCAGTTGCAGGAGAGGTTTGCGGGGTAGATATGCTGTTTCGATATTACCGGGATGGGAAACGGTTCTATGCCCTGGCAAGGCCTGGGACGGATGGTTCTGTTTCTCTGGCGGCGTATGAGATGGATTTTTCCTGCGTTACACTGTACCTCAACGAAGGGGCGTTCCCCGGCGTGGTGCGGACGGCGGACAAGGTGCTGCAGCTGTTGCCCATGAAGCAGCTTTTGGCCCATTTTGGGGCATTTTTGCTCCATTCCAGCCGCATTTCCTATCACGGAAAGGCAATTTTGTTCACTGCTCCCAGTCAGACAGGGAAAACCACTCAGGCCCGCCTGTGGCGGGAATATGCCGGGGCGGAAATTGCCGGAAATGACCGGACACTGCTGCGGATGACGGGCGGTGAAATCGTCACCAGTGGCTATCCGGTGGACGGCAGCAGCCCTGTGTATAGTAGCGAGGAACTGCCGCTGGGGGCTGTTGTGGTGCTGCGTCAGGGCCTGGAGAACCGTGTAAAGCGGCTGTCGGTTGCGTCAGCGCTGCGTTTTTTGATGGAGCAGACTGCACTGGACGCTTGGAACGGGGCGGAGAAATCAGCCGCTCAACAGTTCTGGTTGGAGACAGTGGCACGCCGTCCGGTTTATTTACTTAGCTGCCGCCCAGACGAGGGGGCGGTTCAGTGCCTGAAAAATCAATTAGAGGAAGATGAGGTGATACCCGGTGGCTTCGATACGCCATGACCTTTTTATGCGCTCCGCCAAACAGCGAGTGCCTTTTACTGGGGCCTTTGAGCTAACGCCCATGTGCAACTTCCACTGCAAGATGTGTTATGTCCGAAAATCGCCACAGGACGTACAGGAGCGGGGCGGCCTGATGCCGCTGGACTTCTGGCTGGACGTGGCGCAGCAGGCAAAGGAGGCCGGAACGCTTTCCCCTTTGCTGACTGGCGGGGAGCCGTTTACCTATCCCCATATCCGGGAGCTGTATCTGGCGCTGTGCCAGATGGGGATGGAGGTCAGCATCAATTCCAATGGAAGCTGCATCACGGAGGACGTGGTCTCCTGGCTGCGGGAGTCGCCGCCTGTCCGCATCAATATCACCTTGTACGGCGGCAGTAACGAAACATATGGACGGCTCTGCGGCGACCCTCACGGGTTCGACAAAATGCGCCGGGGCGTGGAGCTGCTGAAACAGAATAACATTCGATTTAAGTTCAACTGCTCCCTGACCCCGGACAACGCTGGAGACTTGAAGACCATGATTGACTTCGCAAAAAGCTACGGAATGGGCTTGAAAGTGGCTACCTATATGTTCCCTCCCCTCCGACGCATCGGGGCAGAGAAGAAGTTCGTTGACCGTCTGACGGCGGAGGAATGCGCCTATTACCAGGTATTGACGGACTGGTATCAGCTGGAGCCGGAGAAATTCCGCAACCTGGCGCTGAACGCAGGTCGATATCGGGAGCTGACCCCGGAGCTGCTGGCTGAGGCCGAGGCCAAGGGGCCACGACCCATGGGATGCCTGTCTGGTCGGTGCAGCTTTTGGGTGGACTGGCAAGGAAATCTAAGCGGTTGCGGGATGATGGATTTTCCCCAGTTCAGCCTGAAAGAGATGTCGTTTGTCGATGCGTGGAAAAAGGTCGTGAATTGGACGAATGAGCTGCGTTATTGCCCCACCTGCACTAACTGCGTCAATCATTCGGTCTGCTTTGTCTGCACCGCTATGGTCTATAACGAAACTGGCGGTTTGACAGAGCGCCCGACCTATCTGTGTGACAAGGCAAAATACTGCGCGAAATACTACAAAGAATTTTTGGATAAGCTGCCGGAGGAAATTCGGAATGCCGACGGCGATACGGCGGAGATCCCGCCGGAAAGCTGTGCATTTGACGACGATCTGATGCCCTAGAGAAAAGAAATGAGGATTGCCCAATGAAAAACGAATCAAATTTGCTCAAGCGGATTGCCGCATTGATGCTCACTGCTGCGCTGCTTCTGACATGTGCGCCTATCTCGGCTCTGGCTGTGGATGAGGATGCCACTTCTGAGACCGGAACGGTCTACGGGGACGAGGAAACCGTTCTGGTATCCCCCGAAATTTCCGGACGTGAAACAGACTTTAACACCGGCTGGAAATTTTACCTGGGTGATAACAGCTCAGCCTCTGGCCAGAGCTTCGACGATTCTTCATGGGAAGATGTGACTTTGCCCCACGATTTCAGTATCAGCCAGGATTTTACCACCTCCGGCGAGGCGGAGAGCGGTTATCTGCTCGGAGGAACTGGCTGGTATCGCAAGAGCTTTACCTTAGCGACTTCTGAGGCGGGAAATACCATCGTCCTTAGCTTTGACGGCGTGTATTCCGATGCCTATGTGTACGTCAATGGGACTTATGTGGGAGAGAACCATTACGGCTACACCTCATTTGCTTTTGACATCACGGATTATCTGGTCTGTGACGGGGTGACAGAAAATGTCATTGCGGTCAAGGCAGTGAATAACACTCCCTCCAGCCGGTGGTATTCCGGCAGCGGCATTTATCGTGACGTGACCCTGATTGTCACCGAGCCGGTTCATGTGGCCTATAACGGAACCTATGTGACCACCCCCAACATCTCCACCGGCGACGGCACAGTGCAGACCGAGGTGGAGCTGGATAACGACAGCGATACCGATGTGGAGGTCACTGTGAAGAACACCGTCTACACCAGCGACGGAGTATCTGCCTCCGAGTCCGCAGAGGCAACAGCGACCATTGGGGCGGGGGAGACGGTGACAGTCACCTCATCTCCGGTGGTCAGCAGTCCTGCTTTGTGGTCTACCGATGACCCGAACCTGTACTTTGTCCGCACAGAGGTCTATGTAAACGGCACGCTGACGGATACCTATGACACAGAGTTCGGCTTCCGCTGGTTCAGCTATGACGATGATACCGGCTTTTATCTGAACGGTGTGGCTACCAAACTCAACGGCGTTTGTATGCACCACGACCAGGGCGCATTGGGCAGTGCTGCCAGCTATGACGCCATCTATCGCCAGCTTTCCATTATGAAGGATATGGGCGTGAACGCTATCCGTACCAGCCACAACCCCGCTGACGAGGATTTCATCGACATCTGCAATGAGCTGGGAATTCTGGTACTGGAGGAGGCGTTTGACGGCTGGAACGTGGCAAAGAATGGCAACAGCAACGATTTTGCCAAGTATTTCTCCACAGCTATCAGTGCAGATAACAACATCTTGGGCGGCAACAGCTCCATGACCTGGGCGGAGTACGCCATCAAGAGCATGGTCAAGCGTGACCGCAACGACGCCTGCGTCTTTATGTGGTCGCTGGGCAACGAGATCGAGGAGGGAGCCTCCACCAGCAGCGAGTTTACCACCATTGTTTCCAACCTGATTGAGTGGATTCAGGAGGTGGACGATACCCGCTCCTTTACCCTGGGTGACAACACCAGAGGCAGTAACAGCACCCTGACCACCGTGATCGAAACGATTGTGGCGAACGGCGGTATCGCCGGCTTCAACTACGCCAGCAGCAGCACGCTGGCTACGCTGCACAGCACCTATGGCGCAATCCTCTCTACAGAGACATCTTCTGCAGTCAACAGCCGGGGAATCTATACCACTCAGGCTAGCCGCACCAATGCGGATGGGCTGTATCACCTGACCAGTTATGATACCTCCGCTGTCAGCTGGGGCATTACCGCCCATGAATCCATCTGGAACACCATGACCACGGACTATATTCTGGGTGAGTTTGTTTGGACAGGCTTTGATTACATCGGCGAGCCCACTCCCTGGAATGGCACGGGCAGCGGTTCTGTCTCCGGCAGCGGAGCCATCCCCAACAGCAGCTACTTCGGCATCGTGGACACTGCGGGCTTTGAGAAGGATACCTATTACCTCTACCGTGCCCAGTGGAATCAGGATTCCACTACACTGCATCTGGTAACAGCGTGGGATGAGGACAACCTGTACACCAATTCCGACGGACAGACCCCGGTTGTGGTCTATACGAATGCTGCGAAAGTGGAACTGTACCGTAACGGGATTTTGATCGGCACCGCCACCCGGACGGTAAACACCACAGACGCAGGACATACCTACTACACTTACACTACTGAAAGTAATAATACCAGCGCTTTCAGCGCTATCACCGGTTCCAGCTCCACCAGCCTGTATGCCACCTTTAACGTGACCTACGAGGCGGGCACCATCTCCGCCATTGCCTATGACGAGGACGGCAACGTGATTTCCGACACCAGCGGCAACAGCGTAGTTTCCACGCCCGGCACCGTCAGCCAGCTTGAAGTGACCCAGAACAAGACGGTCATCGACGCCGACGGCCAGAGCTTGGTCTACATCGAGGTGGATGTCACCGATGCCGACGGCAATCTGGACACCACTGCAACCAACACCATCTACTTCACTCTCACCGGCGACGGCGAGATCGTGGGCGTGGACAACGGCGACCAGGCTACCACGGAGAAGTATCAGCAGGACAGTGTGCTAACAAGCAGCACAGAGGCTCATATCGCCGCTTACGCAGGCAAGGCCCTTGTTATTGTGCGATCCACCACGGATGCGGGCAGCTTCACCGTGAATGTGACCTCTGATGGGCTTTCTGGCGGCAGCGCCACTGTGACCACCACGGCAGTGGAGAGCGATACCGTTACGGAAGGGCTGGTAAGTTACACACTGGTGCGGGATTACAGTGTGACCGTGGGAACTGAGCCTGAACTGCTGACTACCGCCACCGGCATTCTGGCGGACGGCTCCACTGTGAGTGGAACGGTTGTCTGGGACGAGATTTCTTCTGAGATTTACAACAACGCCGGAGATTACACCATTACCGGAACTCTCAGCTTTGACGGTCTGGAGGATATCACCGTCATTGCAAGGCTCCATGTCATTGCAGATGTGATCGCCATGCGGAATGTCTCTGCCGTCACTATGGCGGGATACGTTCCCACATTGCCCAGCACCGTGAATGGCGTGTTGGCGGACGGCACCGTCACCGGAGAATTTACCGTGACTTGGGACAGCGTCAGCGCAGACGATTTTGCTGATGTTGGCGACATTATTACTGTGAACGGCACGGCTACTGTCATCGGCACGACCACTCTGCCTGTGACCTGCACCGTCCGTGTGGCTGAGGCGGTGAATACCGAGAGTACCAATGTGGCGAGCTCTGCCACATTGGAGCAGGATATTCTCTCTGATTACCAATCCGATACTTTGTCGTCCCTGAACAACGGCACTACAAAGCCGGGAGATGATACTACCGAGCGTTGGAGTAACTATAATTACCGGAATACTTCTGACACAGCTACATTGACCCTGACATGGGCAACGGCACAGCTTTTGAGCAGTGTAAATCTTTATTACTACGTGGATAGCTTCAGTGCGTCGCTGCCTGCATCGGTGGAGATTGCCTACAGTCTGGATGGAACAACCTATACATCCATTGGCTATACGGAATCCATGGTGGAAAGCTATACCTATGGCTATGAGTATAGCTATGAATTTGATGAGGTCGTCAATCCTATTTCTATTCAGATTACGCTCACCGAACAGAGCGGAAAGTGCGTCGCATTGACGGAAATCGAGGCTATGACCTACGCAGGCAGTGTTGAGACCAACACCTCCGCCGACCTGTCCGGCATCGCTGTGGACGGGACCTCTGTCAGCGGCTTTGACGCCGACACCCTGACCTATGAGGCGGACGGAACGAACGATGCCGTGGTGACTGCCACTACCGAGGTCAATGCGGGCATCACTGTCCTGCCCATCTACACCGACGGCGTGGTACGTATCCTTACTATTTCCGAAGATAGCAGCACAGAAAAGACCTATGAAGTGACCCTGTCCGGTGTGGAAGCCTGCCAGCATGAGAATACCGAAGTTCGGAATGCCTTCGCCGCTACCTGTACCGGCGAAGGTTACACCGGAGACACTTACTGCATCGACTGCGACACACTGGTAGAGCAGGGCAGTATCATCCCCGCCACCGGTCACAGCACTGTGACCCAGAACGCCAAGGCTGCCACCTGCACCGAGGATGGTTATACCGGAGACGAGGTGTGCACTGTCTGCGGGGAGACAGTCTCTACAGGCTCAGTGATTGCCGCCACCGGTCACAGCTGGGATTCCGGCACTGTGACCAAGGCTGCCACTACTGAGGAGGAGGGCCTTATGACCTACACTTGCACGGTCTGCGGCGAGACGAAAACAGAGGTAATCCCCAAGCTGGAGGAAACAAAGGAGTTGCTGGTTCCCAGTGTCACCCTCTCTGTCTCCCAGAACAGCGGGAAGATTAGGCTGACAGGTACAGTAACGGACTTTGAAAATTCGGACGATTATTATGAGATTACCGGCCATGGATTCGTCTATATCACCAAGGCAAAACTGGGAGCAAAAACTCTGAGCCTGAATACCTCCGGACGAACAAAGGTGACCATCACTGGTATTGGCAGCACTGGGGCATACAGCTACAGCATGACCCCGAAAACCAGCTCAACGGTCTATGTGATTCGTGCATGGGTAAGCTATACGAACAACAGCGGAAAGACGGTCTATGTCTATTCAGATCCGATTTATACCAGCTATGATGCGTTGACAAAGTAATCATGCCGAAGTGACAGATTTCCCCGGCCGGCAATATTTTTCGATGTTAGGCCGGGGAAACCTGTTGGATGAGCCAAAGGAGGAACAAAATGAAAGGAAAAAGAATTCGGTCTCTGCTTTTGACATGTGCGCTGCTGATTGCCTGTGCACCTTTGGAAGCTTTGGCAGCACCGAATCATACAGCACCAGGAGTAGCGGTTGAAAGCGATACGGAGGTTCTTGTCACGGATGGGGCAGTCTATGTCAACCCTATCTATGACGATGTCATCACCGAGGAGGACATCACCATTCCGGACGTGGAGGAGGCCGGTTCATCCGCCGACAATGACGGCATTAGCACCGCCTCCGATGATGAGGAAATTGTCTACTGCACCACCGTTGAGGAGGCGGGAGCGATCCTCCGGGCCGGGATGAAGGCACGGGAGGAAAGCATTACCGTCTACTATTACGGCGAAGCTTACGTTTCCGGCTCCGACTATTTCAAAGAGCTGTGCACGGAGAACATTATCCCGGAGGCCCTGGTCGAAACGGAGAACGCCGATGAGGGAGATTATCTCCGCTATAACTACGGCGGTACCGGCTACAGAGCCTCAATAAAACAGGACAGCAACGGTGAATTGCGTTATTACACCATTTATTTTACTCCTACCTACTTCACCACAGCGGAGCAGGAGGCGGAAATGACAACGACGGTGGACACTCTGCTCGCCGGTGCGCTGGCCTTTTCGGAAGATACCGACGATTATGACAAGCTCTATACTGTCTACGACTACATTTGCAGCAACGTGACCTACGACAATGACAACCTGAGCGACAGCACCTACACCCTGAAATACACGGCTTACGCCGCCCTCATCAACGGCACCGCCGTCTGTCAGGGATACGCCACGCTCTATTATCGGCTGCTCCGGGAACTGGGGCTGAGCGTTCGGGTCGCCACAGGCTATGGCGGCGTGGTTTCCGAGGACACTTCTGACTACTACGAAAATCACGCATGGAACATCGTTCAGATCGAGGGGAAATGGTATTACGCAGATTCCACCTGGGACGCAAGTTTCAGTGATGAGGTGGCGGTGGGTACCTATACCTATCAGTATTTCCTGCGGGGGACGAGCGATTTCGATGACTTAGCTTCTCCGTATACCACAACAGGGATTCATTACCTGATGATGGACAGTTCCTTTACTGACGCATACGCCATTGAAGAAACACGGTATCACCATTATGTGGCAGTCGTGACCGCACCGACCTGCACAGAGGATGGTTATACAACCTATACCTGTACCCTCTGCGGTGAGAGCTACGTCGGGGACGAGACGGAGGCCTACGGACATACCTGGGACGAGGGTACCGTAACAAAAGAGGCCACAACCACGGAGGAAGGTGTTATAACCTACACCTGCACCGTCTGCGGTGAGACCAAAACAGAGGCTATTGCAGTTAAGAAGATCTCGGTGCCGTCTGTCACTTTGTGTGCTTCTCAAAACGGTGAAAAGATTCGACTGACGGGAACTATTACGGATTATGAGAATATCAGTGACTACTATACCGTCACTGGTCACGGTTTTGTTTACATTACTAAGGCGAAGCTGGGAGCGAAATCCCTGAGCATCAACACATCCGGACGCACGAAGGTGACCATCAACGGCATCGGTGACACCGGGGCGTATAGCTATAGCATGACCCCGAAAACCAGTTCTACGGTCTATGTGATTCGTGCATGGGTGAGTTATACGAACAGCAGTGGCAAGACGGTTTACGTTTATTCTGACCCGATTTATGTTTCTTATAACAACCTGGCGAGTCAGTGAATAAAAACCGTATAAGCGTGATCCTGTAGTTAAATAGGTTTTATAGGGAGGCAGCGGGACTTCCGCTGCCCCACTGTTTAGGTGAATATTTGCAGGATGTATAAATGGCATTTTTGGTGATGGACAAGGCGGTGAACACATTTGGCTGTTAGAGATGAAAAAACAAAACAATTTGCAATGGCTGACCTTACCGGCCAGAAGTTTGGAATGTTGACAGCCCTTGAACCGCTGGAGAAGCGTGATCAGGGTTGTGTGATCTGGCGCTGCCGCTGCGACTGTGGGAATATCGTTTTGAGAAAAAGTTCCCAACTCCGAAAAGGCGTCAGGACCAATTGCGGCTGTAAGCCGATACAGGTCATCCGTGAGGATCTGACCGGCCAGCGATTTGGCAGCCTGACTGTGATAAGACCGACAGAAAAGCGAGAGAACAAACGTATCGTGTGGGAATGCCGTTGTGACTGTGGGAACACGGAGTATGTCCAAACCCAGTATTTGAAGGATGGCAGCACAAAATACTGCAAGACCTGCCAAAAAGAGAATCATCCAAAGAAGGACATTACAGGCCAGCGGTTTGGTATATTAACGGCTCTGTACCCGACAGATAAACGTGACCGCAACCAATCCGTCATTTGGCACTGCCGCTGTGACTGCGGCAATGAAGGGGAATACTCCTGTGCTGACCTCCAGCGGAAAAACTATATCAGCTGCGGCTGCCTGAAGCGGATTGCAGAGGAACAGCTCAAGAACAGGACGACCCATGTGGCGGGTACAACTGTAGAGCTTCTGCGGGATAAGAAGGTACGCTGTGATAGTACAACGGGAGTTACGGGAGTCACGATGTTCCGGGGAAAATATAAGGCAATGATTTGCTTTCAGGGTAAAAGATACAACTTGGGAACCTATAAAACACTGGAAGAAGCCGCTACTGCCCGGAAAAAGGCGGAGGAATGTTTGTTTGGTGAGTTTTTAGAGTTTTACGACCAGTGGAAGGAAAAAGCGGACGCAAACCCGGAATGGGGACAGGAAAATCCGGTATCCATTTCCGTCAGCAGGACTGAGACAGGTGATTTTCGCATTTTGATGTCCCCGAGTTTTGTGTGAGCAATGGAACTATAAATAAATTTAAGGGGTGGTTTTAAACTAGTTGATACTGGTGAAAAAGATAAGCTGAGGAGATGATACAAAGTTACTGGGAGGGATAGCGGATGGAAATAATAAATATTTTGCAGTATGCTTTATTGGCGGGGGCGATGTGCCTAACCGAATACGCAGTATTTGGCCTCTGGTATAAGATTTTCATTAAGAGCAATGTGGGGTACACAAAGTTTGTCCGTAAAATGGTAGGGCATTACTGTAGCCAGATATTCCATTTGCCTGGTAGTTTGTATGAGAATGCACCAGAGGGACTTTCGATGACTTTTGTATATGCGATGGGAATGCCTTTTTTTGCTGCTATGTTTATCCTTTTGATTGACAATTGGATTATTCGGGTTATCTTTTTCTGCGTTCCTGCCTCGGTTATTTTTGAAAAACTGTTTCTGGAAGAAAAGCAAAAGCGGGCTGCTCAGATACACAAATGGATTCAATATCTGTATTCTCTGCACCATCAGAGACAGAAGGAGGTGAATAAAGCAGACAAAGAAGAGGCTGATTACAAAACGGCTGCAGCTAAGAGCGAAGAAAAGATTCCAAGACATGAGGATATACGGGATAAGATTATTGGAATACCGCTTATGATAGTGATAATGGCATTGCTTGTTGTCGTAATTTTGGGCGGTTTAGATGATTTGCGGTCTGGGAAACTTTTTGCTGGTGGAGATATCTTAGGGCACTTGTTCAGCAATGATGCATATAATCATGCGTTCTTTATTTTGCTCGCAATATTCTTTGTGCTGGCACCGGTTTTCCTGTTTAGTGACAAATCATTCAGGGAAGAAACGGCGGAGGAAGCTACAGAATGGACAGGGAAAAAATATAGAAAAATGGCAAATTTGCTTGGATGGTCTCATGGGATTCTTGTTGACCCATTATTGGCCGAATGGGAAGAATCAGTATTTCATATGTGTGCAGCATTAAAAATTCGACACGTAACCGTCCTGTCCGAGAAATCTATTGCTCAAAATTTTAATGGAAAACTAGCAATTGCAAGCCGGGATGATGATGGAATACCTATTATTGTTCTATCTATCAAGGCGATAAATCAGATGAGGGTAGATAATGCGGCGCAGACAGTACATAATATGGCGCTTTTCCTTATCGGACATGAGTTGGCGCATATCCATTACAAAGACTTCAGCGAGAGGCTTATTGCTTTTAAGCGGCTAAAGTCTTTAGCTCTGGTAGTTGCTTCAATGTACGTGCTCTGGTATGTTTATCCCCGGCTTGAGGCTATACCGATACTTTCAATTGGTTGCCTCTGGTTTTTTGTTCTTTTTTGGATTTTCTGCTTGTTGACTTTTATGAAGGCAGAATACTGGTATTTTCTTAGGGAGTTTAGGGCTGATCGTGTAGGTGCGAATATCAGTGGTGTATCTTTCAATGAGATAGAATATCTACTTAGATTAGAAAATAAATCCCAAAAAAGAACGCCAGATAATGGGGTGATTAAAAATGTTAGTCGCAAGATAATAGGGCAACCAACGCATCCGGGGAGCGAGCGACGATTATATGAACTAACGAGAAAACAGGGGTGGGATTTATTCGAATATATTCGCTATGCAGTTCTGTTTTTATTTCAAAGGATAAGGTGAAATTTATGAAAAAAAGAAATCACATGACTGATACTGCAATGTTTTGTGTAGAAAAAGGAACCGTTGAAGACATCGCAGAGGTTATGGAAAAAGAATTCCATATCACATACGCTCAGGCAGAAGAATGCATTCATTTTCTAATAGAAAATATGGATGAACTAGGTGATAATGAAGTGATTTCCGCATATAACGGGACAGGGGAATATGGTGCCGAATTCATGACAGACAGTATGACATATTATGTCAACATTAGGCGGCTTACTGTTTGTTTTCTCGCTTCCCTTAGTGGTGCGGCAAGCAAGGACTTCATGTCTATGCTTGATAATCTGCTTCAAGCGGTATGGTTTGGAAATAAAATCGTGGTTGACTTACAGCACTATCCAGAAGCCCGATGTGTCACATTAGAAATTTCCAGACATAGATGGCATGGAGTAACACAAAAGGAGCTTTTGGGGTTGTTTTGTTCTACCACCTCGGAATGTATCCGCAATCAACTGAAAGACTGCCATCGGGAGGACGGATTCTGTTGCCTGACAGAAGAGAAACTGAAGATGACGCTCGAAATGTTAGAAAATGATGGAATTATAAAAAAGAAAATCAAGGGTATGAACATCTGGTACTATTACCAATTATGAAATTTTTAAATGGCATAGATGAGCATGGAAATAGAAGAAATTTTCCCATCTTTTCCAGACAACAGCTTATTCAATAGTTTTGTAGGCGATATGGTAGTTGGGCTTTCTTTGAATAATTTTCCTGTGCTTGGTTATGCCAGCCATGTCAGTTGTGTTGTCGGTATACACCTTTTCTGCTTTATTTGAGTTGCGCTTAAAGTTTTGCGATAAATGGAAAGAAAAGGCAGATGCGGACCCGCAGTGGGGACAGGAGAACCCGGTGTCCATTTCCGTCAGCAGGACGGAGACGGGGGATTTCCGTATCTTGATGTTGCCAAAGCTGGCATGAAGATCATAAAAAATAACCGGGCGGCACAATCTGCCCGGAATGGAGAAAGCACAGGTTATGGTAAAACTGATTCGAAGAATTTGCATCATATTTTTTGTGGTGTCCTTAGTTGCTTACGGGGGTGTCAGAGCCTACGGTTTCTTTACCTCGGACAGCGGCGGCCCCACCATCAACATGGACACAAAGGAAGTCACGGTCAGCGTGGCTGACGGAGACAGCGCCATTTTGGAAGGCGTGACTGCTACAGACGCGGAAGATGGGGATGTAACCGCTTCGTTGGTGGTGGAAAGCATGAGCAATTTCATCACTGACGGGGTGCGGGACGCTACTATTGCCGCCTTTGATTCTGCCGGGAATGTAACGAAAACTACTCGGCGCATCACCTACAGCGACTACACCTCGCCCACCGTGACCCTTTCCGGGCCTCTGGCGGCGTCTACAAGCGATAGTTCTGCGCTGTTGGATGTGATAACTGTTACCGACTGCTTGGACGGGGATTTGACCAGTCAGGTGCAGGTGGTGTTTGATGACAACACCCAGTCTGTTTCTGCCGGGGAGTTCGCCATGCACATCCAGGTGTCCAACAGTGCCGGGGATACGCTGGATCTGCCGGTAACGGTGCGGTTCTACAGTGCATCTGAGGAAGCGTCCGCACCCCAGCTCACTTTGTCGGATTACCTGATCTATGTGGAGCAGGGTGCAGATGTAGACCCGGTGGATTACTTAAATACGATCACGCTGGATTACAATACCTACAGTTGGGATTCCACCGAAAATGCTTTTGTGCTGGATGGGGAAGCCGAGGACGATGAAACAGAGGTTATTTACCGTTCTGCATTGAAGATTAACGATTCCGTTGACACATCCACCCCCGGTGCATATGAGATTACCTATAGTTATACAAACAGTGACAGCGACCAGACCGGCACGGTCCGTCTGGTTGTCGTGGTAGAGGAGGGCTGATATATGGCAGAAAAAGAAAACCGTGAAAGCCCGCATTCTACACATCAGGCTGCACCCAGTTATAACAGCTTCGGGGAACATCTGGATCTGGACTCCATCATCCGTGATGTGCTCCGCCAGTGGTGGGTGATCCTGCTGGCCGCCGTTGCCGCTGCACTGTTCGCAGGAGCTGTGGTCAGGTTTACCTATTCCCCTCAGTACACCACTACGGCGACCTTTGTGGTAAGCAAGAGCGGCGTCAGCAGCAATACCGTTTCGGACAGCCTTACCGCTGCCAACGCATTGGCAGAGACTTTCTCTACCGTGGTGGACAGCGAGATTCTGGAAACGAGGGTCTGCCGCACATTGGGGCTGGACAGCCTGGACGGGGAAATCTCCGTCAGCGTGGTCAGCTCCACCAGCCTCATGACCATGACGGTGAAAACCTCCTCGCCACGGCTGGCCTACGAGATGATCCAGGCAGTGATGGATACTGCGGTAGACCTGTGCGGTGAACTGACAGACAACATTTCCATACAGGTGCTGCAGGAACCGTCCATACCCAGTAACGTCTCCAACCCGCTAAACGAGCGCCGGCCCATGCTTATGGCCGGGGCAGCTGGGCTGGCTATTATGATTCTGCTGTTCGCAGCGCTGTCCTATTTCCGGAATACCGTGAAAACAGAGCGGGATATGCGGCACAAGGTAGATACGAAGTTGTTGGCTTCCATCCCCCACGAAAAGAAATACAAGACCCTGCTTTCCCGCATTCGCCGCAGGCGATATTCCCTGTTTATGGAAAACCCGACACTGAGCTTCGGCTATGTGGAAGCCTGCCGCATGATGGGGACGAGGGTACGTCGGGAGCTTGACCGGAAAGGCGGCCATGTGCTGATGGTGTCCAGTGTCTCGGAGAATGAGGGCAAGTCCACGGTGGCGGCGAACCTGGCGATGGCTATGGTGCAGGAGGGGCAAAGAACCGTGCTTGTGGACTGCGATTTCCGGAAACCGGCACAGTATAAAATTTTGGGTCTGCCCAAAGAAAAAGAGGAAAAATATGACCTGGGGACTGCCCTGAAAAACCGGGGTACCGTCAGGGTTACAGCTATGGGGATGGAGAGAAAGCTGCCTGTGGTTTTCAGTACCGTCAGCCATAAACGGCTGCTGAACCGTGAAGTCATGGAAGCACTGAAAATGACGGTAGATGCCCTGAGGGAATCCGTGGATTATATCATCGTGGACACGTCACCGATGGGATTGGTGGCGGAGAGTGCCCGGATAGCGTCCCTGGCTGACGCAAGCCTGCTTGTAGTAGAACAGGATGTGGTGGAGGTCCGCTACATCAACGACGCCATTGACCAGCTGAACGAAAGCGGCGCAGAAGTGCTGGGATGTGTGTTCAATAACGTCCATACCGGGTTCTTTGGCCGGGCAGGCACCTATGGCAGCTATTACGGTTATGGCCATTCCTACGGTTACGGGCGTTACGGCTACGGGCACTATGACAAGGCTGGCCGTTCGGATGCAAAAACAAAATCAGAGAGGAGGGGATCGTAATGCCGGATGGTTCTGTACAGGAAGCGGAACGTGATAATAAAATCGACCTGATCCCGCTGCTGTTCCGGGCGTTGAAGCAG
>JAJPXB010000019.1 GCA_021205695.1 Clostridiales bacterium
GCTGTCTTTAAATTATTTCAATCAGATTTTGTCGCATATCCATGTCTAAAAAGGAGGCGAACCAGCATGAACGATTTCTATAAAATCGGGCAAGTGATTGAAGTACGAGGGCAAAAACTTCGTATACGTGTTTTTGAGAACAAGAACAGCAATATCCTAGTATATCAGGGAAATATTATTAAGAATGTGTCCGTCGGTAGCTTTGTCAAGATTCCAAAAGGATTTAACAATATCATCGGCCGAATAGAAGGAGAATACATTCAGGAAAATAAGATTATAGGCGAGAATAATGGCCAACCCCGTTTTTCAAAAGATAGTGAGACTATTGATCGCATTATCGAAGTAAGTATTATGGGCGTGTTGAACGCTGGTCATTTTCAAAGAGGCTTAATTGACATCCCACTGATATTCTCCGATGTATATATACTTGCAGATACAGAAATTCGAAAGATTTTTGAATTTAGTTCTGATTTGAGTACTTCTGTGTGCATCGGTTCTATTAATGATTACAAAGAAGAAAAGCTTTATATCTCAGCAAATTCTCTATTTGCTAGTCATATAGGAATCTTTGGAAACACCGGAAGTGGCAAATCGAATACATTAGCTAAGATATATACAGAATGCTTTCAACGCTTTAAGGAGATGCCTGGATTTGCTAAAAGCAGATTTCTTCTTATTGACTTTAATGGAGAGTACACCCAAGCTTTTGATGACAGCAAAAAAGTGTATCGGCTTTCAACAAGAGATGATACGGGAGATTCGATTCCTATTCATCGCCTTTTCTTGGAGGATGTGGAGCTTTGGTCAATAATCTGTGAAGCAACGGAGAAAACACAGAAGCCATTCCTGAGTAAGAGTATTGATCTTTATCATCGCTTATGTGGAATCGATAATCTTATGGCCTATATTCGTGTGATGTTAAAGAACCTGCTGCTTCGATATTATGATTCCCCTCAAATGTTTGTCCGCCAGCTAACTGGACTCAAAACAATTCTTGCGCTACTATTTGTTGATGCCGAGCCTGGGGTCAAAATTTTAAATAGTATCCAGCTTCGTGCCCAGGGCACAAAATTTTGTCGAATATCTGATGAAAGGGAGTACTGGGGGAATAGCTCTAGCGAATATGAGCAGCATTTTGTTTCAGTTATTTTGGAATCGGTATTTGTTACTGGCAATTACAAAAACATAGATGAATATCTGATATTTGAGTTCGCCCTACGGTATAAATATTTGGATTCCTTGTGTTCGCAATATATCAATGAAGATCACGTTGGTCCACTGATTTCAAGGTTTGAAAATCGTGTAAAGCAAGTAAAACGCCTTTTTAGAATATGTGATGATCCTTCATCTGATTGGCTGGCGGTTTATTCATTGGTCGGTGTTAACGTTGAATTCAAAAAAATTGTGCCCCTAATTATTTGCAAGTATTTCTATGAACATCAACGACAAAATTTTAATGGTAGAAGTTTACACATCATTATAGACGAAGCACATAATGTCTTATCTACAACGTCTGAGCGGGAAAGTCAAACTTGGAAAGATTACCGCTTGGAAACTTTTGAGGAAATAATCAAGGAGGGGCGAAAGTTCGGAACATTTTTAACTATATCAAGTCAGCGCCCATCTGACATATCAGAAACAATTATCTCTCAACTTCATAATTACTTCATTCACCGATTGGTCAATAGCGAAGATATACGAGCAATTGGTAAAGCCGTGGCATTTATTGACAATGCTTCATATGAAATGATATCTGTACTCCCACAAGGAGCGTGTATCTTTACCGGTGTTGCTTCTAATTTTCCCGTTTTGGTTCAGGTTGATTTACTGCCTAAACAGAAACAACCACAAAGTAGCACAATAAGTCTTACAGAGTTGTGGAAGGAACTTTAAAGCATAGTCCGCTGGTCTTTGTTGGCTGACGAGCTTATTCTGTGTATATTATTGAAGTCAATTATAGGTTTGCTATTACAACTCTGATTGGCGAAATATATTATCTGTTACTTTGTCTCAAGCGACAATAACATATCAATCAAGATCATTTTGGATTTGCAAATCATAATCAACAAAAATTGCTTTTAAATTAATTACAAAAGCCATGAAAGGGATGTGGGAAAAATCACGCAAATCATTTTTATACCCTCAAATCATCCCAAAATGCCCCAACGCCTCCACAATCGCCCGCTCTTTCTCCAACGGACACTTTGGTTGCTTAGCATCCTCCGCTTTCGGCTTATTGTAATTCTCCCTCTCGATGATCCCATACTTCTGCTTCACCTGAGCAATATACAGACTGCTGACCTTCAACCCGCTGTGCTCCAAGACATAAGCTTTGATCTCATCATACGTCGCTTTCTTCTCCGCTGCGGTCAAATCCATCTCGTCCATGCTCAGTTCTACCTCGATGTGATGGTCTGTGCGAAGTTTGGACAATAAACATACCGTCTCCACATGCCCCGTCCCAGGAAACATATCCACCGCCTCCGCTCTCGTCGCCCGATATCCTCCGGCGTCCAGCAGCTTCAGATCCCGCGCCAGAGTGGCGGGGTCGCAGGAGACGTAGACCACCCGCCGGGGCGACATACGGCAGATGGCGTCGATGACCTCGGCGGACAGGCCCTTTCTGGGCGGGTCGACCGAGATGACATCCGGGCGGAGGCCCCGCTCGGCCAGGCGTCTGGCGGCCTCTCCTGCGTCGGCGCAGAAAAATTCCGTATGCTCCAGCCCGTTCCTGCGCGCGTTTTCCCGGGCGTCCTCGATAGCCTGGGGAACGATCTCCGCTCCTAACACCCGACCTGCCCGGGTGGCCATGACCAGGCTGATGGTTCCGGTGCCGCAGTAGAGGTCCAGCACCGTCTCCTTTCCGGTGAGTCCGGCGAACTCCAGCGCCCGCCCATAGAGCACCTCTGCCTGCGCCCGATTCACCTGAAAGAAGGAGGGCACAGACAGACGGAACGTCAGCCCACAGAGGGTATCGTCCAGATAATCCCGCCCCCACAGCGTCCGGTATCCTGGCCCCAGGATCACATTGGTGCGCTGGGTGTTGCAGTTGAGCACGACTCCCGCCAGGGTGGGAAACGCTTCCCTCAGGCTGCGGAGCAGCTCATCTGTGTGGGGCAGCGCCGTTCCGTTGACGACCAGACAGATCAGCAGCTCTCCCGCCCGGTTGGTGCGGCAAAAGACGTGCCGCACCAGGCCGGCGTGGGCTCTCTCGTCGTAGGCGGGGACGGCATATTTCTCCATCCAGTCCCGAATACATCTGCCTGCCCGGTTGGACAGCTCCGGCTGGAGCAGACAGTGCTCTACGTCGATCACGTCGTGGCTTCGCTGGCGGTAAAAGCCCACCCTGACCTTCCCGTCTGTGCCACCGCTCACCGGGAACTGCACCTTGTTCCGGTAGCCGTTCCGCTGGGCGGCGCCGTGAATACAGGAGACGGTCAGCTCCAGACCGCCGATGCGCCGGAACGCGTCGTTTACCTGCTCCGTTTTCAGCCGCAGCTCCTCCTGGTAGGTCATGTGCCGGAGCTGGCAGCCGCCGCACCGGGGATAATAGGGACAGTCCGGAGGGATGCGGGCGGGCGAGGGGGTCAGCACCTCCAGCAGACGGCCCCAGGCGCAATGCTTTGTCACCTTCATCAGGGAGATTTTGGCGGTCTCGCCGGCCAGCGCGCCCCGGACAAACACCGCAAGCCCGTCCTCCAGGCGCCCGACCCCGTCCCCCTGGCTGGTGCAGCCGGTAAAGGTGACGATCTGTTCTGTGTTTTTCAGCGGATGGGACATGGTCGGGGCCTCCTGTCAGAAGTGCTTTTCGTCTCCATTATACTTCCCGCGCGCTTCCGGCGCAAGCGGATTTGCGACGCCCTGTCCGGGAGCGCGTCCTCCCGTCAAAACACCAAAATTTCCCCAATTCCGTCCCGCCCCCTTGCAAAAACGGCGGTTTCTGATATACTTTTCAGTAACGCGAAGTGAATGTCGTATCCAGGGAAAGGGGCTGCGAACGTGTCAGATTCCAACATCACCAAGCGGGCGCTGGCCGCCGCCCTGAAACAGCTGATGGACGAGGAGCCCTTTGCCAAGATCAGCGTGGGGGAGATCTGCGAGCGCTGCCAGCTCAACCGGAAGAGCTTCTATTACCACTTTCAGGACAAGTATGATCTGGTCAACTGGATTTTTGACACCGAATTCATTGCGGCAGCCAACCAGCGGGACTACCACCATAACTGGGAGGTCTTTCACGACCTGGCCGACTATTTTTACGCCAACCGCAGTTTTTACCGCAAGGCCCTCCAAATCAAGGGCCAGAATTCCTTCCAGGATCACTTTCGGGAGCTGATGTTTCCCTTTCTGTCCGCCATCATCGAGCCGCAGATCTCTGACCATGCCAGCGGCGACGACCCGGGTCTGCTGGAATTTCAGATCCATTTCTGCTCCGACGCCCTGATCGCCACCCTGGAGCGATGGCTGCTGGACAGAGAGCCCGCCCCGCCGGAGATTTTTCTCCGCCGTCTGCGCTCCTGTCTGCAGATGATCTCCGACAGCGTCAGCGACGACCTGTTTTTCCAGGAGAAATCGTCGTAATCCATATGGAGTAATCCCTCCGCACAAAGTATTTGCCCCTGGGCCGTTCGGCCCAGGGGCACGGTGCTTCACAGGGGGTTGTTCTTCTCTGGGAGGGCCTGTTCCGCGGTCACAGCGTCTCCGCCGCCGCCCGCTCCACGGTCAGGCCGGCCTTATAGCGGGCCAGGAACCGGTCAAAGCCCGCCACGTCCTCCGCATCGGGCTGGAGGGTGGTGCCTGCCACCCCGGCAAAGACCCGACCAGTGAGAAAGGCTTCCAGGCTTTCGCCCTCTGCCCTGTCCGACATATAGGCGGCCAGCAGCGCCATACCGTAGGGGCCGCCCTCTCCCGCCGTCTCCATGCAGGTGACGGGGGCGTTGCAGGCCGCCGCCATGTACTTCTGCCCCACCACCGGGGTCTTGAACAGGCCGCCGTGGCCGGTGAGCCGGTCGATGGCTACATTTTCCAGGGCCAGCAGATCCATCCCGATCTTCAGGGTGGACATGGTTGCGTAGAGCTGGGCCCGGAGGAAGTTTGCCAGGCTAAAGCGGCTGTCCGGACGGCGCACCACCAGGGGCCGCCCCTCGTCCAGATGGGTGACGCCCTCTCCGGCCAGGTAGTTGTAGACCAGCACGCCGCCACAGTCCGGGTCGCCCTCCAGACTTTTTTCGTACAGCTTGGTGTACAGGTCGCCGGTGGAGACGCTGCCGCCGAACAGCTCCACCGTCTCCCGCAGGGCGGACACCCAGGCGTTCATGTCATTGGTGCAGTTGTTGCAGTGCACCATCGCCACCGGGCTGCCGGTGGGGGTGGTCACCAGGTCCAGCTCCGGGTAGACCCTGCTGAGCGGCTTTTCCAGCACCACCATAGAAAAGATGGAGGTGCCTGCGGAGACGTTGCCGGTGCGGGGGGCCACCGAATTGGTGGCGGCCATGCCGGTGCCTGCGTCCCCTTCCGGCGGGGCCACGGGGATACCTGCGGGCAGCAGACCGTCCAGCAGAGCGGAGCCCGCCTCGGTCAAGGTGCCCGCGTCCTCCCCGGCCAGCAGCACACGGGGCAGGATGTCCCGAATGCGCCAGGGATAGCCCCGGTCTGCGATCAGGTCGTCAAAGCTGTCCAGCATGGCCTGGTCATAGTCCAGGGCGGCGCTGTCAATGGGGAACATGCCGGAGGCCTCCCCGATGCCCAGGGCATTCACCCCGGTGAGGGCATGGTGGACGTACCCCGCCAGGGTGGTGATGTGGGCGATGTCCTTCACATGGGACTCGTCGTTCAAAATCGCCTGGTACAGGTGGGCGATGCTCCACCGCTGGGGGATGTTGAACCGGAACCGCTCGGTCAGCTCCGTCGCAGCCGGGCCGGTGATGGTGTTCTGCCAGGTGCGGAAGGGCACCAGCAGGTTCCAATCCTTGTCAAAGGCCAGATAGCCGTGCATCATGGCGGAGACGCCCATGGCGGCCAGGCCGTCCACCGGGCCGAGGTTGCTCAGGGCCGTTTTCAGCCCGGACCAGACCTCATCCAGGGAATAGGTCCAGACGCCGTCTTCGTAGCTGCTGGCCCAGATGTAATCGCCGGACTGCACCGGCCGGAACGCTTCGTCGATGGCCACCGCCTTGATGCGGGTGGAGCCGAATTCAATGCCCAGATATCTGTTCATAACGACCTCTTATTTCCTTCCCTCTCCGCCGTCGGCAGCGGGTGATAAACAGGAATGAGAGGGTCAGGAAAACCTGCCCCCTGATCCATAAAAAGATTTGTCCGTCCGTCGGTGCAGCGCCAGTCGGCCCCTGGAGCGGGCTCAGTTGGCCTGTTCTGCCAGCAGCCGCTCCAGGCCCAGAGCGATCTGGTCGGGGCAGGAGGTGCTCTTGCCGCCGCAGCGGATGCCTTTCATCCGGCTGATGGCCTCCTCCGGGGTCATCCCCTTCAGCAGAGCGCCGATGCCCTGGAGGTTGCCGTTGCAGCCGCCCACGGCCTCCATGCTGCGGATGACCTGCTTGCCGTCGGCCTCCTCCAGCTCTACCCGTATCTCCCGGGAGCAGACGCCCCGGGGCTTAAATGTGTACAGCATAGCGATTCCCTCCTTTACACCGGAGCGTTACAGCTTCTCCACGATCTCCGCCGTATCCATGGCGATCATCAGCTCCTCGTTGGTGGGGATGACCAGCACCTTCACCTGAGAGCCATCGCCGGAGATGTCGACCTCCTCGCCCCGCTTATGGTTGGCCTCCTGGTTCAGGGGGGCAACGCCCATATAGCCCAGGCCCTCGGTCATGGCGGTGCGCAGCTCGGGGCTGTTTTCGCCCACACCGGCGGTAAAGACGATGGCGTCCACCCCGCCCATGGCGGCGGCGTAGGAGCCGATATACTTCTTCACGTCGTAGCAGAACACGTCGATGGCCAGCTTCGCCCGCTGGTTACCCGCCGCTGCGGCGGCGTCCAGG
Source organism: Clostridiales bacterium (assembly GCA_021205695.1). GTDB lineage: Bacteria > Bacillota > Clostridia > Oscillospirales > Oscillospiraceae > Onthomonas. Next base: position 6,999 of record JAJPXB010000019.1, read on the forward strand.
TCGCGGAAGTCGGAGGACACCCCGGAGATGCCCAGCACGCCGGACTTCTTGTTCAGGATGTTCATCATCTCGCTGATGGAGAGGTTGTATTTGTTCATCAGGAACTCCATCACCCCGGCGTCCATGTCGCCCGCACGGGTGCCCATGGGAAGGCCCGCCAGGGGGGTCAGGCCCATGGTGGTGTCTACGCACTTGCCGTTCTTCACGGCGGCGATGGAGGAGCCGTTGCCCAGATGACAGGTGATGATCTTCAGCTCCTCTATGGGCTTAGACAGCATGGCGGCGGCCCGGGCGGAGACGAACCGGTGAGAGGTGCCGTGGAAGCCGTAGCGGCGAACCTTGTCGTTGGCGTAATACTCATAGGGGATGGCATAGGTGTAGGCCACGGGAGGCATGGTCTGGTGGAAGGCGGTGTCAAACACGGCCACCTGAGGCACCTTGTCCCCCAGGACGGCGGCGCAGGCCCGGATGCCGATGAGGTTGGCGGGGTTGTGGAGAGGGGCCAGGGGGTTGCACTCCTCGATGGCCTTCAGCACCTCGTCGGTGAGCAGGACGGAGGAGGCGAAGCTCTCGCCGCCATGGACGACCCGGTGCCCCACAGCGTCGATCTCGCTCATAGAGGACAACACGCCGTTGTCCTTGTCCACCAGGGCGTCCAGCACCGCCTGGATGGCCTCAGAGTGGGTGGGCATGGCCACGTCCACCGCATTCTTCCCTGCCTTGCCCGCAACCTGGGGCTTGTAGGTGAATTTGCCGTCCAGGCCGATGCGCTCGCACAGGCCCTTGGCCAGCAGCGCGCCGGTGGTGGGATCCAGCAGCTGATACTTCAGGGAAGAGCTTCCCGCATTGATGACCAGAATATTCATAATGTGATTCTCCTTTGCGTTGTCCTGTGCCCGACCTTAGCGCTTGCGCAGACCTGCCGGACACGCTATAATAATTCTATTACAAAACTGGATGAAGAACAACCGTTTTTTGGAGAATTTTTGAAAAACGCCGTCCCGTTCAAAGGAGGAAGCCCCATGCCCGACCGGAATAGTCCTCTCTCCGCCGCAGGCGTTGTCTGCGAGTTCGACCCCTTCCACCGGGGACACCGCTGGCTGCTGGAGCAGGTCAGGGCGGCCTGCCCGGAGAAAGGGATCGTCTGCGTCATGAGCGGCGGCTTTACCCAGCGGGGGACTGCCGCCGCCCTGGACCGCTCCGCCCGGGCGGAGATGGCCCTCCGGGGTGGGGCCGACCTGGTGCTGGAGCTGCCCCTTCTCTGGGCGGTATCCTCGGCGGAAACCTTCGCCCGCGGGGGCGTCCAGTGCCTGCTGGACACCGGAGTGGTGGATACGGTCGCCTTCGGCAGCGAGGACGGCGACCTCTCCCGGCTGGCTCCTGCGGCGCAGGCGCTGGACAGCGACGCCCTCCGGCCCCTCCTCCGGGCGGGACTGGAGGAGGGCCTGTCCTACCCCGCCGCCCGCCAGCGGGCGCTGGAGGCGCTGGTGGGAGAGAGCGGCCGCTGCCTGGAGACGCCCAACAACAGTTTGGGGGTGGAGTACCTCCGCGCCCTCCGGCATTGGGGCCGGGAGGACGTGACCGCCCTGACCTTTCCCCGGCAGGGGGCGGGCCACGACAGCCGCAGGGAGGAGGACTGGCCCTCCGGCTCCCTGCTCCGGCGCTGGATGAGCGGCGGAGACTGGGCGCGGCTGGAAGCAGCGCTCCCTCCGACGAGCCGGGAGATCGTAATGCGGGAGCGGGAGGCGGGCCGCTGTCCCGCTCAGCTGGAGCGCTGCGAGCGGGGCATTCTGGCCCGGCTCCGCACCATGACGGAGGAGGAGCTGTCCGCCCTCCCCGACCGGGCGCCGGGTCTGGAGCGGCGCATCGCCCGCGCTGCGGGAGAGGCGACCGACCTGGCGCAGCTCTATGGGCGGGCCAAGACCCGCCGCTATCCGGAGGCCCGCATCCGGCGCATGGTGCTCTGGGCCTTTCTGGGTCTGACCGCCGACCGGCTTCCGGAGCGGGTGCCCTACCTCCGGGTGCTGGGCTTCAATGACCGGGGCAGGACGCTGCTTCGGGAGATGAAGGGGCGGGCGAAGCTGCCGGTGCTGCTTCGCTCCGGCCAGATACGCCGGCTGGGGCAGGACGCCCGGACGGCCTTTCAAGCGGAGTGCCGGGGAGAGGATGTGCGGCAGCTCTGTCTGCCCCGGCCCGGCCCCGGCGGCCTGGAGTGGCTCAGGAGGCCCGTCTGTCTGACCAGTCCTGATTCAGACGGATGGGACTGATGGAGGCGGCCAGCTTCAGCAGGCTGTCCAGCTTGGCCTCTCCCCGCTCCACTGTTCGGGAGACGGTGGAGATGTTGATTCCCAGGCGGAGCGCCGCCTCCCGCATACTCTCCCGCAGAAGATAGTAGTGCACCATGCACTCCGTCTCCCGGGGAGTGAGCTTGTCCCGAAGCTCCTTCACCAAGGCCAGCTGGTACTGGTCCAGGGCGGGGTCCAGCTCCGGATGGACCATGTGCCGGAGCAGATGGGCGGTTTTCTGGGCGTAGGGCTCTCCCCGGCGATAGACAGGTCTGGACATAAAATTTCCTCCTTGCTGAAAAAGTTTTGATCAGGTATTGACAAACGGGTCTGATTCCGGTAAAATACTCCTTGCTGATTCCGAAAGGGCGAGCTTGCTGGTATAGCTCAGTTGGTAGAGCAGCTGATTTGTAATCAGCAGGTCGGGGGTTCAAGTCCGTCTACCAGCTTTCAGCAAAACCGAATATGGAGGAGTACCCAAGTGGCTAAAGGGGGCAGACTGTAAATCTGTTGGTTGACGCCTACAATGGTTCGAATCCATTCTCCTCCATCGTGACCGGGAACCGTGTATTCGGCTCCCGGTTCCTTTTTGCCCTTGTCGGCAAGACGGCCCCGGAAATCAAACGTTTGTTCTATCTGATGCAGATATATTATCACCAAACGGAGAAACTGTCAAGGGGGAATTTTATAGAATTTCTCCGTATGGAGATAACATACGGAGAACATGCGCCCGAAAAAGGGCCGACGCGCCGCGTCGGCCCTTTTCGATTGGCTGTTTATCTTCTCCGGCTGCCCTTGTAATTCCGGGGCCGGCGGGTGCCGGTGTAGTTGCCGTATTTCCGCCTTGGGCGGAACACGGTGAGCCGGAGGATGACCACCAGAACGACGATCACCGCCAGACCGATGGCCGCCTTGAGCCAGTTGTCGGAGATGAAGTCCTCTATCGCCTTTTGGGTGGCCAGGAAGGAGGACTGCTCCACAGAGGTGGCCGCCACCAGGTCTACGGTGCCGTAGGCCTCGCCCTCCAGGTAGACGGTCAGTGAACCCAGCACATCCCCGGCCTCCACCGGAGCCTCTACGGATTCCACCGTCTCGTACTCGATGGTGAAGTCGTCGGCGGTGACGTCGTTGGGCAGCAGGGCGTCCAGGCTGCCGGAGGGGACCACCAGCACGCTGTCCACGTCTACGCCCAGGGTCACGGGGACCTCCGCTACCGGCGTGTCCAGATCCAGAATGGAGTGGTAGGAGAAATTGCTGAAGCCCCACTTCAGCAGTCGGGTGGACTCGGAAAACTGCATCCGGTGGGTGCCGTCGTTGTCCACGACTGTCTCCGCACCCATGACCACCGAGATGAGGATGGTCCCGTCCTCCTCGGCGGCGGCCAGCAGACAGTAGCCTGCGTCGCTGGTGGAGCCGGTCTTGATGCCGATACAGCTGTCATAGACGTAACCGGAGTATTTTTTGCTGGTCAGCAGACCGTTGGTGTTGGCGAAGGTGCGCTCCTCGCTCATATTGGTGGCGGGGACGGTATAGCTGTCGGTGGAGACGATGGTGCGGAAGGTCTCGTTGCTCATGGCCTCCCGGGCGATGAGGTAAAGGTCGTAGCAGGTCGTGTAATGGTTCTCGTCCTGAATGCCGTGAGGGTTGGCGAAGTGAGTGCCGGTGCAGCCCAGCTCCGTGGCCCGCCGGTTCATCAGATCGACGAAGGAGGACACTGTGCCGGAGACTGCCTGGGCCAGGATGTTGGCCGCCTCGTTGGCAGAGGGGAGAAGCAGGCAGTAGAGGAGATCCTCCACCGACATGGTCTCGCCGATCTGGATATTCTGGGTGCTGCCGTCGGAGGGGATGTCCAGCCAGGTCTCGCCCCCGGCGGTGATCTCCGTGTCCAGGGAGAGGTCGCCCCGATCCACCGCCTCCAGCACCAGCAGGGCGGTCATCACCTTGGTAATGCTGGCAGGGTACACCTTTTCATAGGCGTTCTGCTCGTAATAGATCACGTCCTCGGTCATGTTCACCAGCAGGGCGGCCTCGGCGTCGATCTCCATGTCCGCCACCAGCTCGGAGACCTGGGACAGATCCTCCGCCTGTGCGGAGAGGGGACTGACTATGGAAAAAACCAGCACAAGGGCCAGGAAAAGGGAGAGGATTCGATAACGTTTCATGATTCATTTGCTCCTGTATCCACGCAGCGGGCCGGACAGAGCGGCGACCTGCAAATTTCGATCGGTTGCCCCTCATTATACCAGACCGGGCCGGTCAAGGCAACGGGAAATCAGGGGAAATCCCGTATTTACTGCGTCATGCGTGGGGCGGAAGGGGAACGCGGCGCCTCCGGCGGACGCAGAGGCAACAGATTCCCGCAGGGAGGGATTTTCTCTCCTCCGTGGGAAATTTTTGCCTCAATTCATAGAACAAACGTTTGCATTTCGCCGCTGCCTGTGGTATGATACGGTCAGGAAAAAAGAACGGATGGAGGAATCTGCCATGAAGGAACTGACACCCAAGCAGCAGCGGATCTATGACTATATTCTGGACTTCACCGCCGAATACGGCTATCCCCCCTCTGTCCGGGAGATTGCCGCCGCCGTGGGGCTGAAAAGCCCTTCCACCGTCCACTTCCATTTGAAGGCGCTGGAGGAGGCGGGGGCCATCGTCCGGGGCAGCGGCAAGACCAGGGCCATCACCCCCGCGGAGGAGCCTGCGAGCCGCCTGAACCAGATTCCCGTGGTGGGCAATGTGGCCGCGGGCAGCCCCATCCTGGCGGACGAGTGCATCGAGGATTATCTGGTGTTCGACACCGACGGCCTCACCGGGGAGCATTTTGCCCTCCGCATCCGGGGGGAGAGTATGCTGAAGGCGGGCATCCTCCCCGGAGACTATGTCATCGTTCACCAGCAGGAGACTGCCCGGAACGGGGAGATCGTCATCGCCCTCATCGGGGACGACGCCACCTGCAAGCGGCTGGACCGGCGCAACGGAGAGACCTGGCTGCTGCCGGAAAACGACGACTATGAACCCATCGACGGCAGCGAGGCCACCATCCTGGGCAAGGTGGTGGCAGTCGTCCGCCGGTACTGAGATGGTCTGCGCAGGCTGGATCGCCCCCATCGGCCCTGTGGTGCTGGGGGAGGAGGAGGGTCGGCTGACGCGCCTTTGGCTCCCGGGGCAGATACCGTCCGGCCTGGCCTTTGGGGAAAGCCCCGCACTGGAAGCGGGGCTTTCGGCGTTGGAGGGGTATTTTCAGGGCCGCCCCATCCCTCGAAGCTTGCCCCTGCGTCCCTCGGGCACGCCCTTTCAGCGGGCTGTGTGGTCCGCGCTGGAGGACATCCCCTGGGGCGAGACGAGGATCTATGGTCAGCTCGCCGCACAGCTGGGCCGCTCCGGCGCAGCCCGGGCGGTGGGGCAGGCCTGCCATCGAAATCCATTGCCCATTTTTATCCCCTGTCATCGGGTGGTGGGCGCCAACGGGAGGCTCACCGGTTTTGCGGGAGGACTTGCGTGCAAGGAGGCGCTGCTCCGCCTGGAGCGGGAGCAGCACTTATAGAAATAAAATTTTTTGAAAAAATCTTTTGAAAAGTGCTTGACAAGCCGGCCATCCTGTGGTAAGATACTGCCATGGAGAGGAGGGAACCCCAATTCCCCCACTCTACAGGATCAGAATAGTCCCCACGGGAAGCCGATTTCCAACATCGCACTTTCCCAGGCAGCATCCAGAGGAGACGAAACCAAAGCGAAAGACCAACGAACCGACCGCCGGAGGGGAGCCGTTCATACCAGAGAAAGACCGGTTGTACACAGCGTCCTGGAAGGACAGACAGACAACGGAGCATTCAAGGGATGAGACGGAACGACCAGAGGGCGGAAGGGAGCCGCTGGAAGGAGAGCGCAGGAAAGGCCTGAACGAGATGCTTCAATACCGAAGAGTGGATTTGGAAAAGCGCACTTCTGAATACGCTGGACGGGAGAGAAGCTTCAGACAGGAAAAAAGGCGCAGCAGCAGAGGACGACCGTTTTCGGGATGAAAAAGCAGCGAAACCTCATCGACCGATCTTTCCAAAGAAATGCTTTTTACCAGAGCAAAAACCAAAAAGGATGATATCCGGGACAACGGGTTGATTCTGAAAGGACGGATTTTCAACGGATCTGATTTCTAAGGAAAGCGCTTCCTGAGGGGACTATCTGAACCTGGCCTCCGGCGACCGTGCGGCCGGAGAGCCGACGCTTACAACAGTTTTAGAACTGCGTGATATATACGAAGGAAATCTGGAGAACAGGAGGTTATGGGTAAAATGACAGATTTTAAGAGGGAACGGAAGTGACCTGTACCGTAGCGCAGCGGATACAGGTCACTTCCATTTTTTTCGTCAAAAACAGCGAGCCCGCCCTCCGAACCGGGAGGACGGGCTTTCCTGCGGTCAGATATGCAGCAGCAGCACGGCAATGCCGAAATAGATCAGCAGGGAGAGGGCGTCCACCACGGTAGTGATGAACGGGCTGGCCAGCACCGCCGGGTCCAGCCCCACCCGGTCGGCCAGGATGGGGAACAGCGCCCCCAGCAGCTTGGCGGCCACCACCGTCACAATGATGGTCAGGGAGACCACCAGCGCCACCATCACCGTCACGGCGGGGTTGTTCATGAGCAGTCGGTCTACCAACATCATCTTTCCAAAGTTCACCACCGCCAGGCTGACGCCGCTGAGCAGCGCCACCCGCAGCTCCTTCCACAGCACCCGGCCTGTGTCCCGTATCCCGATCTCGTGGAGGGACAGGGCGCGGATGATCTCCGCCGAGGACTGTGCGCCGGAGTTGCCGCCGGTGTCGCTGAGCATAGTGATAAAGGAGGTCAGCACCATGCAGGCGGCCAGAGCGTTTTCGTAGCTGGTGATGATCTGTGCGGTAAAGGTGGAGGACAGCATGAGCAGCAGCAGCCAGGGGAGGCGGCTGGCGGAGAGCTGCCGGACGCTGGAGCGAAGATAGGGCGTCTCTGAGGGGAGCATACCGGCCATCTTCTGAATGTCCTCGGTAGTCTCCTCCTGCATGACGTCCATCACGTCGTCGGCGGTGATGATGCCCACCAGACGCCCGCCGGCGTCCACCACCGGCATGGCGGTCAGGTCATAGCGTCCGAATTTTCGGGCCACGGCCTCCTGGTCCTCCTGGGTGGCGGCGGAGATGGGGTTGTCGTCCATGATCTCCCCCACCGTGTCCTCGTACGCCGAAAGCATCAGCGTCCGGATGGTGACAAAGCCGGTGAGCCGCCGACCGGTATCCACCACATAGCACACGTCGATGGTCTCCACGTTCTCCGCCTCCCGGCGGATACGCTGGAAGCAGTCGGATACCGTCATATCCTGCTCCAAGTCGATCAGCTCGGTGGTCATCAGCGCTCCGGCGGAGTCCTTGGGGTAGTTTAAGATCTGGTTGATGCCCGCCCGCATCTCCGGCGCGGCGTGGGCCAGGATACGCCGCACCACGTCGGCGGGCATCTCCTCCACAATGTCGGCGGCGTCGTCCAGGTACAGCTCGTCCAGCACCGCCCGCAGCTCGCTGCTGGAGAAGCCGTTGATAAGCTGCTGCTGATGCTCCGGGGTCAGCTCTACAAACACCTCGCCTGCCAGCTCCTCCGGCAGCAGCCGGAACAGCAGGGGGATGTTCTCTCCGGAGAGACTGTCCATGAGCTGGGCCACGTCGGCAGGCTCCAGGGGCAGGAGCATCCCCCGGAGCTGGGCGTATTGTTTCTGGTTCAGAAGGCTCTCCGCAATGGCGGTGAGCCGATACAGCCTTGCATCGGAATACATAACGTGACCTCCTTTCCGGAATAGGGACGCGGGGAAGCGTGCCGTGGGCGGAAGCTCACATGGGGATGAGCGCCAGAGCGAACCCGAAATAGATCAGCAGAGACAGGGCGTCTACGATAGTGGTGATGAGCGGGCTTGCCAGGACGGCGGGGTCCAGTCCCACCTTATCCGCCAGGACGGGGAGGATCGCGCCGATGGTTTTGGCGCAGATGACCGTGCAGATCAGGGTCAGGCTGACCACCAGGGCCACCAGAGGGGTGACCGCCGGATTGTTGAACAGCAGCCGGTCTATCAGCATCATCTTCAGGAAGTTGGCCGCCGCCAGGGCGACGCCGCAGACGATGGCCACCCGACACTCCTTCCAGATGACCCGGGGCAGGTCGCTGAACCGGATCTCATGGAGGGACAGGGCGCGGATAATGGCCACGGAGGCCTGGGAGCCGGAGTTGCCGCCGGTGCCGCTGAGGATGGTGATATAGGCGGTCAGGATCATGCAGGCGGACAGGGCGCTTTCAAATCGGGTGATGATAATGCTGGAGAAGGTGGCCGACAGCATGAGCAGTAGCAGCCATGGAAACCGGCTCTTCCACGTCTCCAGGACGCCGGTGCGGAGATAGGGCTTGTCGGTGGGCAGGATAGCGGCCATCTTCTCGATATCCTCGGTGGCCTCTGCCTGCATGACGTCCATCACGTCGTCGGCGGTGATGATGCCCACCAGACGGTTCTCCGTGTCCACCACCGGCATGGCCATCAGGTCGTACCGGCTGAACCGCTGCGCCACCGTCTCCTGATCCTCCAGAGTGGTGACGGAGAGGAGATTGGTGTCCATGATGTCCCCGATCTCATCCTCATAGCTGGCGAGAAACAGGTCGCGGATGGTGACATAGCCCAGCAGCTTCCGGCTCTTCTCCACCACATAGCAGACGTTGATGGTCTCCACGTCGGAGGCGTTCCGGCGGATGCGCTTGAAGCAGTCCTCCACCGTCATGTCCCGCTTCAGATCGATATACTCCGTGGTCATCAGGGAGCCGGCGGAGTCCTCCGGGTATTTCAGGATCTCATTGATGCTCTTGCGCATCTCCGGCTCGGAGTGGGCCAGGATGCGCCGCACCACGTTGGCGGGCATCTCCTCTACGATGTCCACGGCGTCGTCCAGGTATAACTCGTCCAACACCTCTTTCAGCTCGGTGTTGGAGAAGCTGCGGATGAGCTGCTCCTGGTGCTCCGGGTTCAGCTCCACAAACACCTCCGCCGCCGTCTCCTTGGGCAGCAGCCGGAACACCAGGGGAATGCTCTCCCCGGGGAGGTCGTCCATGAGCTGAGCGATGTCCACCGGCTCCAAAGGGAGGAGGCTCCCCCGGAGCTGCGCATACTGTTTTCGCTTCAGGAGATCCTCCACAATGTGGACCATTTTTTCCCGTCTGCGTTCAAAATCAGCCACAGTGACGACCTCCTTTTTGCCAATCTGTCTCGCTCTCCGCCCGGAGGACAAAAAAGCATCTGATACCATGTCCGGCATCAGATGCACGCGAGCGCCATTCAGACCGTCCCAAAGGACGCCCACCCACCGTTCAAGCTTTAGCATCACAAGGCAGTGAAATTGCATTAGATGACACCTTTGGGTTCGATGTCACCTGTTCAGACCAACGGATCGTGTCTCCACGACTTTGCGGCAGCAACCCGTATCCTTGTGGTAGCCTTACCTACCGGATCAATATTCTCTCTGCCCTCTATAGTATGCCAAATGACGGCTGATGTCAACCCCATGGAATGTAAAAAGACGCTTACCCCTCTCTGACAAGCATAAACCCCGAAGCCGGGCCCGGCTTCGGGGTTTCGTCTGTTTTGGCAGGCGGGAAGAGAACGGCCTATTCCCGTTCCTCCATGGGCACATATTCCCGACGGGGACGGATGGCCTTGTAGGCGGGGCGGATGATGCGGTTGCCGTTGATAAGCTCCTCCAGCCGGTGCGCGCTCCAGCCGGAGATACGGGCGATGGCGAAGATGGGGGTAAACAGCTCCTCCGGGATGCCCAGCATTTGATAGACGAAGCCGGAGTAGAAGTCCACATTGGCGCTGACGCCCTTGTACATCTTCCGTTTGCCGCTGATGACCTCCGGCGCCAGCCGCTCCACGTCGGCATAGAGCTGATATTCCTGCTCCATGCCCTTCTCTGTGGCCAGCATATGGACGAAGGTCTTAAAGATACGGGCGCGGGGGTCGGATTTGGAGTAGATGGCATGTCCCACGCCGTAAATCAGACCGGAGTGGTCGAAGGCCTCTCCCTGGAGGATCCTGTTCAGATAGGCCCGGATCTCGTCCTCGTCAGACCAGTCCCTGACCTCCCGCTTGATCTCGTCGAACATATGACAGACCTTGATGTTGGCGCCGCCGTGCTTGGGCCCCTTCAGGGAGCCCAGCGCCGCCGCAATAGCGGAATAGGTGTCGGTGCCGGAGGAGGTGACCACATGGGTGGTGAAGGAGGAGTTGTTGCCGCCGCCGTGCTCTGCGTGGACGACCAGGGCCATGTCCAGCACCCGGGCCTCGGCCTGGGTATAGCTGGCGTCGGGGCGGAGCATATGGAGGATATTCTCCGCCGTGGACAGCTCAGGCACCGGATCGTGAATGAAGAAATGAGAGCTGTCGTTCCGGTAGTAGTCATAGGCCTGATAGCCGTACAGGGCCAGCTGGGGGAGCGTGGCGATCAGCTGGAGACACTGGCGCAGGACGTTGGGGAGAGAGGTGTCGTCCGGCCTGTTGTCGTAGGAATACAGCGTCAGTACGCTCCGGGCCATGGAGTTCATGATGTCGGTGCTGGGGGCCTTCATTATGATGTCCCGGACGAAGGAGTTGGGGAGAGACCGATAGCCGGCCAGCAGGACGCGGAACTCCTCCAGCTCCCGGGCGTTGGGCAGCGCCCCAAAGAGGAGCAGGTAGGTGATCTCCTCAAAGCCGTAGCGGCCGTCGTTCAGAAAGCCCCTTACCAGGTCGTCGATGTTATAGCCCTGGTAAAACAGAGAGCCGTCACAGGGCTGGCCGTCCGGGGTGCGGGCCTGAATCTCAGAAATTTTGGTCAACCCGGTGAGGACGCCCTTGCCGTTGAGATCCCGCAGGCCTCGGTTGACCTTGTTGTCGATGTAAAGCTGTCTGTCAATCACGCAGTCCCGGGTGCAGAGGTCAGATAACGCCTGGATCTGGGGAGTGATTTCCGAATAATCTCGTTTGCCTGTCATGGTTGCCTCCTGACTGGGAACAGAGCGGTTCCCGGGAGGGGTCGGCAGACGCCTCCCGCCGTTTTTTGGATAGATCGATCACTTTTCTCGTCAGTCGCAGCAGCTCAGCGCAGTCATTCTCTCCGACTCCCTCCAGCAGCTCACTCACCTGCCGGAGGAGACGTTGATACCTGGCTGTGATCACGGCCCGTCCCCGCTCCGTCAGGTAGACCTGAACCACCCGACCATCTCTGGCGGAGGAGACGCGCATGACCAGTCCTTTTCCCTCCAGGTTTTTCAGGGCGTTAGACACCCGGCCGGAGCCCACCTCCATGGCTTCCCGCAGCTCTCCGGCGGTGGCTCCGTCGTGTTTCATGGCCAGGTAGCTGAGCAGGGCGCCCTCTCCCCGGGTGACCTGTTCGGCGTGTTCCTGTACCAGCCCGTGCATGGACTGGGTCACCAGCTGGATCAGCTCCTCGGCTTGCGCCTGAGCGTCCATGAACATCACCTCAAAACAGCCTGCCTGACGGCCTGAAATCTCATTGTGTGAGATAATTATAGTCCGGCTGCGGACATTTGTCAACCGGTTGCGCACCGAGTTTTTTCGTGACCTGTATCGTTGGATGCGGCGGAAGCGGTGGCCCGACTGGCGTCTCCCGTACGCTGCCCGGCTCCCGGCGGATATGAATTTGACAGACCGCAAGGTACAGCCCCCCGCTTTTGTCCGGCAAAAGCGGGGGGCTGCGATACGGGTCGGCCTCAGTTCAGGTAATCTCCCGGGGCATAGCTGTTGTACTGGCGGCGGAGGACCAGCACGGGGGTGCCGTCCTCCAGCTGATACTGCTGGTCGATCCGATAGGCCGTTCCGGTCTCCTCCAGACGTTTCAGGTAGCGATCCCGCTCCAGCAGGGCCATCCGGGTGGCCTCCTCCTGACCCAGCTTTTCGTTGCGCTCGAAATGGACGGTCTGCGACAGGCAGGCAAATTTGATCCGTTTCATGTTCCATATCCTCCATAAAGCGATAGTGAGCGAGCCACCCGCCGACGGGCGGCTATACTCCGTTTCTTGTATTTTATCACATCAAATCCGGAAAATGGAAGTGCTTTTTGGTCTATATATATACTTTTTCGTTCATTTCGCTCAGAATCGGAAATAGGTTTTTGTGGAAAACGCGCAGAAACTTTTCCTTATATTTTCTCTTGGAATCTGGTATAATATCAGGTAGATTGGGTGTATTGTCGCTTGGGAAAAGGAGCTATTATGTTAACAGAAGGACAATTGGTCATGCATGAGACTGCCGGCGTCTGCCGGGTGGTCGGCGAGACGAAGCTGGACGGGCTGCCCGGGCAGTACTATGTGCTCTGCCCCCTGTACGTCAGCGACGCCACCTTTTATACGCCGAAGGAGAGCCGAAAGGTAAAGATCCGCCCGGTGATGTCCCAGGGGGAGGCCCGGGAGCTGATCGACCAGCTCCCAGACGTGCCGTCGCTAACCTTCGAGAATCAGAACGACCAGAAGCTCCGCTGCGCCGCCATCCTGAAATCGGGAGACAGCTATCAGCTGGCCAGCCTGGCCAAGACGCTGTACCTGGATCAGCTGCGCCGGAGCAAGCAGAACAAGCGCTCCGGCATCAACGACACCACCATGCTGAAAAAGACGGAGCAGCTCCTGTTCGGAGAGCTGGCCACCGCCTTGGGGCTGGAATACCAGGATGTGCTCCAGTATATTCAGGCGCATTTGAAATGATGGCCGGGCGCATCGCCGCCCGGAACGGTCAGCAAAAAATATGCAGGCAAAACAGGGGCGCCGACCGGCAGCGGTCGGCGCCCTTTGCTGTTTGCTTGTAAAGAGGTCATGACGGCATAATGATGATCTGCACATCCTCCGGCTCCTCCGACCGGGTGCAGATGGCCAGATGGTAGCCTCCGGCGGGGAAGTCTGCCAGCTGGGTGACATAGCCCGGGGCGGGGTGCTCCGCTTCAAAGCTGTGGAAGGGACAGAGGAGCCCCAGGCCGGTACACTTGGTATAGGCCTCCTTCATGGCCCATAGGTCAAAGATACGGTGCAGCTCTGACGGGCCGTCCAGGCCCTGGAGGGACTGCTGCTCGGCGGCGGTGAATTTCCGGCTGAGCTTTACCGAGACGGGGCGCTCCTGCTGGATATCCACCCCCACCGGCGCAGGGGCCACGGCGCACACCGCCCACAGTCCGGAGTGGGAGAGGTTAAACTGAAAGTCCGGTCGGCCCAGCAGATAGGGCTTCCCGTGCGCATCCTGATCCCGGCTCACCGGAAGCGGCACCTCCCGGCAGTGCCGCCGGACAGCCCGCTGGAACAGCAGCTCCGCCGCCAGGCTCCGCAGCCGTTCCTCCCGGGGGAGGACGGAGAGGCGATAGAGACGGCTCTCCGGCACCATGCCCCGGTAATCTGCCAGGTCAGAGGAGAGGCCCAGGGTGTCCATGGCATACAGGTAAATCATAATCTCACCGGAGACGGCCGTACAGGCCGGTGACATAGTGAAGACGGTCTGCCACTCTGCCGTTCAGGGCGTCCATCCGCACACGCCAGCTCCAGTTGGCGCTGCCCACCGTTCCGGGGTAGTTCATCCGGGCGTCTGCGCCCAGGCCCAGCACGTCCTGGAGGGGGGCCATGGCCAGGGAGCAGGGGGAGATCCATGCACCGGCGATGGCGCACCAGCCGATCCCCTCGTCCTCGTGGACGTGGAGGTAGTTGGTGCAGTAGCTCCGCTGCTCCGGGGTGGCGATGTCGGCATACCACTGGACGAAGGTGGGGGTGTCGTGGGTGCCGGTATACATGACGGAATCGGGGGTACACCGGTGAGGCAGGAAGCCGGAGCCGCCGTTTACATCGCTGAAAGCGTCTACCAGGATCTTCATCCCCGGCAGACCGGACTGCTGGATGAATTTCACCGCTCCGGCGCTCAGGTCGCCCAGATCCTCGGCGATGAACTGGGCCTGGGGGACGTTTTTGCGGATGGCGTCCAGCAGCTTCATGCCCGGGCCCTTTTTCCACTTGCCCACCAGGGCGGTCTCCGACGTGGCGGGGATCTCCCAATAGTCGTGGAAGGCGCGGAAGTGGTCGATGCGGATGACGTCGTAGAAAGCCAGAGACTGGCGGATACGGTTGCACCACCAGGCATAGCCCGTCTTTTCGTGGTAGCCCCAGGCATAGAGGGGATTGCCCCAGAGCTGCCCCTGGTCGTTGAACAGGTCGGCGGGGACGCCGGAGACGTATTTGGGCTTCCGTCCGGCGTTCACCCGGAAGATCTCCGGATGTACCCACACATCGGCGGAGTCCGGGGAGACGTAAAAGGGGATGTCCCCGATGATGGAGATGCCCCGCTCGTTGGCATAGGCCTTCAGCTCGCCCCACTGGCGGAAGAACAGGTATTGGAGGAATTTGTAAAAGCTTACGTCCTCCGCCAGCAGCGCGGCGTACTTCTCCACCGCAGCCGGGTCACGCCGGAGGAGCTTTTTGTCCGGCCAGCCCTGGAGGGGCCGGCCGAAGTGGGCGCGGATGGCGGAGAACAGGGCGTAATCCTCCAGCCAGTCCTGATGAGCCTGGGCGAAGGCGTCCACCTCCGCCAGCAGCGCCTCGTCCGCCCGGGCGAAGGCCTTGCGCAGCAGGGGGTAGCGGGTGCTGTTCAAAAAGCCGTAGTCGATCCGATCCGGGGAGCCGTGGTAGCGCACCCCATAGACCTCCTCCGGAGTGAGCAGGCCCATGTCCGTCAGGGCGTCCAGGTCGATGAACAGGGGATTGCCTGCAGCGGAGGAGGGGGACATATAGGGGGAGTCGCCCTCCCCGGGGGTGACCAGGGGGAGCAGCTGCCAGTAGCTCTGGCCGCCCTGCTGGAGAAAATCAACAAAATGCCGGGCCTCCTTGCCCATGGAGCCGATGCCATAGGGGCCGGGGAGGGAGGCGAGATGGAGCAGAATGCCGCTGGAACGAGGGAACATAAAAATCCTTCCTTTCCTTTGTAGCTGTCTGACCGGCAGAAGGCGCTCCTGCCGGGGGATGAACCGTTCCTATTATATCGGAACTTGCCAGGGCTGTCAATCCGGGGGACGGCGGGCATATTTATGTGGCGAAGCCCTTGTAATTTCCCGCAGATGGGCTATAATAATGCCTGGTAAATCAGCGTGTGGCGCAGGCCGCACAATCAGACAGGCAGAGTAGGTCTGGACGTGTCGAGGCAGCGCAGGCTGCCCCAGTGCCGGCGGAACGGGGAGTTGTCCGCCGGACGAATCGGCTGTAAAGCAGTCAGCAGTGTCCAGCCCGCATCCCGCTGCCGCACGGGGAAGTCGTTTCGGGATGCAACACCGTTTTTGCGGCGGGCATCCCGTTTTTTGCTCTGTGTGGCCCTGCCAGAAAAGGAGTGTCACCCGTGAGAGAGCATGAGAGAAAAGACGGCCTGTTCGCCGCCTCCGCCCGGTGGCTGAGAGAGCCCAGAGCGTTGGCGCTCGCGGCCCTGTTTGTGGCCATCAGCGTCACTCTGGACCTGCTGAACATCCGCATCCAGATCACCCCACAGCTCCGCATCACCTTCGGCTATCTGTGCGACGCCTCCATTGGGATGCTGTTCGGCCCGGTGGTGGGCATGGCGGCGGGGGTGTGTACCGACGTGCTGGGCTACCTGATGAACACCGGGGGCGGGGCCTATTTCCCCGGCTACACCCTGACGGCCATCGCCGGAGGACTGATTTACGGCGTGGTGCTCTGCCGCCCGTCAGAGCGGAAGGGGTTCCGTCTGCTCCGGTGCTTTATCGCCAAAGGGCTGATCAATTTGCTGTGTAATATGCTGCTCAACACCTTCTGGCTCTCTCTGACCGGTGGGGACGGGTTTTTGGCGCTGCTGCCCCTCCGGGCGGTGAAAAACGCCCTCCTGTGGCCGGTCGAGAGCGTGCTTCTCTATTTCGTGCTGGAGGCGGTGCTCCGTATCAGCCTTCGGTTCCCCGCCCTCCGGCAGGCGCCCGGGGGAGGTGTCCGCCATGACCTATGAGGAGGCGCTGGCCTACATCCACTCCACCCACTGGCAGGGGAAGCGTCCTGGCCTGAACCGGGTGCGGGAACTGCTGGGGCGGCTGGGCGATCCCCAGCAGCGGCTCCGGTTCGTCCATGTGGCGGGCACCAACGGCAAGGGCTCCGTCTGCGCCTGTATGGCCTCCGTTTTGCAGGCGGCGGGCTACCGGACAGGGTGCTTCACCTCCCCCTTT
This sequence comes from Clostridiales bacterium, assembly GCA_021205695.1. Classification (GTDB taxonomy): domain Bacteria; phylum Bacillota; class Clostridia; order Oscillospirales; family Oscillospiraceae; genus Onthomonas. The sequence continues at coordinate 23,525 of JAJPXB010000019.1, forward strand.
CTGGAGCGGTTCAACGAGCGGTTCCAGATCGACGGCGTGCCCATCTCTGACGAGGCCCTGTGCCGCCTGACGGAGCGGGTCCGCCCCGCCGCCGACCAAATGGAGGACGCCCCCAACGAGTTCGACCTGATCACCGCCCTGGCCCTGGTCTGGTTTGCGGATGAGGGGTGCGACATCGTGGTGCTGGAGGTGGGCCTGGGGGGCACATTGGACCCCACCAACGTCATCGACTGCCCTGACCTGGCGGTGATCACCGCCCTGGGGCTGGACCACACCCGGCAGCTGGGAGACACCCTCCCGGAGATCGCCGGGGCCAAGGCGGGCATCATCAAGCCGGGGGGACAGGTGGTCTACTACGGCGGGGCGCCCGAGGCCGATGAGGTCGTCCGGCGGGTCTGCCGGGAGCAGGGGGCGGCGCTGACCGTTCCGGACTGGTCCCGGCTGGAGGTGCTGGCCTGGGAGCCGGACTGCACCCTGATGTCCTATGACGGGCTGGACGGACTCCGTCTCCCCCTGCTGGCGGCCTACCAGCCCCGGAACGCCGCCCTGGCGGTCACCGGGGCCAGGCTGCTCCGAGACCGGGGCTGGCACATCCCGGAAGCGGCCATCCGGCAGGGCATCGAGACGGTGCGCTGGCCGGGGCGGTTCGAGCTGCTCCGACGGGAGCCCCCCTTTCTCCTGGACGGCGCTCACAATCCCCAGGGCGTCCGGGCCACGGCGGAGAGCCTGCGGCTCCGGTATCCGGGGCGGCGGTTCGTCTTTCTCATGGGGGTCATGGCGGACAAGGACGCCGCCTCCATGATCGCGCCCCTGGCGCCCCTGGCGGAGGAGTTCGTCACGGTGACGCCCCCCTCTCCCCGCTCTCTCCCGGCAGATACGCTGGCAGAGGAAATCCGACGCCGCACGGGATTGCCTGCACGGGCCTGCGGCTCCATAGAGGAGGGGGTGGAGCTCGCTCTGGGCCGGTGCAGACCCGATACGGGGGTCTGCGCCCTGGGCAGCCTCTACTTCTCCGCCGCCATCCGTCAGGCGGCGAACGCACGGTTCTGAGGCCGCTGGCACAGCGCTGCCCGTTTTCAGCCTGATTTTAGCAGTCCTCCGGCCCGTCTGATATGTCAGACGGGCCGCTTTTTTGTGGGAAGCGCCGACCATTCCCTGTTTTTTCCTGGGTTTGGGCGGCTTTTTTGTTCACAAACTATTTATACTTTCTCCTATTGACAATCCGGACCCTGGGTGCTATAGTATCATTAGCACTCAGGGAAACGGAGTGCTAAAACAAAAGACGAGCATTCAAATACGAGGTGAGACGATTGGCACTGACGGAACGGCGCAGGAAGATCCTGCGGGTAGTGGTGGAAAACTACATCGAGACGGCGGAGCCCATCGGCTCCAAGGCCATTGCGGAAAAGGCTCAGCTCACCTGCTCCTCCGCCACCATACGGAATGAGCTGGCAGCGCTGGAGCGGGAGGGCTACCTGGAGCAGCCCCATACCTCCGCCGGGCGCATCCCATCCCCGCAGGGCTACCGGCTCTACGTCAACGAGCTGATGGAGCAGCATAAGCTGTCCCTTCAGGAGACGGAGCGGATCAACGCGGCCCTGGACGGCAAGATGCAGGAGCTGGATCGGGTCATCGATCAGGCGGGCCGCCTGGTCAGCCAGATGACCAACTATCCGGCCTTCTCCCTGGCGGGGGGCGGCGATCAGATCACCATCACCCGGTTCGACCTGCTGATGGTGGACAAGAGCTCCTTTATCGCAGTGGTCATGGCCAGCAACAACGCCGTGAAGAACAAGCTGATCCATCTCCCCACCGACATCACCGAGCCACAGCTCCAGCTGCTCAACACCCTGCTGAACACCACCTTTACAGGCAAGAGCCTCTCTGAGCTGAATCCGGAGCTGATGCGGGTGGCGGAGAAGGCCGCAGGCTCCTCCTACGGGCTGATCTCCCTGGTTGTATCCTTCGCCATGGATGTGCTGGAGGAGCTGGGACACAGCACCGTGCGCACCTCCGGCGTGGGACACCTGCTGGAGAGCCCGGAGTACCAGGACATCGATAAGGCGCATAAGCTGATGACCTATCTGTCCGACGAGCCGGAGTTCTCCAAGCTGTCCGCCCCCATGCTCCAGAGCGACGCGGACACCAAGATCCTCATCGGACCGGAGAACGTGGCGGAGGAGCTGAAGGATACCAGCGTGGTTTTGGCCAGCTACGACATCGGAGAGGGCATGAAGGGCGTCATCGGCGTCGTCGGCCCCACCCGGATGGATTACGCCAAGGTGACCGCCAAGCTGTCCTACCTGGCGGACAACCTGAGCAAGATGTTCAGCAGTCCGCAGCAGAGCCAGCTCCCCCAGAAGCGGGAGGCTCCGGCCCTGAATCCGCCAAAAGAACCGGCGGGCGAAGATCACTAGTTTGAAGGAGACCGCAGCATATGAGCAAAAAGGAAAAAGAGTCTCAGACCACCGCCCCGGAGCAGGAGCCCCAGGAGGAGGTCAAGCAGGAGACTCCCACCGAGGAGACAGCCGGGCAGGAGGAAACCCCCAAGAAGGAGGAAGCTCCCAAAAAGGAGGAGGCCGCCGCCCCCGACCCGGTGGAGAGCCTGAAAAAGGATCTGGCCGCCAAAGAGGATCAGCTCCTCCGTCTGGCCGCCGAGTACGACAACTTCCGCCGCCGTTCCGTGCGGGAGAAGTCGGAGGCCTATGTCAAGGCCAAGGCGGACGCCGCGGAAAAGTTCCTCCCCGTCTACGACAACCTGGAGCGCGCCCTGAACCAGGGGACCGAGGACCAGGCGTTTCTGAAGGGGGTGGAGATGACCATGAACCAGCTGGTCAAGGTGCTGGAGTCCCTGGACATCCACAAGATCGACGCCCTGGGCAAGCCCTTCGACCCCAACTTCCACGACGCCGTGATGCACACGGAGGACGAGAGCGTGGGAGAAAATGTGGTCACGCAGGTGTTCCAGACCGGCTTTATCATGGGCGATCGGGTCATCCGCCACGCCATGGTCCAGGTGGCCAACTGACAATACGCACCTTCGCCGCCAGGGGCGGCTGAGGATAGATCAACATCGTTAAAACAAGATTTATTATAATGGAGGAATCTACTATGTCTAAGACAATCGGTATCGACCTGGGTACAACCAACTCCTGTGTCGCAGTTATGGAAGGCGGCGAGCCCGTCGTCATCACCAACGCCGAGGGCAACCGCACGACCCCCTCTGTTCTGGCCATCAGCAAGAGCGGAGAGCGGATGGTGGGCCAGGTGGCAAAGCGCCAGGCCATCACCAACCCCGACCGGACGGTCAGCTCCATCAAGCGGGAGATGGGCACAAACTACAAGGTGAACATCGACGGCAAGAACTACACCCCCCAGGAGATCAGCGCCATGATCCTGCAAAAGCTGAAGGCGGACGCTGAAGCCTATCTGGGCGAGAAGGTCACCGACGCCGTCATCACCGTTCCCGCCTACTTCACCGACGCCCAGCGTCAGGCCACCAAGGACGCCGGCAAGATCGCCGGTCTGGATGTGAAGCGCATCATCAACGAGCCCACCGCCGCGGCCCTGGCCTACGGCGTGGACAAGGAAGAGGCCCAGAAGATCATGGTCTACGACCTGGGCGGCGGCACCTTCGATGTGTCCGTCCTGGATCTGGACGAGGGCGTGATCGAGGTCCTGGCCACCGCCGGCAACAACCGCCTGGGCGGCGACGACTTCGACCAGTGCATTATCGAGTATCTGGCCAGCGAGTTCAAGCGGGAGAACGGCATTGACCTGCACAGCGACAAGATGGCCATGCAGCGTCTGAAGGAGGCCGCCGAGAAGGCCAAGATCGAGCTCTCCGGCGTCACCAGCACCACCATCAATCTGCCCTATATCACCGCCGACGCCACCGGCCCCAAGCACCTGGACGTGACCCTGACCCGGGCCAAGTTCAACGAGCTGACCCATCACCTGGTGGAGGCCACCACCGGCCCCGTGCGCCAGGCCCTCAGCGACGCCAAGCTCTCCGCCAGCGATCTGTCCAAGGTCCTGCTGGTGGGCGGCTCCACCCGTATCCCCGCCGTCCAGGAGGCGGTGAAGAAGCTCACCGGCAAGGAAGGCTTTAAGGGCATCAACCCTGACGAGTGCGTGGCCGTGGGCGCTGCCATTCAGGGCGGCGTGCTCTCCGACCCCTCCAGCGCCAACCTGCTGCTGCTGGATGTCACCCCCCTGTCCCTGGGCATCGAGACTATGGGCGGCGTGTTCACCAAGCTGATCGACCGGAACACCACCATCCCCGTGAAGAAGAGCCAGATCTTCTCCACGGCTGCGGATAACCAGACCTCCGTGGAGGTCCACGTCCTCCAGGGTGAGCGGGAGATGGCCGCCAACAACAAGACCCTGGGCCGCTTCCACCTGGACGGCATCGCCCCCGCCCGCCGGGGCATTCCTCAGATTGAGGTCACCTTCGACATCGACGCCAACGGCATCGTGAACGTCTCCGCCCAGGACAAGGGCACCGGCAAGAGCCAGAACATCACCATCACCGCCTCCTCCAATATGTCCAAGGCGGAAATCGACAAGGCCGTCAAGGAGGCCGAGCAGTATGCCGCCGAGGACGCCAAGCGGAAGGAAGAGGTGGATACCCGGAACCAGGGCGATCAGCTGGTCTATCAGACCGAGCAGACCCTGAGCGAGCTGGGCGACAAGATCTCCGCCGATGAGAAGGCCACCGTGGAGGGCAAGCTGAACACCCTGAAGGACGCGCTGAAGGGCACCGACGTGGACGCCATCAAGACCGCCAGCGACGAGCTGCAGAAGGCCTTCTACGACATCTCCGCCAAGCTGTACCAGCAGTCCAACCCCCAGGGCGATCCGGGCGCAGGCTATGATCCCAACGCAGGCGGCAACGCCGGCAACGCTGGCAGCAACGGCAACAGCGGCGAGAGCGGCAACGGCCAGGACTACTACGACGCCGACTACGAGGTCGTGGACGACGACGACAAGAAGTAAAGCGGAACCCCACAATGTAAAAGCGAACCGGGCGTGGCAGATGACCTGTCACGCCCGGAACGACGGTATTATATAGTCGGTATATCAATGCCATTAGGAAGTGAACAGCATGGCAGATAAACAGGATTATTATGAGGCGCTGGGCCTGGATCGCTCCGCCTCCCAGGACGAGATTAAGCGGGCTTACCGGAAGCTGGCCCGGAAATATCACCCCGACATGAACCCCGGCGACAAGGAAGCCGAGGCCAGGTTCAAGGAGGTCAACGAGGCATATGAGGTCCTCTCCGACGAGGACAAGAAGGCCCGGTATGACCAATACGGCTTCGCCGGAGTGGACCCCAACTACGGGGCCGGAGGCGCAGGCTATGGCGACTTCACCGGCGACGTGGATCTGGGAGATATCTTCAACTCCTTCTTTGGCGGCGGCTTCGGCGGCGGCTTTGGCGGCGGCAGCGGCTCTGCCCGGCGCAATGCGCCCCGAAAGGGGCAGAACCTCCGGGCCAGCGTTCGCCTGACCTTCGAGGAGGCCGCGTTCGGCTGTGAGAAGGACATCTCCTTCTCCCGGGTGGAGAGCTGCCCTGACTGTCATGGCTCCGGCTGTGCCAACGGCACCTCGCCGGAGACGTGCCCCAACTGCCGGGGCACCGGGACGGTGCAGGTGCAGCAGCGGACGCCCTTCGGCGTCATGTCCAGCACCCAGCCCTGCGGCCAGTGCGGCGGCACGGGCAAGATCATCAAGAATCCCTGCCCCAAGTGCAAGGGCAAGGGCGCCATTCGCCGGAACCTGACCCGAAAATTCAAGGTGCCCAGAGGCATCGACGACGGGCAGGCGTTCTCCGTCCCCAACGAGGGACACGCCGGACAGAACGGCGGCCCCAACGGCGATCTGCTGGTCAGCGTGGAGCTCATCCCCCATCCCTACTTTGAGCGGGACGGCTACGACGTCTACTACACCCAGACCGTCTCCTATGCCCAGGCAGTCCTGGGCTCGGAGCTGGAGATCCCCACCATAGACGGCAATGTGCGCTACACCCTCCCCGCCGGCTTCCAGCCGGAGCGGCCGATCCGCCTGCGGGGAAAAGGTATATACAAGGTCAACAGCGAAAACCGGGGCGACCAGTATGTCACTGTCAAGGTTCAGATCCCCACCAACCTGAACCGGGAGCAGAAGGAGGCCCTCCGGGCCTTCGACGAGGCCATGACCGGAAAGAGCGGCGCAGACGAGGAAAAGGAAAACTTCTTCTTCGGCAAGAAAAAGAAGCACTGAGCGCCACCCGAAAAACAGCATAAAAGCGTGATTGCCCCCTCCGAAGCGGTTTCCCCTGTTTCGGAGGGGGCAATTTCTGTCCGGCCTCTTAAAATTGCCGGTTCCGATTGACAGAAGGGCCAGATTGTATTATTATCTTAATACAATAACAGAAAAAGAGGGCGATATCCATGCCGTGGAGGTTCCAAAGCGACACCCCCATCTATTTGCAGGCCGCGGAGGTCATCCGGCTGCGCATCCTCACCGGGGAATATCCCCCGGGCAGCCACGTCCCCTCGGTTCGGGACCTGGCCCAGGAGGCCGCCGTCAACCCCAACACCATGCAGCGGGCGCTGAGCCTGCTGGAGGAACAGGGACTGCTCTGCACCCAGCGCACGGCGGGGCGAACGGTGACGGAGTGCGACGAGCGCATCCGTTTTCTCCGTCTGAAGCAGGCCCGCAGCTATGTGACTGCCTGCCGACGGCAGCTGGCCCGGCTGGGCTTCTCCTCGGAGGAGATACAGGCTATGCTTCGGGAATGGAACGACGGCGCCGCCCCGGACGGGGAGAACGACAAGGAGGAGTGACTGACATGACAGAACAACCCATCCTGACCTGCAAAGGGCTCGCCAAGCGCTACGGCAGGAGAGAGGTGCTCCGGGAGCTGGATCTGGCGCTGCCCCGGGGGCGCATTATCGGTCTGCTGGGGCCAAACGGGGCGGGCAAGACCACCCTCATCAAGCTGATCTGCGGGCTGCTGACCCCGGACGGCGGCAGCATCTCAGTGGCCGGGCATCCCGTGGGGCCGGAGAGCAAGGCGGTGGTGAGCTACCTCCCGGAGCGGCCTTTTTTGGGCAAGTGGATGACGGTGCGCGACAGCCTCGGCCTGTTCCGGGACTTTTACGCCGACTTTGACCGGGCCAAAGCGGAGGATATGCTGGCCCGGCTGGGGGTGGACGCCGGAGCCCGGCTGACCACCCTCTCCAAGGGGACGCTGGAAAAGGTGCATCTGGTGCTGGTGATGAGCCGGAACGCCCAGCTCTATGTGCTGGACGAGCCCATCGGCGGGGTGGACCCGGCGGCCCGGGACTTTATCCTCTCCACGATCCTGACCAACTACAACGAGGCGGGGAGCATCCTCATCTCCACCCACCTCATCGCCGACGTGGAGACGGTGCTGGACGAGGTGCTGTTCCTGAAAGACGGTTCCATCGTCCTCCACGACACCGTGGACCACATTCGGGAGGAGCGGGGGACCAGCGTGGACGGACTGTTCCGGGAGGTGTTCAAATGCTGAGCAAGCTGTTAAAATATGAGTTCAAATCCACCTGCCGGATGTTCGGCCTGGTCTACGCGGTGCTGGTGCTGCTGTGCCTGCTGACCGGGACCTCGGACCACATCTTTGACGACATGGGCGGCGACGTCTCTGTCGTTCAGGTGCTGCTCCTCATCACCGTGCTGTTCTTCTGCGCCGTCATCCTCATCACCACCGTATTGAATATCCAGCGGTTTTACAGCGGCACCTTCCGGGAGGAGGGCTATCTCCTCCACACCCTGCCCGTTCGCCCCTGGCAGATCCTGGCGGGGAAGTGCATCCCCGCCCTGCTGTGGACGATGGCCTCCGGAGCGGTCATGGTGTTCTCCCTGCTGTTGCTGCTCCTGACCAGCTCCGGCATCTCCGGCGTGGACTGGAGCGAGGTGTACGACTTCCTGGCGGAGCTGTTCTCTGACGGGCAGAACGTGGCGACGATGGCGCGGGGCGGGATAATGCTGCTGGCCATGCTCCTGGCGGCCATACTCCAGGTCTACGCCAGCATCTCCCTGGGGCAGCTGCTGCCCGCCCACCGGACGGCGGGCGCGGTGGCGGTCTGGTTCGGGCTCAGCGTGGCGGAGAACTGGACGGCGGCCCTCACGCTCCAGACCTCCGTCACTGTGGAGAACGGAATCGTGTATATGAGAGCGGGAATCGTCTGGTATACGGTCTTTTATCTGGTCTGGAGCGCGGTGTTCTGGGCGGCGACCCAGTGGGTGCTGACAGCGCGGCTCAACCTGGAGTGACCGGGCGGGGAAATCTCCCTTTCCCATTTGACACCGCCGTTCCGCCGTGATACCATAAGGGGCAGTAAGCGGGCAGAGGGATCTGCCCAAATGAGAGCGCAAAGAGAAACGGAGCTATCTGCTATGTCCAATCTGAACTGTATCCCCCAGGGTTATACCCCGATTTTGAATCTGTACGACACCCAGAAGGCCATCGGCCTTATCAAGCGGCTGTTTGAGGATCACCTCTGCGGCGCCCTGAATCTGCGGCGGGTTTCCGCCCCCCTGTTCGTGGAGGCCGCCTCCGGCCTGAACGACGATCTGAACGGGGTGGAGCGGCCCGTCTCCTTCGATATCCCCTTCACCGGGCGGGACGCCCAAGTGGTCCACTCCCTGGCCAAGTGGAAGCGGATGGCTCTGTACCGCTTCGGCTTCCATGTGGGCACCGGCCTGGTCACTGACATGAACGCCATCCGCCGGGACGAGGAACTGGACAATCTCCACTCGGTCTATGTGGATCAGTGGGACTGGGAAAAGGTGATCGCTCCCCGGGACCGGACGGAGGAATATCTCCACACGGTGGTGCGCTCCATCGTCCGGGCCATATGCGACACCCAGAACATCCTGCGCAACGTCTACGGCCAGATGTGCGCCGTGGCGCCCCTCTGCGACAAGGTGACCTTCATCTCCAGCCAGGAGCTGGAGGACCTCTACCCCGACCTGACCCCCAAGGAGCGGGAGAACCGGTTCGTCCGGCAGTATAAGACGGTGTTCGTCAGTCAGATCGGCGCGCCGCTCCGCTCCGGCAAGCCCCACGACGGCCGCGCCCCGGACTATGACGACTGGAGCCTGAACGGGGATATCCTGTTCTGGAACGAGGTGCTGGGCTGCTCCTTCGAGGTGTCGTCCATGGGCATCCGGGTGGACCCGGAGGCGCTGGACCGCCAGCTCACCGCTGCAGGCTGTGACGACCGCCGGGAGCTGATGTTCCACAAAATGCTCTTAAACGGCGAGCTGCCCCAGACCATCGGCGGCGGCATCGGCCAGTCCCGGCTGTGTATGCTCCTGCTGGGCAAGGCGCACATCGGCGAGGTGCAGTCCTCCGTCTGGGACCCGGAGACCGTCCAGGCTTGCCGGGAGGCGGCGGTGCCGCTGCTGTAAGGTGGAGCCCATCACGGCCCAGCTGGGGGCCTGGTCGGAGATCGCCGCCCCCATGCTCCGGGAGGACTGGTGCAAGGCGCTCTTTGACCGGGTGGAGACGGCCTATGCCGGCGCCAAACCGGTCTATCCCCCCAGAGAGCAGCTGTTCACCGCCCTGCGCCTGACCCCGCCGGAGGCGGTGCGTTGCGTCATTCTGGGGCAGGACCCCTATCCCGGCCCGGGGCAGGCCCACGGCCTGGCCTTCTCCGTCCAGCCCGGAGTGGCGGTTCCCCGGTCGCTGCGGAACATCTATCTGGAGATGGAGTCCGACCTGGGCATCCCCCCCGCCGCCACCGGGAGCCTGCTCCCCTGGGCGGAGCGGGGCGTGCTGCTGCTCAACAATGTCCTCACCGTCTACGGCGGCGAGGCGGACAGCCACAAGGGCTGGGGATGGGAGCGGTTCACCGCCGGGCTCCTCCTGGCCCTGCGGGAGCAGCCCCGGCCCATGGCCTTCGTTCTCTGGGGCCGAAACGCCCAGACCAAGGGGCGGGAGGCCCGCATTATGGAGAGCCCCTATCCCCGGCTGGTGCTCTCCTCCGCCCATCCCAGCCCTCTGTCCGCTCGGCGGGGCTTCTTCGGCTCCCGGCCCTTCAGCCAGGTAAACCGTTTTCTGGAGTCCCACGGAGAGCCGGGGATCGACTGGCGGCTGGAATGATTCCCTGTTAGTTTACATAACTACGCCCTGGCGTTCATCGCCAGGGCGTAGTTTTTATTCGTTCTCCGGGCATCCAAACGCCTGCGCGCAGGCGCTTGGGGCGTCACGGGAATGTCCTCATCGCTCCTTCCGCTGGAGCTGCAGGCGGTCGGCGATCATGGCGATAAACTCGCTGTTGGTGGGCTTGCCCTTGGCGTTGGAGACGGTGTAGCCGAAATACTTTTGCAGCGTCTCCAGGTCTCCCCGGTCCCAGGCCACCTCGATGGCATGGCGGATGGCGCGCTCCACCCGGCTGGCGGTGGTGCCGTACCGCTTGGCCACCTCAGGGTAGAGCACCTTGGTGACGGCGTTGATGACATCCATATCGTCTACGGCGATGAGAATGGCCTCCCGCAGATATTGATAGCCCTTGATGTGGGCGGGAACGCCGATCTCGTGGATGATGGAGGTGACCAGAGTTTCCATGTTCTGGTAGGCCTTGGGGGTCACGGTGGCGCTGTTGCGGAGCAGACGGACGCGCTCCACCACCGCCTGTCCCCGATTGGGCTTGGTCAGGAAGTAATCCGCCCCCAGCTCCGCCGACCTGGCCGCCACGCCCCCGGCCACGAAGCTGGAATAGATCAGGATGCCCGGCTTTCGGGCCTCCTGGGTGTTGATCTGCTCCAGCAGCTCCAGGCCGTCCATCCCGAACAGCACCAAGTCCATCACCAGCACCTCCGCCCCGGTCTCACGGAGCAGGCCGATGACCTTTCCCCCCTCGCCAGTGGCTCCGGCCACCTGGATATCCGGCTCTGCGCTCAGCTCCTTCACCAGGCCGGAGCGGGCGTCCTCATCTGCGTCAGCAATCACAACTTTGATGATATTCATTTGTCTTCTTCCCCTTTGCCTTTGAATTTCAAAAATACAGCCTGTTGCCGGCCGTTTGATGTGTTCCTGTGAACCTCTATCCATAATTTAACACACTCCAACGCCGTTCGCAATCCTTTTCGGTGCAAAAAATTAACCTTTTTGTCGAGCGTTTCCGACCTTTTCTGACGATTCGACAAAACCGGTTCTTTTTCTCCACGGCGTTTCCCGTCCGTTCCTGCCGCTTCCCCTGTTTTTGGCAAAAATCTCCCTTCGTATGCGATTTGTCGGAAAAACGCCTGTTCTGTCGCAAACAGACTGTGATTTCCAGGTTCTCTCATTTCTGGGAATATTTGGAAATTACGGGCGGACGCGGTCCGACTGGATCCGACCCCAGGCCCCGCTGAAAAGGGCAAAAAAACGGAGCCACGCTGCCGTGGCTCCGAATGTCGCTGTATGAGGTTCGATTTCCGTCTCAGGCCTTGTCGCCGCTCTTTTCCAGCCAGCCGTACACCACAGCCGCCAGCGCGCCGCCCACCAGGGGGCCGACGATGAAGATCCAGACCTGTGCCAGCGCGTCGCCTCCGGCGAAGAGGGCGGGCATCAGGCTCCGGGCGGGGTTGACCGAGGTGCCGGTCAGGGCGATGCCCAGGATGTGTACCAGAGTCAGGGTCAGGCCGATGACCAGGCCGGAGACCGCCCCGTTCTCCACCTTGCTGGTGACGCCGATAATGGCCAGAACGAACACGAAGGTCAGCACGATCTCCGCCAGCAGCGCGCCGCCCACAGAGCCGTTTGTCCAGCCCTCCTGGATCTGGTTGGCGCCGAAGCCGCAGTCAAAGCCGAACAAAATGCCCAGGATCACGCAGCCCACGGCGGAACCCACCAGCTGGGAGACTACGTAGCCCACAAAGTCGGCGCCGGTGAGCTGTTTCCGGATGAGCATGGCCAGGGAAACGGCGGGATTGATGTGGCAGCCGGAGATGTTGCCGATGCTGTAGGCCATGGCGACGATGACCAGGCCAAACGCCAGGGCAGTCAGCAGATAGCCGCTGCCGGAGGCACTGTCGCAGCCCACTGCCACGGCAGTGCCGCAGCCAAAGGTGACCAGCACACAGGTGCCGATGGCCTCAGCCACATACTTTTTGATGCTTTTCATAGGAAGAACTCCTTTCCGAGCAGCGATCTCGCTGCTTAATACTGTAATTATATCATCTCAGTATCGAGAAAGCAATTCATCAAAGCAGTAAAAAGGGGAAACTTTCCCAATCTTTTACACGGGAGCCGTCCCATGGGTTCAGGGGAGCTGCGGCCCTGCGGGATGGCTCACCCCACAGGGGCCGTCCGCAGACGGCGGCTCCAGCGCCTGCTCAGGGCGGTCAGATCCAGCACCGCCACCAGGTCGTCCACCACGTTCACCAGCCAGGCCTCCCGGCTCCGGGGAAGGTATCGCCCGGCGGGCCACATGTGGGAGAGGATGATGTTCCGCTCCTGGTCGGTCAGATGCGTGACCTCGGCGGCGTTCTCCGCAGCCATCTCCGGGTGGTGGAGGCAGAGGGAGAGGCTGTTGTCCGACTCCTGGAAAAACAGGTCGTGGAGCAGGCCCGCCCGGGCCGCCGCCCGGCAGTCCCAGTGCCATCGGCGGGCCAGAACAAAGGATAAGTAGGACACCAGCAGGGCGTGCTCATAGCGGTTCGTCCAGTGGTGGTGAGATATGGTGCGCAGACGGCAGACCCGGCTGTCCGCCGCCAGCGTGGAGATACAGTCGGAAAAGGCCCGTATCTCCTCGTCGGTAAACAGGTGCATAAGACCACCTCCGTTTCGGGCCGCACCGGTTTCTTCCCGGAGAATATTCTAACACGGCGGAGACGGGATGTCATGTGGAAATGATCGGCAAAAATGTTAAATATCGTTCAATTTTCTGTAAAACCCGTATAAATTTCCCGTTTTATAATAAGAGCGCGCCGAAGCCGCGGGAGCTTCGGCGCGCTTTTATCATGGTTGAGGTTAGCCCTCGTCGGTGTCCTCAGAGGCTTCCGTCTCATCGGCCTCGGTCTCCTCGGTGGCGTCGGCTTCCTCGGTCGCAGCCTCCTCGTCGGTGTCCGCGTCCTCAGCGGTATCGGCGTCCTCAGTGGTATCGGCGTCCTCCGTGGTGTCCGCATCCTCGGTGGTGTCGGCGTCCTCAGATGCCTCTTCCTCTTCCGCGGCGGCCTCCTCCTCGGCGGCGATGGCGGTCTGGAGGGCGATGATCCTCTCGAAGCAGGCCTGCCAGTCCATGTTGTCCAGGGCGTCAGAGGTCTCGAAGGTGGCGGCGTTCATCCACTCGTCGATCTGAGAGTTGTAGAGATCGGAGATATAGTCGTCCTTGATGTCGGACAGGGTGTCCTCGCTGTTTTCCAGGCGGAGGATGACGAAGTAGCCGTAGCTCGTCTCCTCGGTGAGGCCGATCTCGCCCACCTCCAGGGAGGCGACCATCTCCCGGAAGCCGTCTACCAGGGAGTCGTCGTCGTCAAAGGTGTACTCGTCGGTGTTCCCGTCGTAGTTGCTCTCCGCCTGGTAATCGGCGAAGGTGTCCTCCAGCTCGTCGGCGCTGACGTCCTGAAGGGCGTCGTAGATGGCCTGGGCGGCCTCCTGCTGGGCGGCGCGGCCGTCGTCGTCGTCATCCTCCAGGTCGGCGGTGTACAGCAGGATATACCGGCAGGTGTAATAGCCCTGCTCCTCGGCGTAGTCGGCGATGGTGGCGTCGGAGGGCTCGTTCTCGCTGCCCTCACCGTAGAGATAGTCCTGGAGGTTGGTGGCCTGGCAGGACAGGCGATAGGCCTGCTCCAGACCCTCCGCGTTGGTGGTGTAGTACAGCAGCGCGTTGTCGTTGTAGTTCTCCAGCACCTCGGACAGGCTGCTCTTCTGATCCTCGGACAGGGTCAGGTTGTACTCCTCCGCCTTGTCGTTGAGCACGGCGTACATCTCGGAGATGTTGGTGGCCATATACACCAGGTTGTCGGCGACGGTGGTGCCGGAGTCCTCGTCCACCACCTCGGTCACATCAAAGGTGTAGCCGTAGTAGTAGTAATAGTAGTAGGAATAGTAATTGTAGTAGTAGGTCAGCCAGTAGAAATACAGGTTGGCGGGGACCTCGGTCCCGTCAGCGGTGATCACCGTGTCGCTGGCGGAGATGGCCCCGTCGGTGACATAGGCGATGGGGTCCGCCTTGGCCTCTTCCGGAACCTCGGTCAGGGTGGTGGTGTCCTCGGTGGAGTCGTCTGTGCTGTCGGTGGAATCGTCTGTGGTGTCGGAGGCGGTGGAGTCCGTGGTGTCCTCCGCATCCTCGGTAGAGCTGTCACCGCAGCCGGTGAGCATGCTCATGACCATCAGCAGTGCCAGCAGCAGTGCTCCGATACGTTTCTTCATCATTCATCAAATCCTTTCCGCGAAACCCGGAGCAGATCCCTCCGGGGATATGTCCAGACGCTTTTATTATTGTAACAGAGCGACGGCAAAATTACAACCGTTCTTCTCAAAAAGTTCTTCGTTCGATTGCACGCCGTTTTTTTCGCGGTTTGCCGTGGTTTTGGACAGCCGCGCCGGGCGGAGGGGAGATCATCGCGGCTCCGTATCCCTGTATGGCGTGTCGGGCACGCCCTCTGATTTCAGCCTCGCCACGAGCCGGTCCAGCCTTTTTCGCCAGAAGCGGCGAAAGCCCTCTTTTTCGCCGAATGCCGATACGAGCCTGGGGCTGACAGCGTAGTAGAGACGTATGAACCATCGGCCGGGGACAGTCCGCGCCAGCTTCCCATCGCGAAAGCGGCGGAGCGTCCAGACCTGCGGGCAGTCGTAGGAGCCGTAAACGCAGGTCGCAATGTAGCAGGCGCTCCCGCGCTTTTGATCCTCATCCATCTCGTACATGAGGAACAACAGCTCGTCAGTGTCGAAATCGAGGGGATGATTGTGTTTGCCCATGTTCTCATTTCCTCTCTCTGCCTGTCGTTGGGAGGGCGGAAGGATACGACCGTCCGTCACGGGCCCTCGGCTGCAACGGGCACAGCATATCTACGCTTATTTTAGCATCTGTCGCCTTGTTTTACAACCCTGCCCGGAGCGACGGAGACGCCACGGGGGCAAAATGCTCCGCCTCCCTTGACAGCCGCCGCAGAATCGTTATAATCTGTCGTGGAATGACGACTCCGTCCCGCAGACGTGCCAAATGCCCTTGCCAATCTGCGGGACGGAGCCTGGTGTGAAGGAGGAGAAACCTGTGCAACCATCCAGTGCGCTTCAAGAAAACAAAATGGGCACCATGCCGGTGAACCGGCTGCTGCTGACCATGGCGCTGCCCATGATGCTGTCCATGCTGGTGCAGGCCTGTTATAACGTGGTAGACAGCATCTTTGTCTCCATGCTGGGGGAGGACGCCCTGACGGCGGTCTCTCTGGCGTTTCCGGCGCAGAATATTATGATCGCCGTGGGCACCGGCACCGGCGTCGGCATCAACGCCATGCTCTCCAAGTCTCTGGGAGAGGGCGACCAGGCCACCGCCGATCGGGCGGCCAGCAACGGCATTTTCCTGGCCTTCTGCTCCATGGCCGTGTTTATGGTGCTGTCCCAGACGGTGGTGCGGCCCTTTTATGCCAGCCAGGTGGAGGAGGGCTCCGCCATCCTGGAGTACGGGGTGAGCTATCTCACCATCTGCGCCCTGCTGTGCCAGGGGATGTTCCTCCAGCTGGTCTTTGAGCGGCTGCTCCAGGCCACGGGACATACGGTGCTGAGCATGATCTCCCAGATGTCCGGCGCGGTGGTGAATATCATCATGGACCCGGTGCTCATCTTCGGCCTGGGGCCCTTCCCAGCGCTGGGGGTGGCGGGGGCCGCCGTCGCCACCGTTCTGGGCCAGTTCGTAGGAGCCGCGGTGGTGATCACTCTGAATTTCCGCTGCAACAGAGAGCTGCGCTTTACGGTGCGCAACTGGTTCCGGCCCCACGGCCCCACCATCCGGCGCATCTACACCGTGGGCGTCCCCTCCATCATCATGGCCTCCATCAGCTCGGTGATGACCTACGGCATGAACCTGATCCTGGGCGCCTTCTCCTCCACCGCCATGGCGGTCCTGGGGGTGTATTTCAAGCTCCAGTCCTTTGTCTTTATGCCGGTCTTTGGCCTGAACGGGGCGCTGGTGCCCATTATCGCCTACAACTACGGCGCCCGGAAGCGGGAGCGAATGATACGGACCATCCAGCTGGGCATTTTCTACGCCATGTGCTTTATGCTGGCGGGCATGGCCGTCTTTGAGCTGCTCCCCGCCCAGCTGCTGGGGCTGTTCAACGCCTCGGACTATATGCTGGAGATCGGCGTCCCCGCCCTGCGCATCATCGCCCTGAGCTTCGCCTTTGCGGGCTACTGCATCGCCTGCGGCACCGTGTTCCAGGCCCTGGGCAACGGCCTCTATTCCATGATTATCTCCATCGTCCGCCAGCTGGTGGTGCTGCTGCCCGTGGCCTGGCTGCTGGCCCAGACCGGCGTGCTGGACTATGTGTGGTGGGCCTTCCCCATTGCGGAGCTGGCCAGCCTGTGCCTGAGCACCGGGTACCTGGTGCAGATCAACCGGAAGATCATCTCCAAGGTGTGACAAAACGAGCTGCGCCCCCTGACGGCAGAGCCGTCGGGGGGCTTTTTCTGTCCTGGCGTCGTCCCGCCTTACAGGATGGGTTCGATCACAGCCCGGAAATACCGATCCAGCTCAACCGGCGTCTGCTTCATATGCCCCTTGATCCACCACTGCACCATTTCCACAAAGCTGCCCGAGATATGATTGACGAGAAAATCATCCGGCAACTCTGTCCTTTTCCTGTCAGGCCGGTCGATGAACTGGGTATAGACGAGTCCGTTCAGACTGTCCTTGAAGTAGCGCATGAAGATTTCACTGCTTTCACCGGACAGCAGCCCTAAAATATTGTAATCATTCTCCTGCAAATGCTGGAGGAGATGGCAAAATACAGGCTCCGGTGTGTTGCCGTCCATGGAAAGGCCGTGGGTGTGGGTACAGTCCATTGCGCTGTCAATGATATGCCCGAAAAGTTCCTCGCAGAGCGCTCGGAGCAAATCGTCTTTCGTCTCAAAGTGGGCATAAAAAGTCGTGCGCCCCACATCCGCTTCGTCGATGATTTCCTGCACTGTGATACGACTGTAGTTTTTTTCTCTAAAAGTATCCCAAACGCCTGAAAGATCGCTGCTCTACCCGTTAAGTCAAGATTGGAGGAAATCATCATGCTGAAAAAATGGCTGGACAACGACCCCAAACCCACGCTGGTGTGCGCCTGCATTTCTGTCGTCTCGCTGGTGTTCAGCCTCGGGGGATGGCTGAAAGATATGCTCCCCATCGACACCGCATGGGTCGCGATTGTGCTGTGCGGCATCCCGATTGTGGTGGGCGCAGTAACGGCGCTGATTACCGAACACGATGTAAAGGCCGATGTGCTGGTATCCATCCCCGTAGATAAAAAGGCCGGTGACCCGCTGACCAGCGGAACGGTGAACCAGCTCGGAGCTTTTCCGTGAAAACGGAATAGACCTGGTGGTTACAAAAGACCTTGAGGCGCAATATTATAACCAG
Organism: Clostridiales bacterium; assembly: GCA_021205695.1. Lineage (GTDB taxonomy): Bacteria > Bacillota > Clostridia > Oscillospirales > Oscillospiraceae > Onthomonas. Next base: position 41,111 of record JAJPXB010000019.1, read on the forward strand.
GGCGCAACAGTCATTTTGGTATCCATGCGACAGGAAATCATCGGGCTCATTGCTCTGGCGGATACCGTCAGAGAAGCATCCGCGGATGCGATCAGCGGCCTGAAGGCGCTGGGCATCACGCCGATGCTCCTGACCGGCGACAATGAGCAGGCGGCTTCCACCACTGCGGGTAAGGTCGGCATTTCTGAGGTAAAAGCGAACCTCATGCCGGAGGACAAAATGCAGATCATAAAAGACCATGCAGAACGGAAGATCTGCATGGTCGGGGACGGCGTCAACGATGCCCTGGCGCTCAGCACGGCGTATGCGGGAATTGCCATGGGCGGAATTGGGAGCGATATTGCAGTGGAATCCACAGACGCGGTGCTGGTCAGCGACGACATCCAGCGGCTGCCCTACCTGTTCAAAATCACCCAAAAGGCCATGCGCAAGGTGCGGCAGAATATCATCATCGGGCTTGCTATCAACTTTACGGCCATTATCCTCTCGGCAACGGGCCTCCTGGTTCCGACCACGGCGGCAATCGTCCACAACTGCGGCTCCGTGTTCGTGGTCGTGAATGCGGCGATGATTCTGAGAGAGAAGGACACATGAGGAGTCACAGCGGCGTGTCAAAAGGGATTATTGAAGGGGCTCGCTTCGGGGAAGCAGGCCCCTGTCGCAATCGTATTCCCACATCACTGCCGGTCGGTCAGCTCCATCCCGTCCAGCTCGCTCCGGATGGCGGCCTTCACCTGCTCCGAGGCGAAGGACATGGTAACGCCGCCCCGCACCAGGGCAAACGCATCCGCCCGGGTGCAGCCTCCTTCCTCCACCGCCCGGCGATACTCCCGGGTCAGGTCGGTGCGGCTCACCGTCCGGTTGTCGGTGTTCAGCGTCGCCAGCAGCCCGGCGTCCAGGTACTCCCGAAGGGGATAACCCGCCCAGCTTCGGGCGGCCCGGGTCTGGAAGTTGCTGGTGGGGCACAGCTCGATGCCCACGCCCGCCTCCCGGCACTGCCGCTGCAGCTCCCGGTCCCCGGCCATGGCGATACCGTGGCCGATGCGGGCGGCCCCGTAGTCCAGGGCCAGATGCACGTTTTCCCGGACGCCGGTCTCCCCGGCGTGGACGGTGAAGGGGATGCCCAGCTGGTTCACCCGCCGGAAATAGTTCCTGGAATCCGCCATGGGATGCCCGTTTTCGTTCCCCGCCAGGTCAGCGGCGCAGAACAGCCGGGGGAACCAGTCCTTTGCCGCCTCCAGCATGGCGAGGTTGTTCTCCTCACTGTCTGTCCGCAGGGCGCAGGCGATGAACCGGCAACAGACTCCGGTGGCGGCCATCCCTTCCCGGCAGCCCCGCTCCACCGCCTGAAACACCTGGTCATAGGTCAGGCCTCCCGCCAGGTGGAGGTTGGGGGCAAACCGGATCTCCATATAGCGGATGTTCTCCCCCCCTGCGTCCTCCAGCAGGTCGATCACTGCCCGTTCCAGCCCCGCCTCCGTCTGGAGGAGCCGCAGGGGCAGGGTGAAGCACCGGAGATATTCCGTCAGGCTGGCGCACGCCTCTCCGGCGAACATCTGTCCCTCCAGGTCTGTCGGGACGGCCTCCCCCACGCTCTGGAGATAATCCAGCATCCGCCGGGGGTGGACGCTGCCATCCAGATGACAGTGCAGCTCCACCTTGGGGAGCCGGTCAATCCAGTCGTTCTTCATCTTTGATCCTCCGCAGCACGGACGCTGTGATCTGTATGGAGGTCTGGGCGGCCTGGGCGGCAAAGGCGGGAAAATCCGCCGGGGCGTTGCCGTCCGCGTCGTCCGAGATGGTACGGATCACGGCGAAGGGAATTTTGTTTACATAACACACCTGGCCGATGCTGCCCCCCTCCATCTCTCCGGCGATGCCGCCGAAGGTGTCGTGGATCCACTGCTTCCGCTCCCGCTGGCAGAGAAACTGATCTCCCGTGGCGATGGTGCCGGTGACACACTTGTGGCCGCCCTCCAGCACCGCCGCCTCCACCAGGGCGGACAGGCGGCGTCCGGCGGGGATGTGGATAATGTTCGGGCCGGAGAGCATCCCCAGGGGATCGCCCAGCCCGGCGGTGTCCATGTCGTGCTGCACCACGTCGGTGGCCACCGCCACGTCCCCGATGCCCAGCTCCCGGCACAGGGTACCGGCGCAGCCCGTATTGATGATCGCCCGGACAGGAAAGCGCAGTATCATGGTCTGTGCGCAGATGGCGGCGAACACCTTGCCGATGCCGCAGACCGCCATGACCACCGGCTGCCCCTCCAGGCGGCCGGTGACAAATTCGATGCCGCTGACGGTGGTCGTCTCGGCCCCCTCCAGCATGGCCCGGAGCCCCTCGATCTCTACCTGCATGGCTCCAATGACGCCGATCATGGACTCACCCCTCCCGGTATTTAAAATCATTTGTCTTTCCCTCCAGCACCGCCAGATAGGCCCGGCACTCTGTTTTCGCCGCGGACAGGCTCAGGTTGCGATAGTTGCCGCACTCCTGGCGGCTGGCCCCGAATACCGGCCCCTCATAGGCCAGGATGTCCCGGAGGGTCTGCTTCACCGTCTCCAGCACCCGCTCGTTGTCTCCGTTGCGGATGAGCAGATAGAACCCGGTCTGACAGCCCATGGGGCCGAAATAGATCACGTCCTCCCGCAGGGGAGAGTTGCGGATGAAGGTGGCGAACATATGCTCCACCGAGTGCATGGTCAAATCGTCCATGTAGTCTCCCCCGTTGGGGGTGCGGGTGCGCAGGTCGTAGGTGGTCACGTCGCCGTCGATGCGGGAGAGGTAGATCCCCGGCTCCAGCAGGTCGTGGTTCACAGTAAAGCTGGTGATGCGCTCCATGTCTGGCTTCCTTTCTCCCAGGCGCGGGCCGGATGGCCCGGGCAGCTTGATACAGACACAGACCGGCGCCCGGAGGGGAGGCCGGTCTGTGTGTCATTGGCGGGGATTTGCTGTGGGCTGTGCTCAGGCTTTCTTGGCGGCCTCTTCCTTACAGATGGCCTCCCACAGGCCGTTGAGGTAGCAGACGCCCAGGGCACGGTCATACAGGCCATAGCCGGGACGGCCCACCTCGTCCCAAATCATCCGGCCGTGGTCGGGGCGGATGTAGGTGTCCGGGCAGGTGTCGTAGATGGCCTTCATGATTTCGTACATATCCAGATCGCCGTCGGCGGACAGGTGGCTGGACTCCCGGAAACGCCGGTCGCTGCCCAGGTGCTTCACGTTGCGGACGTGGAGGCAGCCGATCCGGTCCATCTCGCCGAAGTGGCGGATGATGGCGGGGATGTCATTGTTCACATTGGAGCCGAGAGAGCCGGTGCAGAGGCAGAGGGTGTTGCAGGGGCTGTCGTGGAGCTGAACCATGCGGTCGAAGCCCGCCTGGTCGTGGGTGATGCGGGGCAGGCCAAAGATGGGCCAGCCGGGATCGTCCGGGTGGCAGGCCATGCGAACGCCTACCTCCTCGCAGGTGGGGATGATGCCGTCCAGGAAGTACTTGAAGTTCTCAAACAGCTTGTCCTCATCCACGCTCTTGTACATCTCCAGGGTGTGCTCCAGCTCGGCCAGACGCTCCGGCTCCCAGCCGGGGAGGGTGAAGCCGTTGGAGTTCTTGGCGGTGTTCTCCACGATCTCCATGGGAGTCATGTTGCCCAGCTCTTCCTCGTCGTAGTACAGGCTGTTGGAGCCGTCCTCGGGGATGACCCGGGCCAGGTCGGTGCGCAGCCAGTCCAGCACGGGCATGAAGTTGTAGACGATGACCTTGACGCCCACCTTGGCCAGATTGCGGATGCTCTCGCAATAGTTGGCGATGTACTGATCCCGGGTGGGCAGGCCCAGCTTGATGTCCTCGTGGACGTTGACGCTCTCGATGACCTCGCACTCCAGGCCGGCCTCGTGGACGTGGTCCACATAGGCCTTGCACTCCTCATAGGTCCAGACATCGCCCGCAGCCTTCTCGTCCAGGACGCCCATCAGGCCGCTCATGCCGGGAATCTGGCGGATCTGCTTCAAAGTGACGGAGTCACGGCCCTCGCCATACCAGCGAAATGTCATTTTCATTGGGAAGCTCCCCCTTTTGTAATTATGTCCCCGCCCGCTCCGACCGGATGGGACGGCGATCACGATTTTTGACGGGGAGAAAATCTTTGTTCAATCTCCCCTTCATAATAGTATAGCATAGATCTTCCCATTCCGCCACAAGAATTTCACGTTTGAAGGAAAAAATTGTCGCAGGTGTCGCAACGATGCTGCGCAGACAGGCGGACAGGAGAGAGAAAAAACAGTGCGTGGACGATTTGCCTTTCTGTTTTGCCTTCCCAATGCGATCCCATCCCAGTCCGCGTCTGTCGCCGGCCCTTTTTCGCCCCGTATCACAGCGCTGCGACGCCTGCACAGTCGAAAAACCTTACAAATGCGGGAAAGCATTGCATCAGTGGGGAATTTGTGTTATGATAATGCGTGTTTTCATGGATATCAATCACGGAGGCATACAGAGATGAAAAAAGTGATCACCTATGGCACCTTTGATCTGCTCCACTACGGACATATCAACCTCCTCCGGCGGGCCAGGGCCCTGGGGGACTACCTCATTGTGGCGCTGTCCACGGATGAGTTCAACTGGAACGAGAAGCAGAAAAAGTGCTATTTCAGCTACGAGCAGCGCAAGCAGCTGCTGGAGGCGGTACGGTATGTAGACCTGGTCATTCCCGAGACCTGCTGGGAGCAGAAGGCTGCGGACGTGAAGGAGTTCCGGGTGGACACCTTTGTCATGGGGGACGACTGGAAGGGACAGTTTGACTTTCTCAGCGACCTTTGCCAGGTGGTCTATCTGCCCCGCACACCGGAGATCTCGTCCTCCCAGATCAAACAGGATCTGGGCCGGTAGGAGAGGGAGAAAGAGATGAGTTCTGACGAGAGAATGAAGTGCAGGCAGCACAATCTGGGCTGGCTGCTGTATCTGGCGTCGGCGTTCTTCTGGGTGATGAACCGCTACCGCACCAGGCGAATTGCCATGGCGGGGTATACCTTTGCCTCGGTCATCGTATTCCCCGGGATGCTGTTTCTCATAGGGCGGGAGTCCCGGGGAAAGAGCCGGCAGGAGCTGGTCTCCTCCGGCGTGGGCATGATCCTCCTGGGCTATGCGCAGAAGGTGCTGCTGTTCTGGTGCGAGACGCTGGCGGGGCGTGACCCGTCGTTTTATCCCTTCTCTACCACAGGCGCGCCCTGGCTGTTCCTGGTGGGCGGCGTCTGCCTGATCTTGGCGGGGGTGGTCCCCCAGAGAGAGTGGATGAAGAAATGGCTGCTGCCCCTGACAGTGGTCATCGGCCTGGCGGCGGGCCTGATCAAGCCCATCACCAACTTCCTGTGCCTGGCCCGGCTGGCGGTTTACCTGCCCTTCTTTGTGCTGGGCCGGAGCATGGAGACGGAGAAGCTGGCCCGCTGGTGCCGCTCCAGATGGAGCAAGCTGCCCTCTCTGCTGCTGGTCGGCGGCTGGGCGGTGGTATGTATCCTGCTCCGGGCCTATTGGAAGGACCTGCGCGCTTTTATTGACGGGAACACCTGGTATGACGGCGTGGCGGGCCTCTCCGGCGCATGGACAGGCATCCTGGCCCGGCTGGCCTTCTATGTGCTGGCGGCGGGCCTGATCTGTGCGATCTGGACGTTGACGCCGGACTGGAGAGTTCCCCTGTTTACCGACCAGGGAAAACGGTGGAAGTCCGGCTATTTCTGGTTCTCCCCCCTGGTCTATGTGCTGACCCTGCCCGGGGGAATCGTTGTGAGAGGGGCGCTGTGCGCCCTGGCCGGGCTGGCGGCGGCCAGCCGACTGGCAAACCGGCTCCCCGCCCTGTGCCTGAACGTCGTGAGCCGGCTGGACAGAGAGGAGCGCCCGGTCCGGGCGCTGGGACGGAAGCGGTTCTGGCAGCGGCACCGGTGGGGCCTGAAAATGACCGCCCTGTTTACCGTCCTCTTCCTGGTGGTGGCGGTGGCCTATGTCTACCCCTTCACCTCCAACGGGAAATCTCTGGTCTGGTCCGTCGACGGCCTGGGCCAGATGTACACGGGGATGCTCTATTTCAAAGAGTATGTCATGAGCGGGCTGAACAGCCTGCTGGAGACGGGCGTCCTCCGCTTCCCGCAGTGGGACTTCTCCCTGGGCTTCGGTATGTCGCCCCTGGACGCGATCCGGCGGGAGCCGTTCATGCTGCTGTGTCTCCTGGGCAATGAGGAGACCATGGAGCTCATCGCAGACATCACGGTGATCCTCCGGCTGTATGTCTGCGGCCTGGTGTTTATCTGGTTCTGTGCCACTCTGGGCAAACGGGAGAAGCTCCCCATCCTGGCGGGCGCGCTGGCCTTTGTCTGCTCCGGCTTCGCCATCTTTGCCGCCGTCCGGCAGCCGTTCTTCACCACTGTCCTGATGACCTATGGGGTGCTGACCCTCATCGGGGCGGAACGGTTCCTCCGGCAGCGGAAGTACGGCGTGTTCGTGCTGGCGGCATTTCTGCAGTGCCTGACCGGATACTACTCCGCCTATGTAAACGGCGTGATACTGGCGATCTATCTGCTCATCCGGCTGTTCTGCCTTCACGGGAAAAAGGTGGGGAAGATCCTCTCCGAGATCGTGAAGCTGGTGGGCTTCTATGCCTGGGGAGCGGCCATGGCAGCCTGCGCCCTCCTGCCCGGAATACTGAGCTTTTCCGGCTCTGCCCGGAGCGGGGAGGGGATCGAGTACAGTATCTTCTACAGCAACAGCTACTACTCCGGCCTGCTGGACGGCCTGAACCTGGAGTTCAGCTCCATCGGCTCCTGGACGCATGTGAGCATGGCAGCGCTGGCCTGGCTGGCCTGCATCCTGCTGTTCCGGCGCAAGCGGAAGGAGCTCCGCCCGCTGAAGGTGGGACTGGTCGTCTGCAGCGTAGGCATCTGCCTGCCCGCCTTCGGCCTGGCCGCCAACGGCTTTGCCTACGTCTGCAACCGCTGGGGATATGCCTTCTGTCTGCTGGTGGCCTATATCCTGGTGGAGATGCTGCCGGAGCTGACGACGCTGAACCGACGGGACAAGCTGGTGCTGACCGGGAGCACGGTGGCCTACTGCGCCGTCTGCGTCACCCAGGACGACGCCACAAAGCTGGTCGCTTTCGGCCTGGTGACCATGGCGGTGACCATGCTGGTGCTGATCCTCCTGGACGAGACAAAGCTGAAACGGGGACAGCGGATGGGCGTTCTGACCCTGGTCACGGTGTACACGGTCATGCTCAACGTGTCCAGCTCTCTGCTGCCTGGCGGCGGGGGCTATGCCACCCAGTTCGTGGCCTCCGGAGAGGTGTACGACACCATGAGCGGTCAGATGGACGAGGCGCTGTCGACAAAGACGCTGTCAGAGGACGACTCCTTCTACCGCATCGACCAGGATTCGCCCCGCTATAACCAGGGCGGCGCCATGGACTTCTACAGCACCAACACCTATTACAGCGTCATCCCCTCCAGCATCAGCGAGTACTTTGCAGACGTCTGCCTCAGCAGCCAGAACCACACCTACTGCATCCGAAATCTGGACGAGCGCTCCGTCCTGATGTCTCTGGCCGCAGTTAAGTACTATGTGACCGCAAATGAGAGCCGGATCCCCTATGGCTTTGAGGCGGTGGAATCGGTGGAGAGCGAGGACGGAGGGAGCACGGTGACGGTGTATGAAAACCGGAACGCCCTGCCTCTGGGCTACACCTATACCAGCTATGTCACACAGGAGGAATATGAGGCCATGACTCCTCTGGAGCGGCAGCAGGTGATGCTGGAGAGCGCCGTGATCAGCGGGGACACCGATCTTCTGACGCACGACGAGGACACCTACACTGAGACGAGAACGGAGGTCACAGTGAAGTCCTGCGATGACCTGGTCCTGGATCAGGAGGCGCTGACGATCTCCGCCAAGGAGGGCGGCAGCGTTACCCTGGAGTTCCAGGGAGAGGCCAACTGCGAGACGTATCTGGTGATCACGGGGCTGGAATATGCCAGCAAGAGCTCTTCCGGCACCTGCGATATCTCCTGCAAGGCAAAGGGCAGCAGCGAGACCCTCACCCTCCGGGGCCAGTCCCAGAGCTATTATTTCGAGACGGATGCGGCGGTATTCCATCTGGGCTACAGCGAGGAGAGCCAGTCCAGCTGCACCGTGACCTTCAACGATGCGGTGGAAGCCGTCTACGAGGATATCTATGTGGTCTGCGTCCCCATGGACGAGATGGACAGCCAGGTGGACGCCCTGCGGGAGGTCGTCCTGGAGAACGTGGAGGAGGACGGCGACCGGATCACCGGGACGATCTCTCTGGAGAACAGCCGCCTGCTGACCTTCTCCATCCCCTATGCCGAGGGCTGGAGCGTCTACGTCAACGGGCAGGAGGCCGAGCTGCTCCAGGTCGACGTTATGTATTGCGGCGTCCTGCTGGAACCGGGAGAGTATGAGATCGAGCTGCGGTATGAGCAGCCGGGGGCGTCCACGGGGATGCTGATCTCCGCCGTGGCGGTGATCGCCATCCTGCCGGTGGCCCTGGTGACCGGAGCGGTGAAGCGGCGGCGGAGACCGGCCAAAGCGAAGCATGACCCGGCGGGGAGCGACACGCCCTGACGGACGGCGGCCTGCGCTGCGGAAACGGCGCAGAATGAGAGAATGAGATAGAGATAGAGAAGAGATATGGAGGTATGCGCAATGATCCCCTTCAACCGTCCGCCCTATACGGGCAGAGAGCTGGACTATATGGCCCAGGCGGTGCTGGTCAACCACAAGCTGTGCGGCGACGGCCCGTTTACGCAAAAATGTCACGCGCTGCTGGAGCAGCAGACGGGCAGCCCCAGGGTGCTGCTGACCACCTCCGGCTCCGACGCCCTAGAGATGGCCGCTCAGGCCGGGGGACGAGGTCATCATGCCCTCCTACACCTTCTGCTCCACCGCCAACGCCTTTGTGCTTCAGGGAGCGGTGCCGGTATTCGTGGACGTCCGGCCTGACACCATGAACATCGATGAGACTAAAATCGAGGCGGCCATCACCGACCGGACCCGGGTCATCTGTGTTGTCCACTATGCGGGCATTGCCTGCGAGATGGACACCGTGATGGACATCGCCCGCCGCCACGGCCTGCTGGTGGTGGAGGACGCTGCCCAGGGGGTCATGGCCAGCTACAAGGGCCGCGCTCTGGGGAGCATCGGCGACTTCGGCTGCTATTCCTTCCACGAGACGAAGAACTACTCCATGGGAGAGGGCGGCGCCGTCCTGGTGAACCATCCGGAGCTGATCGAAAAGGCGGAGACCATCCGGGAGAAGGGCACCAACCGCTCCCGCTTCCTCCGGGGCCAGGTGGACAAGTACACCTGGGTGGAGTACGGCTCCTCCTATCTTCCCAGCGACATCAACGCCGCCCATCTGTTGGCCCAGCTGGAGATGGCGGAGGAGATCAACCGGGATCGGCTGGCCTCCTGGCACTATTACGAGGAGGGCCTGGCCCCTCTGCGGGACGAGGGCAGGCTCCGTTTCCTGGAGCCTCCTGCCGAGTGCGCCCACAATGCCCATATGTTTGCCATCCGGCTGAAGGACCTGGAGGAACGGACTGCTTTGACTGCATTCCTCAGAGAGCGGGATATCGTCGTCTCCTTCCACTATGTGCCCCTGCACAGCTCTCCTGCCGGGCGGAAGTTCGGCCGTTTCCACGGGGAAAACGTCTATACCGACCGGGAGAGCGACCGCCTGACCCGTCTGCCCATGTATTACGGTCTGAGCCGGACGGAGCAGGACCAGGTGATCGACGCGATTTTCGACTTCTTCGGACAGCGGCGGTAACGGAAACGGGGGAAAGAGATGGAAGAGACTGCGGGAATGCGTATTTCCCAAAAGGAGCAGGAGCGGCGGCTGGGGCTGATGCTCGCCTGTGTGCTTGGGGTGCTGCTCTTCTTTATGGCCTTTGCGTCTACCTATCATCTGCTGGCAGAGGTGAACGCCAGCGACCTGACGGTCCATCTGGCCTGGGCGGACGAATACAACAAGGGGACGCTGCTGCAGGCGCTGCTCACAGGCAACGACCGGCTGTGGCACGCCTGTGTCTGGCTGCTGAACCGGCTGGGGGTGAGCCTGGTCTATGCGGGCTGCCTGGTGACGGCCGGCTCCGTCGCAGCGGTCTATGTCATCTACAATGCCCTGTTCAAAAGGATGCTTCAGTGGATTGACCGCCGGCTGATCCCGGTTGCGTCTCTGATTCTGTGTCTGGTGACGGCGATTTATATGCCCTGGTTTAAGACACAGATATACTGGGGACAGGACTCCCCCAATATCTGGCACAATCCCACCCAGATGATGGTACGGCCCTTCGCTCTGATCGCCTTCTGGATGACGGTGCGTATCTATCGCCGTCTGCGGGAAGGAGGCGGTTGGCCGACACGGGCCTTTGAGAGCAAGGGGGAGATCGCAGCCTATGCCTTCGTCCTGATGCTGACGGTGTGGGCCAAGCCCTGCTTCGTCCAGGCATTCATCCCCGGCCTGGCAATTTTGATGATCGTGGATCTGATCCGCAGCCGGGGAAAGGCGTTCCTGTTCTGCTTCAAGGTGGCCTGCGCCTATATCCCCGCGGCGATACTGATGCTGATGAAGCTGATTTCCGAGTTCGGGACAGGTTCTGAGAGCGGTATCGAGATCGATTTTCTGGGTGTGTGGTCTTACAGCTCGACAAACATCCCCCTCTCCATGCTGTTGCTGTATGCCTTCCCCCTGTTCGTGTTCATCGTGGACTGGAGACGGCTGGCGTCCAGTGTGGAGGGCCAGCTCTCCCTGTCCAATCTGGCGGTGGCGGTGGTGATGAAGACGACTCTGGCGGAGGTCGGAGAGAGCCGGTATCACGGCAACCTGAGCTGGAGCTACGGTCTGGCGGCGGTCTTTGTCTGGTTCCTCGCCACGCGGAGCTTCCTGGATCTGATGCTCGGCAACCGGCTGACCGGGAGAAAGTACACGGTGGTGGCCATAGTGGGCTGGACGCTGCTGGCTCTGCATCTGTTCACCGGCATCGTCTACTACATTAAAATCGTCTCCGGGGCAACTCTGTTCTGAGAGTGATAGAGAAGAGAGAGTGTGATTCCATGGAAGAGACTACCGGGAAGACCATTATGGGACGGGAACAGGAGAGACGGTCGGCGCTGATGATCACCTGTCTGTTGGGAGTGCTGCTGTTTTTTATGGCGTTTTATTCCACTTATCATCTGCTGGCAGAGGTGGAGGAGAGCGACCTGACGGTACACCTGGACTGGGTGAAGGAGCAGGACAAGTGGAGTATGCTGACAGCATTGCTCTCGGGCAGAGAGCGGCTGTGGCACGCATGCGTGTGGCTGCTGAACCGGCTGGGCGTAAGCATGGTCTATGCGGGCTGTCTGGTGACAGCGGGCGCCATTGAGGCGGTCTACATTATCTACAACGTCCTGTTTCGGGGAATGCTCCAATGGCTGGATCAGCGGCTGATACCCTTTGCCTCCCTGACCCTGTGCCTGGTGTCGGCGATCTATATGCCCTGGTATACGACGAAAATATACCGGGGACAGGATTCTCCCAATGCCTGGCACAATCCCACTCAGATTATGGTTCGGGCCTTTGCCCTGATCGCCTTCTGGATGACGGTGCGTATCTATCGCCGTCTGCGGGAGGGAGGCGGTTGGCCGACCCGGGCTTTTGAGAGCAAGAGGGAGATCGCAGCCTATGCCTTCGTCCTGATGCTGACGGTGTGGGCCAAGCCCTGCTTTGTTCAGGCATTCATCCCCGGCCTGGCGATTCTGATGATCGTGGATCTGATCCGCAGTCGGGGAAAGGCGTTTCTGTTCTGCTTTAAGGTGGCCTGCGCCTATATCCCGGCGGCAGTCCTGCTGCTGGTGAATCTCCTGACCAACTTCGGCTCGGACTCCGCCAGCGGTATCGAGATCGCATTCCTGGATGTGTGGCTGCATAGCACCAACAGCATTCCCATCTCGTTCCTGCTGCTGTTTGCCTTCCCGCTGTTTGTGTTCATCGTGGACTGGAGACGGCTGCTGTCCAGCGTGGAGGGCCAGCTCTCTCTGTCCAATCTGGCGGTAGCGGTGGTGATGAAGGCGGCCCTGGCGGAGACCGGGAAACGCCGGTATCACGGCAACCTGAGCTGGAGCTACGGCCTGGCGGCGGTCTTTGTCTGGTTCCTCGCCATGCGGAGCTTCCTGGATCTGATGTTCGGCAACCGGCTGACCGGGAGAAAGTACACGGTGGTGGCCGTGGTGGGCTGGACGCTGCTGGCGATGCACCTGCTCACCGGTATTATCTATTACATTAAAATCGTCTCCGGTGAGATTTTGTTCTGAGCGCACCGGAGGAGAGTGAGCGTGATTTGATGGAAGAAGTTCAACTGATCAGCTTTGTCATCCCCTGCTACAACAGCGAGAGATCTGTCTCCCTGGTCATTCAGGAGATTCGGGACGTGGTGGCCCAGCGACCGGAGTACGACTATGAGGTGGTGGCGGTAAACGACTGCTCCCCCGACCATGTGCTGGACGTGCTGATCGACGAGGCCCGGGCGGACAAAAGGGTAAAGGTGATCGACCTGGCCAAAAACGGCGGCCGCCACAATGCGCTGATGGCCGGTTATCATGTGGCGGAGGGGGAATTTGTGGTCTGTGTGGACGACGACTGCCAGTGCCCTCTGGACCGGTTCTGGGATCTGCTGGCTCCCCTGGAGCGGGGGGAGGCGGACGTGGCCTTTGCCAAATATGTGAAAAAGCAGCAGAGCGGTCTGAAAAACCTGGGGAGTTGGTTCAATGACGTGGGCTCCACCTGGCTGATGGACAAGCCAAAGGATCTGCATTTCTCCAACTTTGCGGTGATGCGCCGGTTCATCCGGGATGAGGTCATTCGCTATGACAACCCCTATGCCTATGTCTCCGGACTGATGTTCCGGGCCTCCTCCCGGGTGGTGAACGTGACCATGGAGGACAGAGCGCGTACCATCGGCACCAGCAACTACACCCTGCGCAAGTCCATTCAGCTGCTGGTCAACTCCTTCACCTCCTTCTCCATCAAGCCCCTGCGGCTGGCCACCTCGGTGGGCGTCCTCTGTGCGCTGATCGGCTTTCTCTACGGGGTGGTCATCATTATCCAGCGGCTGGTCCGGCCCATTTATGCGGCGGGCTACAGCTCCATCATGGCTGGGATGCTGTTCATCGGCGGCATGATCATGATCATGCTGGGCATCATCGGGGAGTATATCGGACGTATCTATATCTGCATCAACAAATCGCCCCAGTATGTGGTGCGAAAGACCTATAACGTGGAAAAAGAGACTCCATCGGAGGTTCACTGAGATGAAAAAAGTCTTGATTTTAGGCGCCGGCATCTATCAGGTGCCCCTGATCGCAAAGGCCAGAGAGATGGGCTATTACACCATCGTGGCCAGCATCCCGGGCAATTATCCGGGCTTCCAGTATGCGGATAAAGTGTATTATGTCAACACAACAGACCAGGAAAGGCTGCTGGAGATCGCCCGTGAGGAGGGGATCAGCGGCGTCTGTGTCAGCGGTACCGACGTATGCGTCCCCGCCCAGGGCTACCTCTGCGACCGGCTGGGGCTCACCGGCCCCACGGAGGAGGCCGCCCGCCGGGCCCAGGACAAGCGCCTGATGAAGCAGGCTTTCCTGGCCCACGGGGTGCGCACCGCCCGGTGCGCCTATGTGGACATCGACAACAGTGACCCGGCGGACATCTGTGAGGAGATCGGCTATCCGGTGATCTTCAAGTCGGTGGACTCCTCCGGCAGCCGGGGCATCACCCGGGTGAACGGCCCGGCGGACATCCCCTACGCCTGGCAGGAGGCGAAGAGCAATACCCACGCGGACAAGTACCTCATCGAGAAGTATCTGGTGGGCCGGGAGTTCGGCGCCCAGGCCTGCGTCTGGCACGGAGAGATCCAGTTCGTGTTGCCCCACGGGGACTATGTGTTCCAGGGGGACACCGGGGTGCCCATCGGTCACTTCGCCCCCTATGAGATCGACGAGGAGATCATCGCCGACTGCAAGGAGCAGACCCGTCTGGCAATTCAGGCCCTGGGCATCGACAACTGCGCCATCAACGCGGACTTCATCCTCTGCGACGGCAAGACCTATGTGCTGGAGATCGGCGCCCGGGCGGGCGCCACCGGCCTGGTGGAGCTGACCAGCCTGTACTACGGCTTTGACTACAACGAGAAGATCCTCCGGATCAATATGGGAGAGGATGTGGACTTCACCCCGGTGCTGGAGCGGCCCCAGGCCAACGTGGAGATGGTGTTCTGCGCGGAAAAGACCGGCGTGGTCCAGTCTATCGACACCAGCGGCGTCACGCCCGACCCCCGTATCATCAGCCTGTCCTTCGACGTCAAGTCGGGAGAAAGGGTGCGGAAATTCCGCAAGGGCCCGGATCGGTTCGGCATGATCATCACCGTGGGGGACACAGTGGACGAGGCCAAGGCGGTCATGGAGCGGGCCATGTCCCAGGTAAAGGTCACGATTGCGTGACGGAGGGGGAGAGAGAATGTCTTACGCCACCGACCGAAAGATCGAGCCGCTGCTCATGCTGGGCGACCTGGCGACTCTGGAAAAGAAGCCGCCTCGGGATCTGAAAAAGACGAAGGCCAGGCAGGACGAGCGCATCCATGCGCTGATGGTTCGGGCCTGGGAGATCCCCTTTTACCGGGCCCGGTTCGAGGCCACCGGCACTACGCCTGAGGACTACCACACCGCCGCCGACCTGTACAGGTTCCCCCTCCTGACCAAGGAAGAGCTGCGGGACTGGACAGACCGGGAGCTGGCGGAGCACCCGGAGAAATATCGGGACTGGCACGTCAATCCCACCAGCGGTTCCACCGGCCTGCCCCTCAAGACGCTGTTCTCCCCCCGGGAGAACGCCGCCGCCCAGGCCAACTGGATGCGGGTGCTGATGATGGGGGGCTTTATCCCCATCGTCCACAAAAACCTCCACCGGCCCAACTCCCTCCACACCACCACCGGGGGCAAAAAGTCCCTGATGGCCAGGCTGCTGGATACCCGGTGGAAGGAGATGTCCGACTCCATCAAGAACCGCATCCCCAGCGAACAGCTGCTCCGGGAGATCAACGACTACAAGCCCTATTTTCTCTATACCCACAAAAACGTCCTGGTGCGTGTGGCAAAGTACGCCAAGGAGAACCATCTCTACCTGTGGCAGCCCAAGCTGTACGCCCCCATCAGCGAGATGCTGGACAGCCAGTCTGAGCGGCTGCTGCTGGAGATGTTCGGCCCCGGCCTGCTCAACGCCTACGGCCTCTCCGAGGTGGGCAGCTGCGCCACCCGGCTTCCGGGCAGCAGGGAGTTCGTAGTCAACAACGACACCCATGTCATCAACATCTATGACGACGACGGCAACCCCTCGGATAACGGCATGGCGGCGGTGACGCCCCTGTTCAAGACCGACCTGCCCATCATCAACTACACCACCCGGGACCGGATGGAGAGCTACCAGAAGGAGGGTATCCGCTTCATCACCGCCATTCTGGGCCGGATGAACGACGTCATCCGCCACAAAGACGGGTCTGTGACCGAATGGGGCAACATCGAGGTGGTGGTGAACTACGCCACCAACCTGGACATCGTCCAGAGCCGGTTCATCCAGGAGAGCTACGACCGGATCCGCATCCAGCTGGTCAAGGACCCGGCCTCCGACCTGAGCAACGAGGAGATCGAGCGGCGGTACACCGAGCTGTTTGCCCCGGTGCTGAACCATGAGTTCCGGTTTGAGTATGAGTGGCTGGAGGAGATCCCCGCCGACCCCAACGGCAAGCTGCGGATGATCGTGTGTAATGTGAAGTGACGACGGGAGGCATCCAATCTTGATCGATCAATTCTTATCCAAAAAGCGAAATCTGTACCTGATGGTGGCCTTTGTCATCTTTATCGAGAGCCTGAGCACAGCGCTGCTCAAGATGGCGGGCCAATATCCCACCCTGTCCTTCGAGTTCTGTATGTTCTACCTGGTTTCGGTGGCCATCTTCGGTGTGGACGCCATCTGCTGGCAGCTGATGCTGGAGCGGATGCCCCTGGGAACTGCCTATATGCGAAAGGGCGGGACCTACGTTCTGTTCTTCTTCTGGGCGGTGGCGCTGTTCCACGAGACAATCACCGTTCAGAATATCATTGGCATGGCAATTATCATTTTGGGAATGGTGGTGAGTATGTCCGATGACCATTAGCTATCTGTATGCCGTAGCCTCCGTGCTGGTGGCCGTCGTGGGGCAGCTCCTGCTGAAATCCGAGGCGGGCCGGGAGCACAGCTCCTTCCTCGGAAAGTACCTGAATGTCCGGGTCATTACCGCCTATGTGCTGATGGTGGTGTCCCTCTTTTTTAACGCATTGGCCCTGCGGGATCTGCCCCTGTCGGTGCTGCCCTGCATCACCTCCACCAGCTTTATCTGGATCATTATCCTGTCCGCCGTCTGCTTCAAGGAGAAGCCCACTGTGAAAAAGGTGGTGGGCGCGCTGCTCATTATCGTGGGCATCATCGTCTCCCGGGTAGATTTCCAGGAGCTCTCGGCGGCGATCGGCCTGACGGCGGTATTGGGAGGCTGAGAAAATGAAAAATGCCCTGCAACGGCTGGTGCAGATGATCTTCGGACTGACCCTGTTCGAGCTGCCCGGCCTGAACAAGCTGCGGATCTGGGCCTATCGGGCGGTGTTCGACATCGGCCCCAATCCCAGCTACATCTCTAACCATGTCACCATCCTCCTGGGCCATCGCCGGACAGGGGAGAGCAAGACCCCGGATACGACGCCCCATACCATCAGGATCGGCGCCCGGGTGGGCCTGTCTGCCAACGTGCAGATCGACTATGTGGGCGGCGTGGTCATCGGGGACGACGTGTGGTTCTCCGAGGGGGCCAAGGTGCTGACCCACGACCACAACTTAGGCCCGGAGCGGGTGAAGCTGACGCCGGAGAGCATGCCGGTCTCCCATCTGATCGTGGGGGACGGGGCGTGGATCGCGGCCCGGGCGGTCATCCTGCCCAGCTGCAACTATATCGGGAAGAACGCCATCGTAGGCTCCGGCAGCATCGTGACCCACGATGTGCCGGACAATACGGTGGTGGCGGGCAATCCCGCCCGGGTGCTGCGGGTGCTTCAGCCCGAGGAGTATACCGTGCCCTGACGAGAGACGGCACAGAGAAAACAGACCGAAAGAGACAAAGGAGGCCCTGAGATGAAAGGAATCATTCTGGCCGGCGGCTCCGGTACCCGGCTGTATCCCCTGGCCCGGGTCACATCCAAGCAGCTGCTCCCGGTGTATGACAAGCCCATGATCTACTATCCCCTCTCCACCCTGATGCTGGCAGGGATACGGGATATCCTCATCATATCCACGCCCCAGGACATCCCCCGGTTCCGGGAGCTGATGGAGGACGGGAGCCAGTTCGGCGTCAACCTCTCCTATGCGGTGCAGCCCAAACCGGAGGGGCTGGCCCAGGCGTTCCTCATCGGAGAGGAGTTCATCGGGGACGACAGCTGCGCCATGATATTGGGAGATAACATCTTTTACGGCAGCGGCTTCTCCCACACCCTCCGCTCTGCAACGCGGGCGGCCCGGCGGGGCAAGGCCACCGTCTTTGGCTACTACGTCAACGACCCGGAGCGGTTTGGCGTGGTGGAATTCGACGGGGACGGCAAGGTGATCTCCGTGGAGGAAAAGCCGGAGCATCCCAAGAGCAACTACGCCATCACCGGCCTGTATTTCTATCCCGCCGGGGTGGCGGAAAAGGCCAGACAGGTGAAATTCTCTCCCCGGGGAGAGCTGGAGATCACCTCCCTCAATGAGCTCTATCTGAACGAGGGGAATCTGTCGGTGGAGCTGCTGGGCCGGGGCTATGCCTGGCTGGATACCGGTACCATGGACAGTCTAGTGGAGGCCGCCCTGTTCGTGCGCATGGTGGAGCAGCGCCAGGGCATCAAGATCTCCGCCCCGGAGGAGATCGCCTACCGCTATGACTGGATCGACCGGGACGCCCTGATGGCCTCCGCCGAGAAATATGGGAAATCCCCCTACGGCCACCACCTGAAAAACGTGGCGGACAGCAAGGTGATCAGCTCGGTGCGAAGAAGAGACGACGGGAGGAAGTCGCTGAGATGACATACATCGTGACCGGCGGGGCCGGGTTTATCGGCTCCAACTTTATCTTCTATATGCGGAAGCAGCACCCGGAGGATCGGATCGTCTGCCTGGATAAGCTGACCTATGCGGGCAACCTCTCCACCCTGGCTCCGGTGATGGACGACCCCGGCTTCCGGTTTGTCCGGGGCGACATCTGCGACAGGGCGGCGGTGGAGCGGCTCTTCGAGGAGGAGCATCCCGACGTGGTGGTGAACTTCGCCGCGGAGAGCCATGTGGACCGCTCCATCGAGGACCCGGGCATCTTCCTCCAGACCAACATCATCGGCACCGCCACTCTGATGGACGCCTGCCGGAAATACGGCATCACCCGGTATCACCAGGTCTCCACCGACGAGGTCTACGGCGACCTGCCCCTGGACCGGCCCGACCTGTTCTTCACCGAGGAGACGCCCATCCACACCAGCTCTCCCTACAGCTCCTCCAAGGCGGGGGCTGACCTGCTGGTGCTGGCCTATCATCGCACCTACGGTCTGCCGGTGACGGTGAGTCGTTGCTCCAACAACTACGGCCCCTACCATTTCCCGGAGAAGCTCATCCCCCTGATGATCGCCAACGCGCTGAACGACAAGCCCCTGCCCGTCTACGGCGAGGGAAAAAACGTCCGGGATTGGCTGTATGTGGAGGATCACTGCAAGGCCATCGACCTGGTGGTGCGCCAGGGCCGGGTGGGCGAGGTGTACAACATCGGCGGCCACAACGAGATGGCGAACATCGACATCGTAAAGCTCATCTGTCACGAGCTGGGCAAGCCGGAGAGCCTCATCACCTTTGTCACCGACCGGAAGGGCCACGATATGCGCTACGCCATCGACCCCACCAAGATCCACGACGAGCTGGGCTGGCTGCCGGAGACAAAGTTCCGGGACGGCATCAAAAAGACCATCCGGTGGTATCTGGACAACCGGGAGTGGTGGGAGACGATCATCTCCGGAGAGTACCAGAACTATTACGAGAAAATGTACGGAAACCGGTGACGGAGCGGATGCGCCTCTCTGCGGCCTTTTGTCGGCCACAGAGAGGCGTATTTCCATATTTATCTGGCAAAACAGCCCGCCCTCTGGTATAATGGCAGCAGGAAGAACAGACAGCAAAGGAGGCAACGCCCATGGAGATCCCCATCACCGGCCACACCGGGCTGATCGCTCTGCTGGCCCATCCCGCCGCCCACTCCAAATCCCCCCTGATGCACAACGCCGCATTCCGGCTGCTGGGGTTGGATTATGTCTACCTGGCCTTTGATGTGGACGAGCCCGCCGTGGGCGATGCCGTCGCCGCCATCCGCACCTTCGGAATGCGGGGGGCCAACCTCTCCATGCCCAACAAGCAGCGGGTGATGGACTATCTGGACGAGATCGCCCCGGAGGCCCAGCTGGCGGGGGCGGTGAACACCATCGTCAACGACGGGGGCTGCCTCACCGGCCACAACACCGACGGGGCGGGCTGGGCCAGAGGGCTGGCCGACCTGGGCGTCTCCCTGTCCGGGGAGAAGATCACCGTCCTGGGCACCGGCGGCGCGGCCAAGGCGATCCTGGCCCAGGCGGCGCTGAACGGCGTCCGGGAGATCGCCGTATTCAACCGGAGAAGCCCCCGGTGGCCCCAGGCGGAGGCGCTGACCGCCCAGATCCAGGCCCGGACAGGCTGTCGGGTGCGGCTGTGGGAGCTGAACAACGACGACCCGGTCTGCCGGGAGCGGCTGCGGGAGGAGATACAAAGCTCCTGCCTCCTGTCCAACGCCACCAACGTGGGCATGGGCCGCCTGGAGGGACAGAGCTGCGTCCCGGACGGGAGCTTTTTCTATCCCGGTCTGGCGGTCACGGATGCCATCTATGCCCCCAGGGAGACGGAGCTGCTCCGTATGGCCCGGGCGGCGGGCTGCCGCACCCAGAACGGAGACCGGATGGTGCTCTACCAGGGAGCGGAGTCCTTTCGCTACTGGACGGGACAGGAGATGCCCGTAGAGCAGATTATGCCCCTGCTGGGGCTGTGAGGAGGGAACACCGTGGAGCCTGTCACAGTGAGGGGACTGACCATCGGGACGGGTCGGCCCAAGATCGCCGTCCCCGTCCTGGGGGAGACGCAAGAGGCGCTGCTGGCCGAGGCGGAGCAGGTGAAGGCCGTCCCCGCCGACCTGGCGGAGTGGCGGGTGGACTGGTTCGCCCGCTGGTCAGACCGGACGGCTCTGCTGGAGGCGGGAACGGCCCTTCGCGCCGCCCTGGGAGAGCTGCCCATCCTGGCCACCTTCCGCACGGCGAAGGAGGGGGGACGGCGGGAGATCCCACAAAAAGATTATGTCAACTTAATTCGAGCCCTGGCGTCCTCCGGTCTGGCGGACATGGTGGACATCGAGGCGTTCACCGCCGGGGAGGCAATTTCTTCTCTCATCGGGAGCTGCCACCGGGCGGGCGTTCTGGCCCTGCTCTCCAGCCACGATTTTGAACGCACGCCGGAGGAGAGCGAGATGGTGCGCCGTCTGACCTGGATGGACGGCCTGGGGGCGGATATCTCCAAGCTGGCGGTGATGCCCCGCAGCCGGTCGGATGTGCTGGCCCTCCTCTCCGCCACCGGTCGGGCGGCGGAGCAGGCGAGACGGCCGGTGGTCACCATGAGCATGGGCGGGCTGGGCGCGGTGAGCCGCCTGGCGGGAGAGGTGTTTGGCTCCGCCATCACCTTCGGCTCCGCCGCCCGGGCCTCCGCTCCCGGCCAGATACCGGCCGGACAGCTGGCGGAGATACTGGCCCTGTTGGAGCCGGGGGAACCGTTTTTTGCCGGATAGGGAAAAATGTGAGGAGGGAAAATATGACCGACTGGGAAAACCTTCGGCGGGAATGTGAGCGCTGCCGCCAGTGTTCTCTGGGGGAGACGCGAACGAACCTGGTCTTTGGAGACGGCAGCACCTCGGCGAAGCTCCTGCTGGTGGGGGAGGGCCCCGGCCAGCAGGAGGATCTCACCGGCATCCCCTTTGTGGGCCCGGCGGGGCAGCTGCTGGATCAGATGATGGCGATCATCGACCTGGACCGCACACAGTACTACATCACCAACATCGTAAAGTGCCGTCCGCCCCGGAACCGCGACCCGCTGGCGGCGGAGCAGGAGGCGTGCATCGGCTATCTCCGGGAGCAGACCCGGCTGCTCCAGCCCCGGGTCATCGTCTGCCTGGGCCGCATTGCCGCCATGCGCCTGATCCGGTCGGACTACCGCATCACCCGGGAGCACGGCCAGTGGGTGCAGCGGGGCGACGTGTGGATGACCGCCATTTACCACCCCTCCGCCCTCCTGCGGGACGAGAGCAAGCGCCCGGAGACCTTCGACGACCTGATGTCCATCCGGGACAAGCTGGCGGAGCTGTTTCCGGAGGGAGTGTGATTTTCCACATAACCCCCTTGTGCTTTTCCCCGGTTTATGCTACCATATCACCGACATCAGACTCTGACGCCAAAGCAGTGCTGCGGGGGAAGACGGATGCTGCAAGGCCGCAGTACGTCCATGCCCCGGGCATGGACGTTTTTGCGTCTGGGGGACAAAACAGGAGGATATTCACCATGAAAAAGAGACTGCTTGCCCTGCTCATGGCCCTGGCCATGACGCTTGCCCTGGCCGCCTGCGGCAGCACAGAGACAGAGACGGCCACGGCGGAGGATGCCGCCGACACCGCCGCAGAGGACGCAACGGAGGAGGAAAACGGAGAGACCGCCGAGCCGGAGGAGACGGAGACGGAGCCTGAGGCCGCCGAGCCAGAGGAAACAGAAGATTCCGGGGAGGAGAGCGGGGCCGAAACCGTCGTCACCCGCATCGGCTCCCTGAAGGGCCCCACCTCCATCGGCCTGGTGGAGATGATGAGCTGGGACTCCGCCGACTACAGCTATACCATGGAGACGGACGCCTCCGCCCTGCTGACGGAGATGGTCTCCGGTGAGCTGGACATCGCCCTCATCCCCGCCAACGCCGCCGCCATCTGGAACACCAAGATTGAAGGCGGCGTCACCTGCATCAATGTGAACACCCTGGGGGTGCTGTACGTCATCAGTGCGGACGACTCCATCTCCTCCATTGAGGACCTGGCGGGCCGGACGATCTACCTCCCCGGACAGGGGACGTCCCCCGACTATGTGCTCCAGTACCTTCTGGCCCAGCATGACATGAGCCTGGACGATGTGACGGTGGAATATCAGTCCGAGGCCACAGAGGTCATCGCCGCCCTCACCGCCGACCCGGAGGGGGTGGGCCTGCTGCCCCAGCCGTCTGTCACCGCCGCCCTGAACAAGCTGGAGGGCTTCTCCATCGTGCTCGACCTCACCGAGGAGTGGGGCAAGGTGTCCGACACCGATCTGATCACCGGCGTCACCGTGGTGCGCACCGCCTTCCTGGAGGAGTACCCGGAGGCGGTGGCCCAGTTCCTGGCCGACCACCTGACCAGCACCACCGCCGCCAACGAGGATGTGAGCGCCACCGCCCAGCGCATGGTCGATCTGGGCATCATGGACAGCGTCGCCGTGGCGGAAACCGCCATCCCCTACTGCAACGTCACCTGCGTCACCGGACAGGATATGAAGGATATGGTCTCCGCCTATCTCCAGGTGCTGTACGACCTGGAGCCCTCCTCCGTGGGCGGGGAGCTGCCGGGGGACGCATTCTATTACCTTGGGTAAGCCGGGGTTGAAGAAGCTGCTCATCGCCCTGGGATGGCTGGCCCTCTGGCAGCTGGCCAGCCTCTGGGTGAACCAGAGCGTCATTCTCGCCGGTCCGGCGGAGGCGTTCCGGGCGCTGCTGGAGCTGATCGTCACCGCCGCGTTCTGGCAGACGGTGCTGTTCACCTTCCTGCGCATCCTGGGGGGATTCCTCCTGGCCTTTGCCGCCGGGCTGGCCGCCGGGGGACTGGCCCACCGGGTCCCCCTGGTGGGGGACATCCTGGCCCCGGCGGTGACGGCCATGAAGTCGGTGCCCGTGGCCTGCTTCGTCATTCTGGCCCTGGTGTGGGTGGGCTCCCAGAATCTGACCTTTCTCATCGTCTTTCTGGTGGCCTTCCCCATCCTCTACCTCCAGACGAGGGAGGGTCTGGAGCGGGCAGACCGGCAGCTGCTGGAGATGAGCCGGGTGTTCCGCATCTCCCCCTGGCGGCGGTTCCGGTATGTCTATCTCCCCGCCCTGCTGCCCTCGCTGACCAGCGGGTGCCAGCTGGCCCTGGGGATGAGCTGGAAGTCCGGGGTGGCGGCGGAGGTCATCGGCACGCCGCTCCACTCCATCGGGCAGCAGCTCTACTTCGCCAAGATCTACCTGGAGATCGACGACCTGTTTGCCTGGACCTTCGTGATCCTGGCCCTGAGCGCCCTGTTTGAGCGGGCGTTTCTCTGGCTGCTGGGCCAAGCCGCCCGGAGATTGGAGGGGACCGATGATCTACGGCTGTGAGGGATTGACCAAGCGCTACGGCCCGCTGACCGTGCTGGACGGGGTGAGCCTGTCCTTCCCCGCCGGGGCCTGCGTGGCGGTCATGGCCCCCTCCGGCGGGGGAAAGACCACCCTGTTCCGTCTGCTGGCGGGGCTGGAAACCCCGGACGAGGGGCGTATTCTGGGCTTTGACCGGGCGAGGGTCTCCATGGTCTTTCAGGAGGACCGGCTGTGCGAGCACCTCTCCCCGGTGACCAACGTGGCTCTGGTGCAGGCAAAGCCGGACAGAGCGGCCGTTCGACGGGAGCTGGCGTCCGTTCTCCCGTCCGACTGCCTGGACAGGCCGGTCAGCACCCTCTCCGGAGGGATGAAACGGCGGACGGCCATCGTCCGGGCGGTGCTGGCCCCCTCGGACGTGCTGCTCCTGGACGAGCCGTTCACCGGCCTGGACGAGGAGACGAGAGGCCGGGTCATCCGGTATGTGCGCCAGCGGCAGAACGGTCGCCTGCTGCTCATGACCACCCACATCCGGGAGGAGGCCCTGGCCCTGGGGGCGGAGATCATCGGCCTTTAGAGGATGCCCTGCAAAAAAGCTGCACCCCACCGGGAGCCCCGGCAGGGTGCAGCTTTTATCCGGTTATAAGCCGCCGACTACGAATCGCCGGCCTCGTCCTCCGCCTCAGGGAGAGAGGAAACGCCTCCCTGATACTCGCTCTCGCTCTGGTCGATGACCCACTCGTGGTTGAAGAAGGTGAACACGGTGGTCTCCGTCACCCGGGAGGCGACCACCACCTCGTCTCCCGCCTCCACGCCCCAGAGGATCTGGACCTGATCCTGACTGGTCAGGCCCACCTCCACGGAGACGGCGCTGGTCAGGCCGTCGCCGTAGGCGATCTCCACGGAACGGGTGCCGTCGGACTGAATGGTCAGAGCCTGGATGGGGATGAGTACGGCGTTCTCCGCCTCGTCCAGGATGATGACGGCGTCGCAGGCGTCTCCCACCTGGAGGCCCTGGGCATTTTCCAGGGAGACGGTGACGGCACAGACCGTCTCATCATCCGAGTCCCCGGCGGTATCGGCGACCTCAGTCACCTGGCCGGTGTAGGTGGCGTCCACCTCGTCGGCCTCGTTGGCGAAGGTCAGCTCCGCGTCCTGGCCCGCCTGAACCTGCTTAATCTCCTGCTCCGAGACCAGCAGCTGAACCTGGAAGGAGCTGGTGGAGGTGATGGAGCAGACCTGCGCCTCCGCCTCCACGGTCTGACCCACGGTCAGGGTCAGATCGGTGACGATGCCGCTGGCCTTCGCCGTCAGCTCCGGCTTCTCCCGGAACTGGCGGAGGCGATACAGCTCCGCCGCCAGGGACTCCCGCTGCTCCGTCAGGGAGCTCCAGGTCTCGTCATAGGTCTCGTCCACGCAGCGGACGAGAGGGTCGCCCTCGGCGACCTCGTCTCCGACCGCTACCAGAATGGCAGAGACGATGCCGCTCTCCCATGCGATGAGCGCCGGACTATTGGAGGCGACGGTCCCGCTGCCCAGCGCGGCCCCGTCCGCTCCGGTGACGGCGGCAGTCTCCCCGATGGGACGGCTGGCGCTGTCCGGGAAGGTGACGACGGCGACGCCGGCCTCGGCGTTCACCGAGTCCACCGAACCCTCGATCTCCTCATCTCCCAGCGTGACGGTGACGGCATCTCCCGCCCGGAGGTCGACGTCCTCCCCCAGGGTCAGCTCCACCCGGAGCAGACCGTCGGTGGACAGCTCCAGCAGGCCGCCGTATGCGGCGGTCACCTCTTTGGCCAGGTCGCCCCGGTCGGCGTAGATCGCCTTGACCAGACCGGCGGTCTCGGCGGTGAGCTGCGCCCCGCCGCCCTGCTCCGTCTCCGCCAGCTGAGCGTCCAGCGCCTCCAGCTGATCCAGCAGGGACTCGATCTGTGCGGTCAGGTCGTCGGTGTCATAGGTGGCCAGCACGTCCCCGGCCTCCACCACGTCTCCCTCGCTGACGTCCACCGAGGCGATCACGCCGCTGTATGTGGCGGTCACCGGTTCGCTGCTGGCGGACTGGACGTTGCCGGAGGCGGACACCGTCTCCCGAATGGTTCCGGTGACGGCAGTTTCGGTATCCACCTCTACTGTGGTGTCCACCCTGGCCCCGCCGCCCTGGATAAAGGGGATCAGGAAAATCAGGGCGACCAAAAGGATCGCCCCCAGCACCAGCCACCGTTTTTGCAGCGCTGGGCGCTTTTCGCCTGATTCCGTCATGTTGATTCCTCCTGCATCCGCCGGGGACTCAACTCCGGCGGCCTGTCTCTGTGTTCGTTGGCAGTATCATACTGCGTTTGCCCCAAAAAAGCATGAACAAAGGTTAAAAATTGAGAAAGCTGTCAGGTTTGCCGTTGCCCCTGTCACATCCGGTCGGGGGCGGAGAAGCCCAGCAGGTCGATGGCCGTCTCCAGCACATGAAGCACCAGCCGGATGAGGGCGATATACCCCGCCTGGCGCCTTGCGTCCGGCTCCTTCATAATGTTGTGCTCCACATAGAACTGGTTCAGAGCGCCCGTCAGGTCGTAGATATAGCGGCACAGGCGGCTGGGGGATTTCTGGTCGTATGCCTCGTACACCGCCTCGTTGAAGCGGCAGAGGGCCAGGGCCAGGCCGGTCTCGCTCCGGCTCTCCGGGGGCAGGATGCGTCCGGCCTCCGCCTCCGGGAAGGCGGCGGCATATTTGGCGAGGATGGACTTGATCCGCACCATGGTGTACATGATATACGGGCCGGTGTTCCCTTCAAAGGCGGTGAACTTCTCGATGTCGAAGATATAGTCCTTGGCGGGCTGGTTGGACAGGTCGCCGTATTTGATGGCGGCCAACCCCACCTTGTCGGCGATCTCCCGCAGCTCCTCCTCGGCCAGGCTGGGGTTGGCGGCCCTGGACTTGTCATAGACCGCCTGGCTCACGTCCTCCAACAGATATTCCAGCCGGAGCACGCCCCCCTCCCGGGTCTTGAAGGGCTTGCCGTCCTTGCCGTTCATGGTGCCGAAGCCCACATATTCCAGACTGCATTTGTCCCGATCCACCAGCCCCGTCTTGTAGGCGCAGCGGAACACCCGGACGTAGTGAAGCTCCTGGCGCTTGTCCGCCAGATAGATCATCCGGTCGGGGTGGAAGTCCGCCTCCCGCTGGACGATGGTGGCCAGGTCGGTAGTCTCGTACTGGGCGGCCCCGTCGGACTTCAGGATGAGGCAGGGAGGGACCTCCCGGGTGTCGCTCTCCTCCTGCACGTCCACCACAAGGGCGCCGTCACTGAGGTAGGCGTAGCCCCCCCTCTTCATGGCGTCCACCATGGGAGGGATATAGGGCTGCGCGTCGCTCTCCCCATACCACAGGTCAAAATCCACGTCCAGCCGCCGATAGTTCCGCTTCAAATCGGCCACGGAGACGTCGACGATGTGCCGCCACAGGGCGCGATAGCCGGGGCGGCCGCTTTGCAGCTCCCAGGTGGCGTTCTGGGCCGCCTTCCGGTAGTCCTCATCCACCTTGCACCGAGCGCTGGCGGCGGGGTAGATCTCCTCCAGGTCGGAGATGGTGAAGGGGGCCTCCTGGGGATACGGCCCCGTGAAGCTCTCATCAAAATAGGGCAGCTCCGGCTGACGGCAGCGCAGCTCGGTGATGATCTGGCCCATCTGGAGGCCCCAGTCCCCCAGATGTACGTCTCCGATGACCCTGTGGCCCAGGAAACGGCAGGTGCGCTTGATGCTCTCCCCGATGATGGCGGAGCGGAGATGCCCCACATGGAGGGGCTTTGCCACGTTGGGGCCGCCGTAGTCCACCACGATGGTCAGGGGATGCTCCGCCTGCTCCACCCCCCGGAGGGGGTCGGCATCCAGCTCGGCCAGACGATCTGCCAGGAAGTCGGGGCTGAGATTCAGGTTGAGAAAGCCGGGGCGGACGGCCTCCAGCATGGAGAACATGGGATTGACGCCCACTGCCGCCGCCACCTCCTGGGCGATGACCAGAGGGGCCTTGTGGTACTGTTTGGCCCCGGCCATGGCGCCGTTGCACTGGTATTGGCACAGGTCGGGACGGTTGGAGACGGTGGCCCGGCCCAGGGCGGGGTCGTACCCGGCGTCGGCAAAGCCCTGGGCCAGGACAGCGGAGATTTGATCGATCAAGGTTTTCATGTACAGCTTCCCTCTCGGCGTCTCCGGCGGGACGATCGCCGCAGAACGCAAATTTCACTGTCCGTCATTTTAGCACAACTCCCATTGCCCGGTCAACCGGTCTTGCCGCCGGTTTCGGGACAAAAACGGGGATTTACGGGGATTTTTTCACCGGCAAGGACACGCTGAGGGCAGACGTTCCCGCAAAGAGATGCGCCGTCTGCCCCAAATGCCCGATTGCCATTTGCGGCGGAATATGGTATACTTCACACATTAAAGCGGCAAAGCTAAACAATCCTTTCATTGTCAGGCTGGCCCTTGACAATCTCCCGGGGAGACGGTAGCATAGGGGAAGAAAACAACCTTTCCAAAAGGGGGGATTCCCCATATGAAAAAGACCGTTCTCGCCGTTCTGCTGGCGCTGGCCGTGACCCTCTCCGGCTGCGCGCTCCCACAGGAGACGGACAACGGGGCGGAGATCGCCCCAAACGTCTCGGCGGACGAGGGGACAGAGCGCCCGGCCTCGGAGCCGGAGGCCTCCGCGGAGGAGGCGTTCGACCTGTCCGATGCGGCCGTCCCCGGGGCGGAGGGCTTTTATGAGCTGAGTCTGCTGCCCCAGCTCGCTGAGCTGGACATTGCGGACATGGCCCTGCTGGACGAGAACACCGTCCTGTTCCTCACCGGAGCGCAGCAGGACACCCTGCTCACTCTGGATTTGGAGACCGGAGCGGTAGAAACATTATGTCAACTGAACTGGTCGGAGAGCATCTCCGCCGACAGCGCCGACCCGGCGGAGGACTGGAGCTGGTGCAGCCGGTATCTCATTTCGGCGGAACCCATCGTCGTCGTCAGCTCCGGCCAGGAGGAGCAGTGCTTTCTGGTGCGGGAGGACGGGACGGCGCAGGAGCTTCCCGTCTCCTATGACGACGGCGCCCCCGACTACTACAGCGGGGTATATACGAAAGACGCCCTCTACTGGTACGTCTCCGGCAGCTATGGCCTCCGGCGGATGGATCTGGACACCCTGGAGATCGCCCAGGTGGGCGCCGTCCCGGTGAGCTATCTCTATATCTGGCTGGAGGGGCTGACCGCGGAGGGGGAGGCGGTGCTGTCCGCCGACACCGCCGACGGACAGGCGGTGACTCTGGTGATGAGTCTGGAGACCGGGGAACTGCGCAGGGTCTATGACGGCGCCTGCGCCGAGGCCCTCGCCTGCCGGTGGGAGGTCATGACGGATGCGGCGGAGCGTTCCGTGACCGATTTCACCCTGACCGCCTGTGCCGGAACACAGCAGGCGGAAGGGAGATTTTCCGCCTCTCTGCTCTCCCGATACCCGGATACGATTTCGGCTGAGGAGTATGTGGGCTGGCTCTGCCCGGCCCGGCAGGGCCAGGTCTCCGGCAGGAGCCTGCTCTATATGGAGTGGGCGGACGGCGTCCAGACCCCGATCCTCTGGGATTACGGGACAGGAAATCTGACGGACGGGGAGACGGAGGAGCTGACCTCGCTCCGGCCGGAGAGCTACAGCGACACGACGGAGCGGGCGGTCCGGCTGTCGGAGCAGTACGGCGTGTACATCTACACGGGGGAGGCGGTGCTGGACGTCGCCTTCCCGGACTATACCCTGTCCGTCTGCGCCGACGCCGCCAGCATCGACGCCGCCCTGGACGCCCTGGAGGCGGCCTTTTCCCGCTATCCGGAGGGCTATCTGGAGCAGCTGGGGGGCAGCGACACCCGGGGGATCTGCTTCTACCTCTCCGGGACCATGACCCCCAACGACCCTGGCCAGAATATCGCCAATCCCGGCGGGCTGTCCTGCCAGGTGGGGGATCTGGAGCTGATCGCGCTGGACGCCAGCGGGTATGTCCGCGCCCAGGATGTGATCCATGAGCTGACTCATATCCTGGATCACCAGCTCTGGCTGGCTCTGGACGAGGAGATTTGGAACGCCATGAACCCGGAGGGGTTTGAATACCACTACGCCTACATCGACGAGGACGGCGTGAGCTACGAGTGGGGGGACACCACCTATACCGCCGACGGCTCGGCCTACTACAACGGGGACGTGGAGAGCGTCTATTTTGTGGACGCCTACTCCACCACCTACCCCACGGAGGACCGGGCCAGACTGATGGAATATCTGCTGGCCGACCCGGACAGCGGGCCGAACAGATGGTTCTCCAGCTCCCATATCCAGGAAAAGCTGACCTGGCACTTCTCTCTCATCCGGTCAGAGTTTGACACTGCCGGCTGGCCGGAGCAGACCGTCTGGGAGGCGGAGCTGGCGGAAGCGGCGGGGTGAGGGACGCACCACAGGATCAAAATCACCGGGGCTGATACGCTCCGGAAAAAAGAGGCGACCATACATGAATGAACAGATGCTGCAATATGGCCGGGAGCGGTCGGTGATCCGGGAGCTGTTTGAGTACGGCAACCGGCGGGCCGCCGTGGTGGGCCGGGAGAAGGTGTACGACTTCTCCCTGGGCAACCCCAGCGTGGCCCCGCCTCCCCAGGTGAACGAGACGATCCGCCGGCTGCTGGACGAGACGGATCCCTGCGCCCTCCACGGCTACACCAGCGCGCCGGGAGACCCGGTGGCCCGGGGCCAGATCGCCGCCTCTATCCGGCGGCGCTTCGGGGTGGACTGCACGGCGGAGCAGCTCTACCTCACCGCAGGAGCCGCCGCCGCCCTCAGCTGCTGCCTTGCAGGTCTGTGCGAGCCGGGGGACGAGGTGGTGGTTTTCGCCCCTTATTTTCCGGAGTACCAGGTGTTCATCCAGGGCGCCGGTGCGGTGATGAAGCTGGTGCCCCCGGAGACGGAGCGCTTCCAGATCGACTTTGACGCGCTGGAGGGGCTGCTGTCCCACAAAACCCGGGCGGTGATCGTGAACTCCCCCAACAACCCCTCCGGCGCGGTGTATACCCAGGCGACGCTGAAGCGCCTGGCCGCTCTGCTGGAGGCGGCACAGAACCGGTGGGGCCATCCCATCTACCTCCTCAGCGACGAGCCCTATCGGGAGATCGCCTTTGCCGAGGTGGAGGTGCCCTATATCCCCAAACTCTATGGGAATACGCTGGTGTGCTATTCCTGGTCCAAATCCCTGTCCCTCCCCGGGGAGCGTATCGGCTACGTCTACGTCCCCGGCAGCGTGGAGGACAGCGACGCGGTCTATGCCGCCGTGGCCGGGGCGGGCCGGGCGCTGGGCTACGTCTGCGCCCCCAGCCTGATCCAGCGGGTGGCGGGGGCCTGCTGTGACCTGACCGCCGACCTGTCGGTGTATGAGAAAAACGCCAGACTGCTGGTCGACGAGCTGACCGGAATGGGCTACCGCTGCCCGGTGCCCGGAGGCACCTTCTATCTGTTCCCCCAGTCCCTGGAGCCGGACGACGAGGCGTTCTCCCAGGCGGCCCGGGAGCTGGATCTGCTGCTGGTGCCCGGACGGGGCTTCGGCTGCCCGGGGCACGTCCGCATCGCCTTCTGCGTGCCCACAGAGCGCATCGAGCGGTCGCTGCCGGTGTTTGCGAAGCTGGCAGAGCGGTACGGACGGAAGGGCTGACGTATGCGGATACTGGCCATCGACTACGGCGACGCCCGGACAGGGGTCGCCATCTCCGACGCCCTGGGGATGCTGGCGGGATATACCACCGTCATCCACAGCAGAGATCAGGATCAGGTGGTGGAATCGCTGAAAGCCCTCATCCGGGATCATCAGGTGGAGGAGCTGGTGCTGGGTCTGCCCAAGAACATGAATGACACCCTGGGCGACCGGGCGGAAAAGAGCCAGGCCCTGGCCCGGCGGCTGCGGGAGGAGACGGGCCTCCCCGTCACCCTCTGGGACGAGCGGCGCACCACGGTGGACGCCCACCGCATCCTGTCGGAAAACGGGCGGCACGGAAAAAAACGGAAAAATACGGTGGACGCCGTGGCGGCCTCTCTCATCCTGGAGGGATTTCTGACCTATCGGCGGATCCACCCTTTGGAGAAGGGGGAGAACAGCGGTGTTCCTGGACTCTGACGAGAAGCGGGTGCTCATCCCGGTGGAAAACGAGGACGGCAGCGAGACGGTCTACGAGCTGGACGATCTGGTGGAGGTGATGGACGACACCTTCGGCATCTTCCTCCCCACGAAGGGGGCGGAGGGAGACGCCCTGGTGCTCCGCCTGGTGGGGGACGACGAGGAAAAGGCGGAGAGCTACGAGTCCACAGAGGACGAGGCGCTGGAGCAAACCGCCTTTGACCTGTACCGGGCGAAATGCCTGACTTTGGACGACACGGACGGGGGCCTTTGGGATCTGATCGTGTGACCGCGGCCCGGGCCACTTTACAAAAGGTTGACAATCCGGCCTTGTCTCGTTACAATAATCATGCCTGAGGGACGCTTCCGGCGTCCCTCAAATCATGAGAGGAATCGAAAGGGGCGGTACCATGCCGGAGGGCGGCGTCAAAAGGGCGGCCTACGACCTCATCAAGCGGTTCCCCGGTCTGCGGCTGCTGGTGCGGCGCTGCCTCCGGGTGCTGCGGGGAGCGGCCTATCGGCTGCGCACCTGGGGCGTCGAGCCCGACCCCAAAACCGTGCTGTTCTGCTCCTATCACGGAAAAAGCTGCTCATGCAGCCCCAGGGCTATCTACGACTATATGCTTGCCTCCCCCGCCTACGGAGAGTACCGGTTCCTCTGGGCGGCGGAGCCGTCCGGGGAGACGGCTCTGGCGGCTGACCCCAGGACCCAGGTGATCCCCTTCGGCGGCAGGGCCTTTGAACGGGCCATGGCCGGGGCGGGCTACTGGGTGTTCAACTCCACCCTCCCGGAGCATATCAGCCCCCGCCGGGGGCAGATTTATCTCCAATGCTGGCACGGCACCCCCCTGAAGCGCCTGGGCTGCGACATCCGGGAGGAGGGCAACGCCATGAACTCCCTGACGGAGATCCGGCGGAAATACCGGCTGGAGGGGGAGAAGGTGGACTTTTTCCTCTCCCCGTCCCCCTTTGCCTCGGAATGCTTCCGCTCCGCCTGGCAGCTGGGCCGCCGGGGGAGGGCGGGGACCGTCCTGGAGCTGGGCTATCCCCGGAACGACCGCCTGGCCGACGCCACAGCGGAGGAATGTCAGGCCATGCGGCGCAGGCTGGGCATCCCCCAGGGGAAGCGGGTCGTCCTCTACGCCCCCACCTTCCGGGACGACCAGCACATCTCCGGGACGGGGTATGCCTACCGTCCGGCGGTGGATTTCTCCGCGCTCCGGGCGGCGCTGGGGGAGGATTATGTCATCCTGTTCCGCGCCCACTATCTGGTGGCCACCGCCTGCGATTTCTCCGCATGGAACGGCTTTGTGCTGGATGTGTCCGGGGCGGAGGAGATCAACGACCTGTATCTGGCCGCCGACCTGATGATCACCGACTATTCCAGCACCATGTTCGATTACGTTGTGCTCCGCCGACCCATCCTGTTTTATATGTACGACCTGGAGCAGTATCGGGACCGGCTGCGGGGCTTTTACTTTGACCCGGACGAGCTGCCCGGCCCCATTCTGACAGAGGAGGCCCAGCTGGCCCCCGCCATCCGGGCCGCGGAGCATTTTGTCTGGGACGGGCAATGGGAGGCTTTCCGGCAGCGGTTCGCCCCCCTGGACGACGGAGGAGCCGCCCGCCGGGTCACAGAGGCGGTCATGGGAAAGGGGAGAGAGAAATGAGCGTAAAGCGTTTTATTCGGAGCCATATCGACCGGGAATCGCCGCTGTTTCAGCTGCTGCACCGGTTTTACCGCTGGCTGGTGAGCATTCTGTACCTCATCGCCAGGTGGGTCCTGCCGCTGGACGAGCATCTGGTGGTGTTTGACGCCTTTCAGGGGCGGCAGTATACCTGCAGCCCCAAGGCCCTGTATCTGGAAATGCTGTCCGACCCGGCCTATCAGGACTACCGCTTTATCTGGGCCTTTACCAAGGGGGCAGGGCGGCGCAACCGGATCGCCGGGCCGCGGACGCAGGTGGTGCGGTACAACGCCCGGAGGCACAAGATAGCCTGTGCCCGGGCCAAGTATATCGTCACCAACTCCATGCCGCTGGGGTTTTTCAAACTCCGGAAGGGGCAGGAGCTGATCGAGACCTGGCACGGCACCCCCCTGAAGCGGCTGGGCTGTGACATCCAGGTGGACGCCAACAGCGTCAACACCGCCGAGGAGATTCACCAGCGCTACCGGGAGCGGGTGCAGAAGATGACGGTCATGCTCTCCCCCTCCGATTTCTACACGGAGAAGCTGACCTCCGCCTTCGCCCTGAAGGACTACGGAAAGCACGTCCGCATGATCCAGCAGGGCTATCCCCGCAACGATTTCCTCTCCCGGTACACTCCGGAGGACGCCGCCGCTGTCCGGGAGCGGCTGGGGGTGCCGGAGGGGAAGAAGGTCATCCTCTACGCCCCCACCTACCGGGACGACGAGAAGCTGGCCAAGGCCTATTCCTACGGGTTCCACCTGGAGATGGACTTCGACCGGCTGCTGGAGACGCTGGGGGAGGAGTACGTCGTCCTGTTCCGGCCCCACTATTTTATCGCGGACCAGTTCGACTTTGCGCGGTATGAGGGCCGGGTGTTCAACGTGGCGAACGTGGACGATGTGAACGAGGTCTATATCATCTCCAATATGCTCATCACCGACTATTCCAGCGTCTTTTTCGACTATGCCATTCTCCGCCGACCCATCCTGCTGTTCATGTATGACCTGGAGCGCTATCAGAACCAGCTCCGGGACTTCTACATCGACCTGTCCGAGCTGCCCTTCCCCATCCTCCGCACCCAGGAGGCGCTGGAGACGGCCATCCTGGAGCAGTTCAACGGGGGCTTCCGGTATGCCGAGGCCTATGAGCGCTTCAACCGGACCTACACTCCCATGGACGACGGACAGGCCAGCCATCGGGTGCTGCGGGAGATCTTCCCGCAGCCATAAGCGGGTGCATTCGCCCGGCAGGCTTTTCCCCATCGCGGCCCCTCACAGTCTGGAGGTATCCATGAAACGCACAACGTTACAGCGGCTGAACCGCACCGCCTTTATCGCCTTTCCTCTGGCCACCGGCCTGCTCATCCTGTCCTGGCTCCTGGACGGGATGTCCACCATTATGATTTTGATCTGGGCCATCTCTCTGGGCCTGCTGGCGGTGGTGCTGGTGGCCTGCATCAGCCGGAACGTGGTGCAGCGGTGGCAGGCGGGCACCTTCAGGGCCCTGCTCCTCCGCTGGTGCGTCGTGGCGGCAGCGGTCCTCGTGATCCTGGTGCTGCTGGATCTCACCACGGACCGCATCTTCTGGTCTGCCGATATCGCTGTGGCCGTGCTGGCTGGGTTCATCTCCTGGTACAGCAAGCCCTGACATCACGAGAGAAACAGATCCACATCCTCCACTGTCAGCCCTTCCTGGAGGGTCAGGTCGATGCCGTAGCCGATGACCTTGGCGATGTCCGACACCAGCACGTCGATGTCCTTGGGCGTCACCAGCATGCCGGAAAGACCCCCGTCTGCGGATGGCCCCGGCTGTTCGCCGGTGAGGTCGGCGGCCAGGGTGGCGGCGTCCACCACCGTGGGGACGCCCAGGGCGACGACGGGGACGCCCAGCGTCTCCCGGTTCAGGGCCTGCCGGGCGTTGCCCACCCCGGAGCCGGGGATGATGCCGGTGTCTGCGATCTGCACCGTGGAGCACAGCCGCCGGACAGACCGGGCGGCCAGGGCGTCCACGGCGATGACCAGGCCCGGCCGAAGCCGATCGGCCAGCGCACGAACCACCTCGCCGCTCTCCACGCCGGTGGTGCCCAGTACCCCGGCGGCCAGAGCCGCCACCGGGCGGAAAGGGGCGAACCGTTCCGGCTCCTGCGCCACCAGATGGCGGGTGACCATGGTGTGATCCACCGCCCGGGGGCCCACGGCGTCCGGCGTGACCAGCCGGTTGCCCAGCCCCACCACCAGGACGGAGGGCTCCTCCGGCTCACGGGGCAGAAGGCTGCCCAGCTCACTCGCCACCGCCCGGGCTGCCCGGGGAAAGGCGTCTGACTCCCGGCGGAGCAGCCCCTCCAGATCCAGGGTCAGATAGCGTCCCTGGGGCTTGCCCACCGCCTTTGCCCCCTCCGGGCTGGTGATGTCCACCCGGGTCACCTGGTAGCCCTGGTCGGTGTAGACCTGCTCTCTCACTCCGGGGAGGGGCGGCCTCCCCTGACGGGCGAGCTGTCGGGCGGCTTCTACCGCCAGGTCGGTGCGCGGAACAGCCATTTTTATCCCTCCCAAACCGCATAGGCGCTTGCGTTCAGTGTCCCCGGTCACGGGACGGTTATCCCTGGCGGACGCCTAAATTTTTTTGGAAAAACAGTTGCTTTTTTCCGGGAGAGATGATAGAATACATAATCGCACAGGATTCGTGTACAACTTGCTATTAGAGGAGGTGTTTGGTTTGCCGAATATTAAGTCTGCCAAGAAGCGTGTCAAGGTGAATGCGGCCAAGGCCCTGCAGAACAAGGCTGCGAAATCCGCCATGAAGACTTCCCTGAAAAAGTTTGATGCCGCCGTGGCCGATGGCAACCGCAGCGAGGCTGATAGCGCCTACAAAGCTGCCGTGAAGACTGTGGACAAGGCTGCCGCCAAGGGCCTGATCCACAAGAACAAGGCTGCAAACAAAAAGAGCCAGATGACTATCAAGCTGAATGCTGTTCAGGGCTGATTGTGATAAACTGGTACTGCACCAAACCGTCTGCCAAAAGCAGACGGTTTTTTGGTAAACAGGCGGCATATACTGGGACGGAGCAGACGACCGCCCGGAAAGGGGAGAAGAACGCATTGAACAAGTGGAAGGACAAAACCGCGGTACAGTTCAGCCTGGAGCTGGTGCGGATCTATCTGGACAAGCGCATCTCCCGGGCCAGTGCGCAGCTGGCCTACTATATGCTGCTGAGCGTCTTTCCGGTGCTGATGGTGATCTCTACCATTCTTGGTATGCTGCCCATCGAAGACTCTGACGTGCTCAACCGCATTTTAACCGCAGTCCCCTCCACCATAGGCGCCATTTTGGAGGACTATCTGGCCTATGTGACGGAAAATCAGAGCGCAGCGCTCCTCAGCGGCGGCGTTGTCATGACCCTGACCGCCTCCTCGGCGGCCTTCCGGGGGCTGATGGACATCTTCGGCGAGATCTTCGGCGAGCGCGTCCGGGGCGGCGCCCTGGGCGTGGTGTTCTCCGTTCTCATGTCGCTGGGTATGCTCATTATGATCTATGGCGCGCTGCTCACCGTGCTGCTGGGCGACTGGCTGCTGGACGCCGTCCGGGTGCTGCTGGATATTCCGGTGCTTCACTATGGCTGGCGGCTGATCCAGATCGTGATGCCCTTTGCCGTCATCTTTCTGTTCCTGACCCTGATCTACCGGATCACTGCCCGCACGCCCCGGCACAAGCGCACCATCTGCCCCGGCGCCCTGCTGACCTCTGTCATCCTGGTGGTGGCCACCATTATCTTCTCGCAGTTCATCACCGCCTCCGGCCGATACACCACGGTGTACGGCTCTCTGGCATCGGTGATCATTTTGATGGTCTGGCTGTTTCTGTGCGGCAATATTGTCATTATGGGGAATGTGTTCAATTTCGTCTGGGCCAACTTTGAGGACAAGTACGGCACCGGAAGGCTGCCCCATCTCCACCTCTCCAAAAAAGAGAAGTGACAGCGCCAGCGCTGAGACATCAAAACGGCCCCCGTACGCTGCTGTACGGAGGCCGTTTTGATGTATGCTACTGCGTGTCGGCGACGACGGCTTCCTCCTGGACCTCCGCCTCGTCGCCGGATACGGCCACGCCCTGAGCGGCAAAGTAGGCGTCTATGCCGTCGGCGATGCCGGAGGCGATCTTCTCCTGGTAAGCATCGGTGGCCATGAGCTGATCCTCCGTGGGATTGGTCATGTAGCCCACCTCCACGATGGTCACGGGCACCTGGCACCAGTTGATGCCGGTCATGGTGTCCGTCTCCCAGACGTACTCCTTTTTGCAGCCGGTGGCGGCCACCAGAGCGTCCAGCACCGCCTCAGACAGTGCCCGGGACTGCTCGTACAGGTCGCCGTTATAGGGGTTGGAGGCGGTCTGGCAGATGGTCATGGCGCCGTTGGCAGAGCTGTCCTCCGAGCCGTTGGCGTGTACCCGGATAAAGGCGTCTGCCCCGGCCTCGTTGGCGATCTGGCTCCGCTCGGCGTTGCTGATGTCCACGTCGTTTTCCGTCCGCACCATCAGGACCTCATAGCCCCGGCTCTCCAGCTCGGCCTGGAGCTTCAGGGAGATTTCCAGGGTCAGCTCGTATTCGTAAAGCCCGGTGGTGGTCCCGTGCGTCCCTCCCGCTACCTTGGCCTTTGTGGTGGAGGAGCCGGGGCCGATGGGCTCTTTTTCCGTGTTGGCCTTGCTCTGATGCCCTGCGTCGATACAGATCAGGAGCGGCTCTGTATCCGCCCCGTCCCCGTCGTCCTGGGCCGTTTCCCCGTCCTCCTCCGGGTCAGAGTCCGCTTCCTCTGGGGCGGCGTCCTCCTCCGCAGCCTGGGCCGCCTCCTGGGCGGCCTGATTTGCCTGCTCCTGGGCGTCGGCGTCCTCCGCCGGGACGATCTCCTCCCCGGCGGCATCCGCTTCGTCGGCGGCGGAGGCCGAATCCTCCTCGGCCTGTCCCTGATCGGCTGCCCCCTGGCTGCAGCCGACGCATACCAGCAGCACCACAAGCAGCAGCATCAGTATTTTCCTCATCTCAATTCCTCCCTCTCCGGACCGGCACGGCCTTTTCGTATGTATTGTACCATTTTTTGTCCCGGGGAGCAATCCATTCTCTGTTCCGAAAGAATATCGCTGTTTCTGAATACCTTTTCAGGAGAACGGCCCCTATCGTCACCGGCAATTATGAAATTTCCCGGGAGAGGCGAAAAAAACGGGGCGGAATCCTTGCAATTTCTGCCCCGAACCGCTATACTGTTATTATCTCACCCAGCGCCCTGCCGGGACAGGGGAGAAACGGAGGCCGCTCATGTACTTCGACACCCACGCCCACTACGACAGCAGCGCGTTCCGCTCTGACCGGGAGACGCTGCTGAATACTCTGCCGGAGGCGGGGGTAGAGCTGGTGCTGAACCCCGGCTGCGAGTTGGAGAGCTCTCAGGCGGCGGTGTCCTATGCCCACACCTGGCCCCATGTCTATGCCGCCGTGGGCTTTCACCCCTCTGACATTGAAAAGCTCACCGACAGCAGTCTGGAGGCGCTCCGCAGCCTGGCCGCCGACCCGAAGGTGAAGGCCATCGGCGAGGTGGGGCTGGACTACTACTGGGAGGACTACGCCAGCCACGAGACGCAAAAAGCGGGGCTGGCCCGCCAGATGGCTCTGGCGGAGGAGCTGGATCTCCCCATCATTTTTCACGACCGGGAGGCCCATGGGGACGCCATGGAGATGGTGCGGGCCTTTCCCAATGTCCGGGGCGTCTTTCACTGCTACTCCGGCAGCGTGGAACAGGCCAGAGAGCTGGTCGACCGGGGCTGGATGATCTCCTTTACCGGCGCGCTGACCTTTCCCAATGCGAAACGTCCCCCGGAGGTGGCGGCCGCCATCCCTCTGGAATCCATCATGATCGAGACAGACGCTCCCTATATGATTCCCTATCCCCGCCGACCGGAGGACAAACAGCTCCGGCGAAACTCGTCCCTCCGGGTGTATCAGGTGGCCCAACGGCTGGCGGAGATCAGGGGCCTGCCCCTGGAGGAGGTCGCCCGGATCACCACGGAAAACGGGAAGCGGTTCTTCCGCATCGACGGCCCCTCTCTGTGACCAGGGGAAACAGGGAATAAACGATTTCATTATCTGCGGCTAAAGAAAATCTGAAGAACAGAAGAAGGAGTATCTATTATGAAGCATCCCATATTGACCCGTTTTGTCTGCCTGCTTCTGACGTCGGTCATGCTGCTCACCTATCCGGCCTCAGCTGCAGAGGTCGCTGCGCTGACGGATACGGAAACGGCCACCGCCGATTCCTCCAATCCCTTCGACGACAGCTCCATTGAGGAGGCCTCCGACGGGGCCGCCGTGGAGGATGGGCTGGAGACTGCCGAAGAATCCGCCTCTGATGCGGAGACAGAGGGAGCAGAAGAGGAGCCTGTCTATCTGGACAGCGACGGGAACTATCTGGCCCCTGAGGAGCTGGTGGTCTATGTGACCAGCTATCTGACCGAGGGCAAGAATGCCCGGACCGACACCTCCTATACCGGCATCGTGGCCTTCTATGACTACAACGAGACGGATGAGGAGGAGATGCTGGACAATCCCTATTTCTTCTACTATAAGGACGGCGTACTCCAGGACGAGGAGGAGCTGTACATCTCCTCCGACCGGTTCCTGAATCTCACCAGCGCGCCCACCACTGCGGCGGCGGCCTCTGTCAGCGACCTGGATGAGGACACCGCGGTGTACTCCGCCGAGGAGGTCTATGTGGACTACCTGGACGAGGAGATCACCGAGCATCCGGACTATCTTTTTGCCTTTAATGTGGAGGGCCAGGAAAACGGCCTCTACACCGGCTACAGCGAGGCAATGACCGCCGTCTATGAGGCGGGAGAGACTGTGGTCGTGACCGGCGTCACCCTGACCCAGGGCACGGACGGCAAGACGCCCACCCTCACCTGGTCTGCCGTATCCGGCGCTGCCAGCTACAAGATCTATCGCAAGACTGGATCGGGGAGCTGGTCCGTCCTGTCCTCCAACATCAGCTCTACCAGCTATACCGACGCCAAGGCCACTACCAGTGGCACCACATATTCCTACTATGTGACCGCCGTCTTGTCTGACAGTTCCGAGACGTCTGCCAGCGACACCGTGACCTACACCTATTACAAGACGCCGACGAACGTCAAGGCGGCCAACGCCGCAGGTGGGGTCAAGGTTTCCTGGAGCAGCGTCAGCGGCGCCACCGGCTACCGCATCCTTCGTCAGGCCTCCGGCAGCTCCACCTGGACGACGGTGGGCGACGTCTCCGGCGCCACCTCCTATGTGGACACCAGCGCCTCCAGCAACAAGACCTACAGCTATACCGTCCGGGCCTACTTTGGCTCCAAGTCCTCCAGCAGGGAGGACTATACCGTCAATGTCTGGAGCGGTGTCTCCTCCTCTGTCAGCGTGTACTATCTGGCTGCGCCGGTGATTTCCGATGTCTCCAGCTCTTCGGAAGGCCTGGTCATCAGTTGGTCGAGTGTTGCCGGAGCGACCTCCTACCGGGTGTATTATCGGGTTGTCGGTGATTCCAGCTGGGCGGGTCATGTGACAGTCAAGGGCACCAGTTATACCTATACCAAGGCGGTTGCCGGAACATCCTATTACTTTACGGTGATTGCAGATAACGCGAACAATGGCAGCTACAGCTCTTATTATGACCCGGTCGGCGATACCGCCCAGTCGATCACCTACCATGGTATCCCCAGTGTTACCCTGAAGACGGTGGAAAAGGGCGTTCAGGTTACCTGGACGAAGGATGCCGCCGCCACAAAATACCGCATTTGGCGCAAGACCGGCAGTTCTACATGGACTGTGATTACAACAGTTACCGGTAGCACCTCCTCTTATGTGGATACAACAGCAGTCTCCGGGACGACCTATTACTATACGGTTCGAGCTTATTATGGAAATGATACCAATTATAGCTCCAATAGCTGGAGCAGTTATCGAAGCTCCTCTGCGCTGACTTTTTTGAGTGCCCCTAAATTGGGTACGCCAGACTCTGAAAGCGGTGGCATGCGGATCAGCTGGGAGAAGGTTTCCGGTGCCAGCGGATATATTATTTATCGCAAGGGCACCTCTGACACCAGTTGGACCCGAATTGCCACTGTCTCCGGAGGCTCCACCACCAGCTACCTCTATACAGGGGTTAAGGACGACAGTACATACTATTATACCGTCAAGGCATATACAACAGATTCCAAGGGCAATACTTTTGATAGCTACTGGCAGACGCCTTCGACAGCCTATACCTATCATGCTGCACCAAGCGTCAGCATGGCTTGCGCAAATAACGGTATAAAAATCACGTGGACGCTCTCATCTGGCGCTACTGGTTATCGAATTTATCGGGAACAAAGCGGTAAGAGGACGATTGTTGCCAACATTTCAGCCAAATCGCTTTCCTCTGGGGCTACCACTGGCTCTTATGTAGATTCCAGCGCCAATCTCAGCAGCGGAACGACCTACCAGTACACCGTCCGCGCCTATTACGGCAATGGAGACATTGCGTCGGTCGCTGTTGATAAGCTGAACAATTGGAGTGCATACATCTACAAGAGCTTCACCTATCTGGCTACCCCGGTTATTCCCACTACAGTGGAAAATAATACATCTGACACCAACGGTATTAAAGTCACATGGAGCAAGGTGACCGGAGCGGCAGGATATTTCATCTATCGGAAGACCTCTGCTTCCGGCAGTTGGACTCGGATCGCTACCGTAAGTAGCGGCTCCACCACTGTCTACCTGGATACTTCGGTGAGCAGTCTGTCCGCGGGTACGACCTGTTACTACACCGTGCGCGCCTTTGACTCCACTAAGAACTGTTGGAGCTACTATAACAACACAGGCAGCGTGTGTGTCTATCTGCCTATGGTGGAGAATTTGACTGTCGGCACCCCCTCCTCCAGTGGGACGAAGATTACCTGGAGCAAGGTCAGCGGGGCCAGCTCCTATGTCGTGTACCGCCGGAAGAGCAGCAGCAGCTCATGGTCCCGGCTGGGAACGGTCACAACCAACAGCTACACCGATACGACGGTCACCAGCAAGAGCACGCTCTATTTTTACACGATTGTGGCAGTCGGCACCGCCTCGGTCAGTGGCAAAACGGTTAGTTTCCGGGGCACCTACGATAAGACCGGCAGTTCCTTTGCCATCAGCTGGTCCGGCAGCGAGCGGAACACCTGGGTAAAAAAGGACGGCAAGCAGTACTATGTGGAGTCCAACGGCACCCTGGCTACCGGCTGGCAGTACAAGACCCGTAACGGCAGCACCTATAAGTATTATTTCGATGTTGAGACCGGTGAGCTGGTGACCAATCTTTACGCCTATTTCGGAAAGAGCTACCGGGATGTGAAGTTCCGGATTGTCACCTGTGTCTGCTCAAACAACAGCACGCCCAGCTATACGGCGATCTACCTCTACAACAGCGACACAGGAGCCTATGACACTCCGGCGGCGGCGTGGCGCAGCGTCGGAAGCATCAGCAAGACGGTAGCCCGCTGGAGCAGTCTGTATCTGGCTGCCAACGGCGGACAGAGGTGGCTGCACGGCGATTTCGAGGGAGCTTCCTATGAGCAGTACGCAGTGTATATTCACGGAACGCCCAGTTGGTTCCACTCGATTCTGTACAGAACGGAGAGCAACCGGAATATGTCGGCCTCCACATACAATGGCCTGGAGAACAATAACAATAGCACCGGCGCCTGTATTCGTATGCAGTCAATCTACGCGTTCCTGATTTCCGATCTGACAAAGAACGGTTACGGAAAGACACACCGTACGCCGGTGATCCTTTATAAGACCAGCTCGGTCAGCGCGTTTGGCGTACCTCATCTGAACAAGATCTCCACCAGCAGAAAGACCGACCCCACCGATCCGGACATCACCGGCAAGTTCTTCTATGCGACCACCCTCTATGGCATCAGTACGACCGCCAGCTCCACGACCTGGGTCTACTATTGATCCCTCGAGCGGGTGAACGGAAACCGTTATCTGAAAAGCCCTGCGCATTGCTGCGCAGGGCTTTTTCCCGACAGGCGGCCCCGCGCCGCCGGACGAAACAACAACGGGCGGCAACTGAAAACAGGAACGTGTAAGAGCACTATGATTGCCGCCCTTTGCCCTGGATTATCTACGGTTCAAACTGATACCCTGGGAGCGAAGCATGCCAGAGCATAGGGGGTCCGCTCCCGGACCAGGCGTCGGTACGATCCCCGTCAACCCATCGGCAGAGGAATTTGAATCACGACGAAACCGCACCTCCCTGCCCGCTCCGGCATAGGCTGGAGCAGCAAGGAGGTCTGCATATGTGCGGCATTGCCGGTTTTTGTGATTTTACCCAGGACATCCGAGGCCCGGAGTGGCAGGTGGTGGGCTGGAGCATGGCCCGGACGATGGAGCGCCGGGGGCCGGACGACGGCGGCCAGTGGCGGGCGCCCCACTGCCTGATGGCCCACCGCCGCCTGGCGGTCATCGACCCGGAGCAGGGACAGCAGCCGATGACGGTTTCGCTGGAGGGGCGCACTTTCGCCCTGTGCTACAATGGGGAGCTCTACAACACGGACGCCCTCCGCGCCCGTCTCTCCGCTCTGGGGCACCGTTTCCGCACCCGGTCGGATACGGAGGTGGTGCTCCACGCCTGCATTCAGTACGGGCCGGAGGTGGGGGAGCAGCTGGAGGGCATTTTCGCCTTCGCCTTCTGGGACGGGGCGTCTCTGCTGCTGGTGCGGGACCGGTTCGGAGTGAAGCCCCTCTTTTACGCCCGGATGGGGGACGCGCTGGTATTCGCCTCCGAGCCGAAGGCCCTGTTCCGCTATCCCGGCCTGATCCCCAGGGCGGATCGGGAGACCTGGCAGGAGGTGCTGGCCATCAACCCCGCCCGGACGCCGGGACACGGGGTGTTTGCCGGAGTGCGGGAGCTGCCGCCGGGACATCTGCTCCGCATGACCCGGGACGGCGTCGCCCAGGCCCGGTGGTGGAACCTGCTCAGCCTCCCCCACCGGGAGAGCTACGAGGACACGGTGGCCCACCTCCGGGAGCTGCTGGTGGGGGCCATCCG
The DNA here is from genome assembly GCA_021205695.1 of Clostridiales bacterium. GTDB lineage: Bacteria > Bacillota > Clostridia > Oscillospirales > Oscillospiraceae > Onthomonas. The sequence continues at coordinate 85,660 of JAJPXB010000019.1, forward strand.
GCGGCAGCTGGTCAGCGACGTGCCCCTGTGCACCCTGCTCTCCGGAGGGCTGGACTCCTCCATCATCACCGCCGTGGCCGCCCGAACCTACGAGGCGGAGGGCCGGGAGCCGCTGGAGACCTATTCCTTCGACTACACCGGGAACCGTGCGTACTTCCGCCCCAGCGCCTTCCAGCCCGACGCCGACTGGCCCTGGGTGGAGCGGATGCAGCGGGAATTTGGCACCCGGCACCGGGTACTCACCTGTCCCCAGGAGCCGCTGGTGGAGCTGCTGGAACCGGCCATGGAGGCCCGGGATATGCCGGGGATGGCGGACGTGGACTCCTCTCTCCTCTATTTCTGCCGGGAGATCCGGAAAAACCACACGGTGGCCCTCTCCGGCGAGTGCTCGGATGAGATCTTCGGAGGCTATCCCTGGTTCCACCGAAAGGATATGCTGGAGAGCGACACCTTCCCCTGGTGTATGGACTTCTCCGCCCGCTCCGCCGTGCTGAACCCCGAGCTGGTCGCTTCCCTGGAGCTGGAGGACTACGCCCGCTCCCGCTGCCAGGAGAGCCGCCGGGCCACGCCCCGGCTGGAGGGAGAGACGGGAGAGGCCGCCCGCCGTCGGGAGGTGGGCTGGCTCAATCTGAACTGGTTCATGACCGGGCTGCTGGATCGAAAGGATCGGATGAGTATGTATTCCGGCCTGGAGGTGCGGGTGCCCTTCTGTGACCATCATCTGGTGGAGTACGTCTGGAACGTCCCCTGGGAGATGAAGAGCAGGGACGGGGTGCGCAAGCAGGTGCTCCGGGATGCCGCAGCCGGCCTGCTGCCGGAGGATGTGCGCAACCGCCCCAAGGCGCGCGGCCCCCCGGCCCCCCACCCCCCCAGCCAGGCCCGGG
>JAJPXB010000076.1 GCA_021205695.1 Clostridiales bacterium
CATCTTCCTCCAGTACAAGTTCACCCGTGAGCGTGTCACCGAGGAGAGCATGACCGAGGGCGAGGAGCAGAAGAGCGCTGCGCCTCCTCTGGGCGAGCAGCTCAAGGCTGTCACCAGCGAGAAGTGGTGGTGGATCATCATCCTGTTCTACCTGGTATTCCAGTGGTCCGGTGCCATCAAGAACGGCTCCATGAGCTATTTCTGCCAGTGGGTGGTGGACGCCACTCCCCTGGGCGGCGACTGGGGCGTGGCCCAGACCCTGATGAGCATTATGGGCGCTATCCCCATGGCTGTGGCCGCCGTCTTTGTGGTTCCTCTGGCCAATAAGTTCGGCAAGGCCAAGGTGGTCTTTGTGGGCCAGATCGTGGGCGTCGTCGGCGGCATCATCGCCGGACTGGGCGGCACCAACATCGTCCCCGTGGCCATCGGCGTGGCCATCAAGTGCCTGGGCTCCTCCCCGGCCTGCTACCTGATCCTGGCCATGATCGCCGATGTCATCGACCACATCGAGTTCAAGAGCGGCATCCGTACCGACGGCCTGACCATGAGCATTTACAGCTCCCTGATGGTGGCCGCCACCCCCATTATGAACGCCGTGTTTATGGCCATGCTGGGCTCCGGCTATGACGCCAACGCCACTGCACAGGCTGCCGCCACCCAGTCCACCATCAGCGTCAGCTACATCTGGATTGAGACGGTCGCCTATGCCGTCTGTGCCGTGCTGATCGCCCTGTTCACCGTGGAGAAGCACCTCCCCGAGGAGCAGGCCGCCATCGCCGCCCGGAAGAAGGGCTAAGACACATTCCCTTTTTGTGAAGCATTGCCGTCCCCTGCCCAGATTGGGAGATTGGGACGGGGGACGGCATGTGGATAAAATCATATCATACAGGAGGTAAGACATGAAAAACAAAAAGCGTGCCGGTCAGAGACGCTGGCGTGGCCTGACGGCTCTGACAGCGTCCCTGTTGGCCCTGTGTGTGGCGATGTCCCCCATCGTGGAGACCTACCGCACCAACCTGGACAGTCTGCTGGGCACCAGCAGCACCATGGTCGTCTCTGACGACGAGGACACGTCCGAACTGTACAGCTATACATCCGATTACTCCTCTACCACCGAGCTGGTGCAGGCCATCGCTGACCTGGGCGAGCAGATGAATGAGGAGGGCAGCGTCCTTCTGAAGAACGAGAACAACGCCCTGCCCCTGACCGAGGAAGAGACCCAGAAGATCTCCCTGTTGGGCTTCTCCAGCTACTATCCGGTCATGGGCGGCGACATGGGCTCCAGTCTCACTGAGAACGAGGGCACGGATGCGGATACCGTGGACTTTGTAGAGGCGCTGGAGGCCAAGGGCTTCTCCATCAACCCCGATCTCCAGGATCTGTACAGCTCCCTGGAGTCCAGCTTTGTCACCGAGGTGGAGAGCTGGGGCAGCACCATCTCCTATATGCACATCACCACCCCCTCCACCGACGGCTACTTCACCAGCAAGGAGCCCTCTCAGGCGGATATGTCCGCCGCTGACGCCGACTGGCAGAGCAGCATGGACGACTACAACGTGATGATCATCACCATCGCCCGCTCCGCCAGTGAGAACGGCACCTATCTCCCTGGCGAGGACGGCGTAGACCCCACTCAGGATCTGAACCAGACCGACGCCCTGGGCCTGTCCGACGACGAGCGTGACCTGATCAGCGCCGCAGTAGAGGCCAAGGAGTCCAACGGCGGCAAGGTCATCGTCATCCTGAACAACGCCAGCGCCATGGAGATTGAAGAGATCGCCGAGAACGACGGCGTGGACGCCATCCTTCAGGTGGGCCTCCCCGGCGGCTACGGCTTCTACGGCGTGGCTGACATCCTCTCCGGCGACGCCAACCCCTCCGGCCATCTGAGCGACACCTATGCGGTGGACAACGCCAGCGCTCCCTCCGCTCAGAACTTCGGCAGCTATTCCTGGACGAATGCCAACTCTGACTACTCCATCAATTCTGCCCAGGTAGAGGCTGAGGATATCTACATCGGCTACAAGTACTATGAGACCCGTTACATGGATACCGTCCTGGGCCAGGGCAACGCCTCCTCCACCACCGGCAGCCATGACGGTTCGGCGTGGAGCTATGACAACGAGGTGACCTATGCCTTTGGCTACGGCCTGAGCTACACCACCTTCGAGCAGACCCTGGACAGCCTGGATGTGGATCTGGAGAACCAGACCGTCACCGCCACTGTCACCGTCACCAACACCGGCGACGTGGCCGGCAAGGACGTGGTTCAGCTCTATGTCTCCGTCCCCTACACCGATTACGACATTGCAAACGGCGTGGAGAAGGCTGGCGTGCAGCTGCTGGACTATGAAAAGACCGACGAGCTGGCCCCCAACGAGAGCGTGACCGTGACCATCACTGCCGATATGCAGTACATGGTCTCCTGGGACTCCACCTCTGACAACGCCGCAGGCACCTCCGGCTGCTACATCCTGGACGCCGGCGACTATTACTTCACCATCGGCAACGGCGCCCATGAGGCCGCTAACAACGTCCTGGCCGCCCAGGGCTACACCACCGCCGACGGCATGACCGAGGATGGCGACAGCAGCCTGGTTCAGACCTGGACTCTGGACGCCCTGGACAACACCACCTTTGCCACCACCAAGAATGGCACCGCCGTGGAGAACCAGCTGGAGGACATGGACCTCAACTACTGGATGGAGGGCACCGTGACCTATCTGTCCCGGAACGACTGGGATGGCACCTTCCCCATCACCTATGAGAACCTGACCGCCACCGACGAGATGCTGGACGTCATGGACAACGACAACTATGAGATCACCGCCAACGGCGATGCCTCCTCCGTCATCTTCGGAGAGGACAACGGCCTGACCCTGGCGGACCTCAAGGGCGTCACCGACATCGATGACGAGAACTGGACCCTGCTGATGAACCAGATCACTTTGGAGGACTGCATGATCCGCACCGGCTTCGGCGGCACCAGCACCAAGGCCATCGACTCCATCGGCTCTCCTGAGGTCATCCAGAACGATGGACCCAACGGCATCTACTCCTACACCCTGGGCACCTATGCCTCCTCTGAGGACTCCGGCGACCCCTACTATGTGAGCGAGGACGATCCCAACTACAACTACACCGCAGGCGTCATGGCCAACGAGACTGTCATCGGCTCCACCTTCAGCAAGGAGCTGGCACAGGCCTACGGCGAGGTCATGGGCAACTACTCCCTGTGGTCCAACCTGACCATCTGGTGGGGCGTCGGTTGCAACATCCACCGCTCCCCCTACAACGCCCGGAACCACGAGTATTACTCTGAGGACTCCGTCCTGACCGCCTTCCAGGCTGCCGCCACCGTCACCGGCGCTATGGAGTATGGCTGCCTGGCCGCTCCCAAGCATTTTGCCTACAACGACACCGAGATCAACCGCTCCGGCGTGGCTGTGTTCGCCACCGAGCAGGCCGCCCGCGAAAACGAGCTGCGCTGCTTCCAGTCCGCTGTTGAGGACGCCGGATGCCTGGCCATGATGACCGCCTACAACCGGATCGGCTGCTACACTGACAACTCCCATACCGGTCTGCTGGTCAACATTCTCCGCGAGGAGTGGGGCTTCCAGGGCCTGATGAGCGAGGACTTCATCCAGACCTCTAACTACTCTGTGCTGAAGGAAGCTGTCCTCAACGGCGTCACCATGACCTGCAACACCGGTGAGAGCACCATGTCTGCTGTCTCCGCCATGTGGGATTACTGGACGGTGGACAACGTCAGCGAGGACGAGACCCTGCTGACCGCCCTGAAGCAGGCCATGACCTATCAGGCCTATGCCATCGCCAACTCCAACGCCATGGACGGCTACTCCTCCACCTCCCATGTGGTCAGCGTCCGCACCTGGTACGACAACCTGCTCACCGGCCTGCAGATCGGCTTCGGCGTTCTGACGGTGGCCTGCGTGGTCATGTACATCAGAGCGGCCCGCCGCAAGGAAAACTGAGAACGGAGGGACTAAAATCATGAAAAACAAATCTGCTGGTTTCCTTCTGACCATTATTACGCTGATCGTCGGTGTGGTCGGCCTGGTGGCCTACCTCATCAATACCGGCACCTCCTACTTTGCCAGCCTGGGGGTCAGCCCCATCGTGGCCGGCTGCGCCGGAGTCGCGGTTGTGGCGCTGCTCGTCTACCTGATCGTGGACGGCAAGAGCAATCAGACCTGGGCGGACATCCTGCCCGTGGCCGCCTCCGCTCTGCTGATGATCTCCGCCATTATGCTGGTCAGCGTCCGTGTGGCGGGCATCGCCTCCATCATGACCTTCGAGAACAATGCCTCCAATGTGTCTGACATGACCGGAGCCATCATTGCTATCGCTGTCCTGGTGGTCGCCGCCATCCTGAGCATCATTTCCTCCTTCTTCGATGTGAGCAAGGAGTAAGCGTACCCATCCACCCCGGGCCGGGCGGCCCGCCGCCCGGCCCACACTGCAAGCGATCATTCCTGCACAACTGCACACAAAACAGACTGCCACAGGCCCGCACCTGTGGCAGTTTGCGCCCCTGAAAACGATGCGATTCCTCAAAATCACGCCCGTTCCCCCCAATTTACAGATTTTTCCGGTCTTTCTCCTTGCCCCGGATGGACGGCTATGTTAGAATGGAGAGGAGACGAGGAGAAAGGCGGGAGTATAGATGCAATACCATCTTTCTATTGATATCGGCGCCTCCCAGGGGAGGCACATCCTGGGCCATGTAGAGGACGGCCGCATGGTGCTGGAGGAGGTCTATCGATTTGAGAACCGGCAGGTTCGCCGCCGGGGCCACGACTGCTGGAACCTGGAGGCCCTGTGGGAGAGCATCCTGGCGGGAATGCGGGCCTGCTATCGGATGGGAAAGATCCCCTCCACCCTGGGCATCGACACATGGGCGGTGGATTTTGTTCTCCTGGATCGGGACGGAGGACTGATCGGCGACGCCGTGGCCTACCGGGACAGGCGCACCCAGGGGATGCGGGAGCAGCTGGAGGCGGACGTGCCATTCGACTGGCTCTACAGCCGCACAGGCATTCAGTACCAGCCCTTCAACACCATTTACCAGCTGGCCGCCCTGGTGCAGGAGCGGCCGGAGGAGATGGATCGGGCCGCCCATTTCCTCATGCTGCCGGAGTATTTCAACTATCTGCTCACCGGCATTATCCGCAACGAGTACACCAACGCCACCTCTACCGCCCTGGTCAACGCCAAGACCCGCACCTGGGATGAGGAGGTGCTCATCCGGATGGGCCTGCCCTTCGACCTGTTTGGTCCCCTCTCCATGCCGGGGACGATCCTGGGGGGCTTGACGGAGAGCATCCAGGCCCGGGTGGGCTACAACTGCCAGGTCATTCTCCCTGCCACCCACGACACCGGCTCCGCCTTCCTGGCTGTCCCCGCCCGTGACGACGAGGCGGTGTTCCTGTCCAGCGACACCTGGTCCCTGCTGGGGGTGGAGCTGCACAAGGCCATCACGACCCCGGAGAGCCAGGCGGAGAACTTCACCAACGAAGGGGGCGCATGGCGGCGGTTCCGCTTCCTGAAAAACATTATGGGGCTGTGGATGGTGGAATGCGTTTACCGGGAGCTCAACGGTATCTCCTATGTGGAGGGCGAGCGCCGGAACCGGACGCCCGGGACGGATGAGCATCTGTGGACCTTTGAGGCGCTGACAGAGGCCGCCCGGGAGGCAGCGGACTTCCCCTCTACGGTGGACGTGAACGACCCGTCCTTCCTGGCCCCGGCCAGCATGTTCCAGGCCATCCGGGATTTCTGCGAAAAGACCGGACAGCAGCCGCCGGAGACGGTGGGGGAGACGGTACAGTGCATCTACCACAGCCTGGCCCTGTGCTACGCCGACGCCGTCCGCTGCCTCTCCCGGCTGACGGGGAAGCGGTTCACCAGTATCAACATCGTGGGCGGCGGCAGCCAGGATCAGTACCTGAACGAGATGACCGCCCAGGCTACCGGACTGACCGTCTATGCCGGGCCGGTGGAGGGGGTCGCCATCGGCAATCTGCTGGTGCAGATGATGGTGACGGGAGACTACTCCTCTCTCTGGGAGGCCCGAAACGCCATCGGGGAGAGTTTCGACATCCGGGAGATCGCGCCGTGACGGGGAGACAGCCGTTCACGAAATAAGAAACGGAGGACACAGGCCATGAAAAGAGGGAGACGTAAGCTGCTGCCCCTTTTCCTGGCCTGTGTTTTTGCGCTCACCTCCTGTTCAGCCGGCACGACGGCCCGGGCGGCCCTGACCTGCCCGGTGGTGCTGGAGGAGGCGGAGGGCTATACGGCGGAGTGCTATACCGCTACGCCGCGCAGGGGAGAGGACGCCGTCTTTACCCTGGAGCTGGAGGACGGCTATTCCCTCATCGGTACGGACTATGCGGATACGGAGATCGACCAGTCGGGGCGCACTGTCACCCTGACCCTGCACAGCGTCCGCTATTCCACAGCGGTGACGCTCTATCTGGAGCAGGAGGGGGAGACGGTATATTACGACGCCAACGGGGGAGAGCGGCTGGACGGAGGCGACGCCTCGGAGCCGGTGGCGGTGGTCACGGCCACCACCCACCTCCGGTGGAACACCTCCACCGGGGTGGAGCTGTTTCAGAGAGAGGGATATACCCTCATCGGCTGGAACACCCGGGCGGACGGCTCCGGTACGGCGGTGGGTCTGGGGAGCCGGGTGGACCCGGCGGACAATCTGACCCTCTACGCCCAGTGGAGCAGGTGGACAGACGAGAGCTGCTTCACCTGGGAGGAGGAGGGGGACGGCGTGATGATTACCGGCTGCTCCGGCACGGACAGCGTCATCAGCGTGCCCGCCGAGTTGGGCGGGCTGCCCGTCCGGTATATCGGAGATGGAGCCTTCACGGGAGCGGTGTGCGAGACGGTGATCCTCCCCAACACCGTCCGGACCCTGGAGAGCGGGGCCTTTCAGGGCTGCACCCTGACCACCCTCTACCTCTCGGACAACGTCGTCACCCTCAACGATTACAGCTTTCAGGACTGTGACAACCTGCAGACCGTCCACCTCAACGCCGTGGAGGACCCGGTCTACAGCGGCACCTATTACGACACCTTCACCGACAAGTTTGACCGGCTGCTCACCCTGAGCGACAGCAAAAAAATCGTCCTGTTCTCCGGCTCCTCCACCCGGTTCGGCTATGACAGCGCCGCCATCGACCAGGCGTTTGCGGACTATGAAGTGGTGAACATGGGGGTGTTTGCCTACACCAACGCCTATCCTCAGTTCCTGCTGATTTTGGACTGCATGGGGGAGGGGGATATCCTCATCCACTCCCCGGAGTTCGACGCCGCCCAGCGGCAGTTCTGCACCACCAGCCGGATGGATGACACCTTTTTCAAGATGATCGAGTCCAACTATGACCTGCTGGCCCGGCTGGATCTCCGGGAGGTAGGGGGAACCTTCAGCGCCCTCTCCTCCTTCCTCTCCGGGCGGGAGGGAATGGAGGCGGGGAGCTACGCCCGCTCCGCCTCGGACTACGATGAGGACGGCAACCCGGTGGACGAGCCCAGCTATAACGAGTACGGGGACTATATCCTCTACCGCCCCAACGCCGACTCGGACGAGCCGGTCTATGGCCTGGCCGTGGACTACACGGTGAAATCCTTTCCCGTGGCCCAGTTCATCCAGCCCTTAAACGAGATGTATCAGCGCTTCCTGGACAGGGGCGTCCGGGTGTACTTCACCTACGCGCCCCGGAACAGCCTGGCCATCTCGGAGGACAGCACGGAGGAGGCCCGGGCGGAGCTGGACGCCTGGTTTCGGGAGAATCTGATCGTACCGGTGCTCTCCGACATCGAGGAGTCCCTTTGGCCGGGGCGGTATCTCTACGGAACGGACAACCACCTCTCCACCGAGGGGGTGGCGATCCGCACAGAGCAGATCATCTCAGAGCTGAAGGAACAGCTGACAAAGGAGGGAGCGGAGTGAGCCTGTTGCTATCCCATCGGTTACTGCTGCTCCTGTTTGCCGGGGGTGCGGTGTGCGCGCTCCTCAGCGGTTTTCGCGTCCGTCCTCAATGGCTGTGGGCGGTGCTGACCGCCCTCTGCGGCGTCGCTGTGCTGCTGGCCGGTCTGGTGCTGGGGGGAACGCTGGAGGAGCTGCTGCTCCCTCTGCTGGCCCTCACCGCCCTGAGCCTGCTGCCGCTGGTCAGAGGGGGAGGCCGGGATGAACTTTAACACGCTGGAATTTCTGGTCTTCTTCCCCATTGTGCTGCTGCTCTACTGGTTGCTGCCCCACCGCCTCCGGCGGTGGCTGCTGCTGGTGGCCAGCTACCTGTTCTACCTCTGGTGGAACCCCTGGACGGGCTTCCTGCTCCTGGGGACGACCCTCATCTCCTGGCTGTCCGCCCGGGGAATGGAGCGCGCTGACAGCCAGCGGAGCCGGAAGCTGTGGCTGGTGCTGGCTTTGGTGTGCTGCCTGGGCTGCCTGGCGGTGTTCAAGTACGCCGGGTTCCTGACCGAAACGGCGGGGAGCGTCGTCCGCCTGCTGGGGGGCGAGGGGTTTGACGTGACGGTAGACTTGGTGTTGCCGGTGGGCATCTCCTTTTATACCTTTCAGACCCTGTCCTATGTGCTGGACGTGTACCGGGGAGAGATTCGGACGGAGCCCGACCTGGGCTATTACGCCCTATTTGTCTCCTTCTTCCCCCAGCTGGTGGCAGGCCCCATCGAGCGGCCTGACCACCTGCTCCCCCAGCTCAAGGAGCGGCACACCTTTCAAGCCTCCGACCTGTACTGCGGCGTGTGCCTGCTGTGCCGGGGATACTTTAAAAAGCTGGTGGTGGCGGACGGACTGTCCGCCCTGGTGGACGGGGTGTACGCCGTCCCCGGAGAAGCCACCGGCCCGGGCATCGCCCTGGCCACTGTGGCCTTTGCCGTGCAGATCTACTGCGACTTCTCCGGCTACTCCGACATCGCCCAGGGCGCGGCCCGTATGCTGGGCATCCGGCTGATGGACAACTTCCGCCGCCCCTATACCGCCAAATCCGTTCGGGAGTTCTGGCGGCGGTGGCACATCAGCCTGACCGGCTGGTTCACCGACTACCTCTACAAGCCCCTGGGGGGCAGCCGGAGGGGCCTGGCCCGGCAATGCGTCAACATTATGATCGTCTTTCTGGTCAGCGGCCTGTGGCACGGGGCGGACTGGACGTATGTGGTCTGGGGCGGCTTCCTGGGGCTGTGCCAGGTGGCGGGCCTGCTGTGGCAGAGGGCAGGCGGGCCTGCCCTCCCAGACAATCGGTTCACCGGCCTGCTCCGACAGGGGCGAACCTTCCTTCTGGTGACCTTTGCCTGGCTCTTTTTCCGGGCCGGCTCTCTGGAGGAGGCGGGGCTGCTGCTCCAGGGCCTGACCACCGGCTGGAACGGGGCGGGATGGCAGAGTGCGCTCTCCCTCCTGGAGCTGACGGCGGACGCCGTTCTCCGGGCTGTCCTGGCCATCCTCTGCCTGCTCCTGCTGGAGCGGGTGGACTGGAGCCGGGGAACGGGCGAGACGGCGGGGGCCGTCTCCGCCGCCCAGGCGGTGTTCTTCCTGGTGAGTACCGTGGCCGTGGCCTGGCTGGCGCTGCTGGCCGCCAACGGCGAAAACGCCTTTATCTATTTCCAGTTTTGACCATGAGACAGAGCATACAGACGAAAACAATCGTGGCGGTCACGATCATATTGCTGCTTCTGGCGCCCCTCTCCCTGCTGGTATGGGGCTTCTGCCTGCCCTCCTGCTATGAGGAGACCTTCCTGGGGGAGCTGAAGGATAAGTGCGCCCTTCTGGAGGAGGAGACGGAGCAGCCCCGCATCATTTTGGTGGGGGGCAGCGCCGTCGCCTTCGGGGTGGACAGCGCCCTGATCGAGGAGCAGTTTCCGGGCTACACCGTGGTGAACTTCGGGATGTACGCCGCCCTGGGGACGACCGTCATGCTGGATCTGTCCCGGGAGAGCCTGCGGGAGGGTGACATCGTCATCCTCATCCCGGAGCAGCAGGAGCAGACCCTCTCCGACTATTTCGACGCCTCCATCCTGTGGCAGGGGCTGGACGGAGCCTTTGACCTGCTGGCCCGGCTGGACTCCGACCGCTGGGGGCAGCTGGCTGGAACGTTCCCCGCCTTTGCCGCCCAAAAGCTGGCCTGGACGGTCACGGACACCGGCCCGGAGCCGGACGGGGTGTACACCCACGCCTCCTTCAACGAATACGGAGACGTGGTCTCCGACCTGTGCACCCAAAACGTCATGTCCGGCCTGTACGACGAGAATACCCCCATCTGCTTTGACAGCGACATCCCCACGGAGGAGTTCGTGGAGGCGGTGAACGACTACGCCGCCGCTGCCCAGGCCCGGGGAGCCACGGTGTGGTATTACTTCTGCCCCATGAACGCCCTGGCCGTGGAGGAGGGGGCGGACGTGGACGGCTGGACAGAGACGCTGGAGACGCAGTTGGACATCCCGGTGATGGGCGACCCCAACAACAGCATCCTGGAGGCGGAGTGGTTCTATGACACCAACTTCCACCTGAATGCCAGCGGAAAGACGGTGTACACCCGCCAGCTCATCCGGGACATCAAGGCCATGCTGGGGGACAGCAGCCCCACAGAGATCGAGCTCCCCGACCAGCCCCAGGCGGCGGATGCCGCTCTGACGGAGGGCGACGACAGCGATGCGGACTGCTTCCTCTATGAGAGCGACGGGGAGACGGTCACGGTGACCGGCCTCTCCGAGACGGGACAGAGCCGCTCCAGCCTGACCGTCCCCACCCAATGGGAGGGCCTGCCGGTGACGGCGATCGCCGGTTCCGCTTTTGCCGGGGAGACGGAGTTGGTGGAGATCACCATTCAGGACAACATCACCACCATCGGCGATCTGGCCTTTGACGGCTGCACCGCCCTGGAGCGCATCGTGGTGGAAAACGACGACCCATCCTCCTGCCGGGTGGGGCAGCAGCTTCTGGACGGCACAGACGCCAACGTCTATGTCGGCGCCGACGTGCTGTCCGACTACCGCACCAACTATTTCTGGTCGGTGTACGGCTCCCGGGTCCAGGGGGAATAGACGGAGACGGGGCAGTCTGCCGCTTTTTGGCAGTCTGCCCCGTCTGTTTATGACTGTGATTTGGTCTCCTCCAGCAGCTCCTCCACGATGGCCATGCACTCGTAGCACATCCCATCGCAATGGGGCTTGCGGCTGCCGCCGCCCTGAGCGGCCCAGCGGGCCAGCAGCGTCTTGCAGTCCAGGTCGCCCTGGTGGTTGGCCCTGACCCGGTCCAGAAGCTGGATGGCGGCCCTGCTGTCCGCTCCTGCCAGACCCAGAGCCATCAGCGCCCCGGTGACCGCCCCACAGACCTCTCCCTGGAGCATTCCGGCCCGGAAATGACTGCTGAGCCGAAAGGCGGTCTCCGTGTCCATGCCCATGGCCTCGGCCACGGGGAGAAAGACAGCCTGGGAGCAGCCGTAATGCCGGGTGGTATCCCCCCGGAGCTGCTGACAGCGTTCCATGTATTTGCCCATAAGTGAGCCTCCTTTTTCCCTGCTGGGTGAGTGGATTCAATTCAATTAAAGGTGTCCCGGCTGGCCTCGAACAGCTCCTCTGTCCGCTGCCGGATGCCCTGGTGCTCCGGGAGGGACAGCTCCGGGTCATCCTGCAACAGGGTCTGGGCGGCGTCCCGGGCCTCGTAGAGGATCTGCACGTCATTGGCCAGGTCTGCGACCCGAAGCGGGGGAAGACCATGCTGTCGGGAGCCGAAAAAGTCGCCGGGGCCCCGGAGCTTCAGATCCTCCTCGGCGATTTGAAAGCCGTCGTTGGTGGCGCAGAGGGCCTTGAGCCGCTGCCGGGTCTCCTGACCCTGGGCGGAGGAGACGAGAATGCAGTAGGACTGGCTGTCCCCCCGACCCACCCGGCCCCGTAACTGGTGGAGCTGGGAGAGGCCGAAGCGCTCGGCGTTTTCAATGACCATCAGCGTGGCGTTGGGCACGTCCACCCCCACCTCGATGACGGTGGTGGCCACCAGCAGGTCCAGCTCCCCGGCGGAGAAGGCGGACATGACCGCCTCCTTCTCCTTCCCCTTCAGCTTGCCGTGGATAAGCCCCACCCGGAGATCGGGGAAGATCTTCTCCTCCAGCTCCTGAGCGTAGGCGGTGACCGCTTTCAGATCCATGGCCCCGGAAGCAGGCTCCTCCGACTCCTCCACAGCGGGACAGACCAGATAGACCTGATGCCCCTCCTGCACCTGCTTGCGGACAAAGCCGTACATCTGGGGCCGCTTATTCTCCCCGATCAGCACCGTCTGAATGTCCCGCCGACCGGGAGGGCGCTGGTCGATGACGGAGATCTCCAGATCGCCGTAGACGATAAGGGCGAGGGTGCGGGGAATGGGGGTGGCGGACATGACCAGCACATGGGGCCGCTGAGCCTCCTGGCTCTTGGCGGCCAGCGCCGCCCGCTGGCCCACGCCGAACCGGTGCTGCTCGTCGGTGATGACCAGTCCCAGCCGGTGAAAGCTCACCCCCTCGGAGAGCAGGGCGTGGGTTCCCACGACGAGGTCGATCGCGCCGGAGGCCAGGTCAGCCAGGACCTCCCTGCGCTCCTTTGCCCGCATTGAGCCGGTGAGCAGGCCCACCCGCTGGCCGCTCTTGGCCAGGAGAGGGGTGAGCGTCTGAGCGTGCTGCTCCGCCAGGATCTCCGTGGGGACCATCAGAGCAGTCTGTAGCCCGTTTTTTGCCATGAGCCAGGCGCAGGCGGCGGCGACCACAGTCTTTCCGCTGCCCACGTCTCCCTGAATGAGCCGATTCATGGCGGAGCCGGAGGTCATATCCCGGAAGGCCTCCCCCATGGCCCGCTGCTGAGCGCCGGTGAGGGTGAAAGGGAGGGTGGCGCAGTACTCCGCCGGATCGTAATACCGGCAGGGGACGCCCTGTTGCCTCCGGCCGCTGCCCTTGAGCCGGGCCAGGCCGACCGAGAGGAAGAACAGCTCCTCGAAGATCAGCCGCCGCCGGGCCACCTCCAGCTCCTCCCAGGAGGGGGGAAAGTGGACGGTCTGAATGGCGTAGCCCACCTGGGCCAGGTGATGCTCCCGAAGGAGGGAGGGGGGAAGAGGGTCCTCGATCTGCTGGATGCAGTCCTCCATAATGCGTCGCACCGCCCCCACCAGAAGCTGGTTGGAGATGCCCGCCGTCAGGGGGTAGATGGGGAGGATACACCGGGTAAACCGCGGATTCTCCTCCGGCTCGAAGGCGGGGTTGGTCATCAGGAACCGGCTGCCCTTCCGCTCCACCGTCCCGAAGAACAGATAGACCTTTCCCTGCACCAGGGCGGTGCGGAGATAGCTTTGATTGAAAAAGGTCAGCTCCATGGCGTCCCGGTCGTCCACCACGTTGACCTTCACCAGGTCGAGCCCTTTTCGGATGTGGGCGGCTCTGGCGGGGGTGGCCACCATGGCCCGGACGCAGACAGGCCGATCCTGGGGCGCCTCCCGGATGGGGGCGACCTCCCGGCGATCCTCGTAGCTCCTTGGGTACCAGAGCAACAGGTCCTTCGCAGTGTTAATGCCCAGCTTTTCCAGCCGCCCGGCCCGGACTGCGCCAATGCCGGGCAGAGACTGAACCGGGTCAGAGAGATGATAGGTCATGAGACGCCTCCTTTCCCGGCCGCCGACCGGCGGGGTGATTGCATACCCCCAGTGTACCACATTTGCGGAAAAAAGGGAAACCCGAAAACCGGCAACCCAGACAGAACGAGACCCTTTTTGCAGAGAGATTTTTCACAAACTGCCCATTAACATTCCGTGGACACCGGGGAAAAATCATGCTATAATGCTCACACCGGAGGGGAAAATGTCTCTTTCTGACAAAAGGAACCGGATATTTTGCAGAGAAATGTTTTGAGTTCGCGGGAAAGAAACGATTACCTGGAAAGAAAATCGTCAAAATAGACATTTACAAAAGGAAAGGAAAAGCCGTTTTGCGCATATTGCACATTTTTTGGAAAAGTGCGTAAAATTTTCATTTTAGGCTTGATTTTTCCTGCCGGTATGTTAAAATGAGAATGAAGCTGAATTACTTTTCCAAAAGTTCGGTAAAAGGAGTAAAGAGTTATGGCGACCTACAATACTGCCGAGCTGCGGCGGCAGAATCGCAATCGTGTGTTCCGGTATATCTATTCCGCCGGACACCCCGTTACCAAGCAGGATATTGCCCAGGCCCTGTCTCTGAGCCTGCCCACCGTGGGCCAAAACCTGAAGGAGCTTCAGGAGGCCGATCTGCTGGAGTTCCAGGGCACATTTGATTCCACCGGGGGACGGAAGCCCCGGGCGATTGGCGTCTCCAACAACGTCCGTCTGGCCATCGGTGTGTATATCGGCCACCAGCGGATCCATCTGGCCTGCATCAACATCCGGGCACAGCTGCTGTGCAGCCAGCGGGTGACCAGGCCCCTGACCAACGACGATGAGTACGCCGACTTCCTGGCGCAGGCCATTGAGGATTTCATCCGTACCAACAATATCGACACCAACCGCCTCCTGGGCGTGGGCATCGCCGTGTGCGGCGTGCCGGATATGGAGAGGGGTGTCGCAGGGATGTCCCCCATGGAGCCGGTGAGCGAGCTGGATCTGAACCGGATCGCCAGCCGTATCCCCTATCCGGTGCAGTTTGAGAACGACGCCAACGCCGGTGGCCTTGCCACCTGGTGGGTCAACCCGGAGAAGAAGAACATGGTCTACCTGTTCCTCCATCGGGGCATCGGCGGGGCCATGCTCCTGGGCGGAGAGACCTACCACGGCAGCACCCTCCACGGCGGTGAGTTCGGCCATATGACCATCGTCCCCGGCGGCCGACAGTGCGGCTGCGGTCAGAAGGGCTGTCTGGAGGCGTATTGCTCCACCAATCGCATTTCGGAGGATCTGGGCATCTCCATCGAGACCTTCTTTGAGGGGCTCCAGAACGGCAACGAGGAGTACCAGAAGCTGTGGAAGGACTACCTGGATCACCTGGCCATCGGTATCAACAACATCCACATGGTTTTGGACTGCCAGACCGTGCTGGGCGGTCAGCTGGGTGGCTATATCGGCCCCTATCTGTACGACCTGCGCCAGCGGCTGCAGAAGCTCTCCTGCTTCGAGACTGACGGCAGCTATTGCACAGTCTCCAGCTTCGGCTACTGGTCCACCTGCGTGGGCGCGGCCCTGTGCTTTGTCAATCAGTTTATCTCCCAGATCTGAGAGCAGGCGGACAATGTTGTCCTCACACAACGCAGATTTTGCGATTTTCCCGAATCCCCCGGTGTGCCCCCTTGCACCGGGGGTATTCTTTGTGTATAATGTGACCGACAAACCGGAAAACGGCGGGATATTACCACAAAAAGAGATTGATTTCTCAATAAAGGAGTGTGAGAGGGAATGACCTCAGAGGAAAAACAGCGGCTCGCCGCCACAGCGTGCAGGGTGCGGATGGGCGTGATCGAGGCTACCCACGGCGCAAAAGCGGGCCACCCCGGCGGGAGCCTGTCTGCGGCGGATGTATTTACCTACCTCTACTTTAAGGAGATGAACATCGACCCGGCAGAGCCCAGGGCGGACGGACGGGATCGGTTCGTCCTCTCCAAGGGGCACACCGCACCGGGGCTGTATGCGGCCCTGGCCAACCGTGGCTTCTTCCCTGTGGACGATCTCCCCACCCTGCGTCACATCGACAGCTATCTCCAGGGGCACCCCAATATGCACACCGTTCCCGGTGTGGATATGTCCACGGGCTCCCTGGGACAGGGGATCTCCGTGGCTATGGGCATGGCCGAGGGGGCCAAGCTCCAGGGCAGGGACTTCCGGGTCTACACCCTGCTGGGCGACGGCGAGATCCAGGAGGGCCAGGTCTGGGAGGCCCTGATGTTCGGCGCGCACTATAAGCTGGACAACCTGTGCGTCATCATCGACAACAACAACCTCCAGATCGACGGCAAAGTATCCGATGTTATGAGCCCTTATCCCATCGTGGATAAGCTCCGGGCCTTCGGCTACCAGGTGCAGGAGATCGACGGTCACGACTTTGACCAGATGGAGGCTGCCTTCGACGCCGCCCGGGCCACCAAGGGAAAGCCCTCCGCCATCGTCATGAAGACCATCAAGGGCAAGGGCGTCAGCTATATGGAGAACCAGGTGGGCTGGCACGGCAAAGCGCCCAACGACGAGGAGTACCGTATCGCCATGGACGAGCTGCGCGCTCAGCTGGCAGAAGTGGAGGCGAACTGAGATGGCAGACGTGAAAAAGATCGCCACCCGGGAGAGCTACGGCAACGCCCTGAAAGAGCTGGGGGCTGCGCATGAGGATCTGGTGGTGCTGGACGCCGACCTGGCGGGAGCCACCAAGACCGGCGTATTCAGAAAAGCATTCCCAGAGCGGCATATCGACTGCGGCATTGCGGAGGCCAACATGATATGCGTGGCGGCGGGCCTTGCCACCACCGGGCTGGTGCCCTTCGCCTCCTCCTTCGCCATGTTCGCCGCCGGCCGGGCATTTGAGCAGGTGCGCAACAGCATCGGCTACCCCCACCTGAATGTGAAGATCGGCGCCACCCACGGCGGCATCTCCGTGGGGGAGGACGGGGCTTCCCACCAGTGCTGTGAGGACTTCGCCCTGATGCGCGCCATCCCCGGCATGGTGGTCATGAATCCCGCCGACGATGTGGAGGCCCGCGCCTGCGTCCGGGCCGCCTACGAGTATAGGGGACCGGTCTATATGCGCTTTGGCCGGGCGGCCTGCCCGGTGTTCCACGGGGAGGATTTCCGCTTTGAGATCGGCAGGGGCGAGCAGCTCACCGAGGGCGACGATGTGGCCATCATCGCCACCGGTATCCTGGTAGCCGAGGCGCTGGAGGCGGCCAGGGATCTGGCCGAGATCGGTATCTCCGCCCGGGTCATCAACATCTGCACCATCAAGCCCCTGGATGAGGAGATCGTCCTGAAGGCGGCGAGGGAGTGCGGCAAGGTCATCACCTGCGAGGAGCACTCCATTATCGGCGGCCTGGGCGAGGCGGTCTGCAGCCTGCTCAGCGAGCGGTGCCCCACCCCGGTGAGGCGTATCGGCGTCAACGACGTGTTTGGCCATTCCGGCCCCGCCGCCGCCCTGCTCAAGCAGTTCGGGCTCTCCGCAGAGCATATCGTCGAGGTGGCGAAGGAGTTCGTGAGCAAATAAAACGGACGGGAGCCGGGGAGAGATGAGACTGCCGCGGCCCTCTCGTTGACAGACAGGAGGTCTTTATCATGTCGATCACAAAAACGATTTTCGGCTACACCCGGGACGGACAGAGGGTGTATCGCTATCAGATGACCAACGGCAACGGGATGGAAGTGTCCGTTCTCTCCTACGCCGCCGCCATCCAGTCCATCCGGGTCCCCGACCGGACAGGAAAGCCGGTGGACGTGGCTCTGGGATATGACACCGTGCCGGAGTATGAGGCGGACGGCTGCTTCTTTGGCAACCTGGTGGGCCGGTTCGCCAACCGGCTCCGGGACGCCCGGTTCGTTCTGGACGGTGGGACCTATCAGCTCCAGGCCAACGAGGGCCCCAACCACCTCCACGGCAGCTATTGCTACCGGGTGTTCGACGGAAAGGCAGAGGGCGATTCCCTGACCTTCTCCTTCCTCAGCCCGGACGGGGAGGAGGGCTATCCCGGCAATCTCTCTGTCCGCTATCGCTACACGCTGACGGAGGACAACCGCCTCCTGCTGGACTATCAGGCGGTCACCGACCGGGCCACCATCGTCAACCTGACCAACCACGTCTATTTCAACCTGGCGGGCCACGATGCCGGGGACACGCTGGACACGGTATTGCAGATGAATGCCTCCCGCTATACCGCCTGCGACAGCGCCAGCCTCCTCACCGGGGAGATCCTGCCGGTGGATGGCACGCCCTTCGACTTCCGCACCCCCAAGGCCATCGGCCGGGATATCGATGGCGATCACCCCATGCTGGCCTATGGCTCCGGCTATGATCTGAACATGGTGCTGGACGACCCCTCCATGGAACGGCCTGCCGCCACCGCCTGGAGCCCCAAAACCGGCATCCGTATGACCTATTATACCACCCAGCCCGGCACCCAGTTCTACTCCGGCAACTATATCTCCCCCGACGGCCCCCGTCCGGGGAAGGGCGGGGCGACCTACGGCAACCGCCAGGGCTTCTGCCTGGAGAGCCAGTGCTTCCCCTGCGCACCGGATTTCCCCCACTTCCCCTCCGCCGTTCTCCGGCCCGGGGAGACCTACCACCAGCAGGCGGCCTATCGGTTTGACGTGCGGGAGAACTGCGAATAAAACCGCATAGACAGATATAAAAGCGCTCCGAGCCATGCCGCCCGGGGCGCTTGCTTTCTGAAAAATATGGCGGCAAGTGATTGCCGGAGAAGAAAAACAACGTGAAATAAAACATGACGATTCCGTAGAAAGGACCCTGATTTATACGGATACTGTTGCGAAGAAGAAGAACGCCATCGCTGATACCCTTACGTTCAGGCCTACAAGAGCAGCAGCACCAGCTCGTATACCGGCAAGTCCATCACCTGTTGACCGCTTGTCAAACAGGCCGCGCCCCCAGGCATTTGCCTGGGGGCTTTTTTTGCGCCTTTGGCGGGAGATTCACCGTTTTGCCAGCTTTTCCAGAATGGCGGAGATCTCATCCAGCTCCTTGTCCGCGTCCCCGGATTGTACCGCCGCGTGGACGCAGTTGTGGACATGGGCCTTGAGTACCTCCGCATTGGCTCGGGACAGGATGGACTGGGTGGCCATGATCTGGTTGGAGATGTCGATGCAGTACCGATCCTCGTCGATCATCCGCAAAATCCCGTCCAGCTGGCCCCGGGCGGTTTTGAGCAGCCGGGAGACCTGCTCTCGATCGGCGGTCATCAGGCCACCGAGACCACTTCGTATCCGGCGGCGGTGACGGCGTCGGAGAGGGCCTTGTCCTCCACAGGGGCGGACAGGGTGCAGGTGGCGGTCTTGGCCTCCAGGTCAACGACACAGGACGCCACGCCGTCCACGGCGGCGAGGGCCTTTTCCACGGTGGCCTTGCAGTGGACGCACATCATGCCGTTTACAGTAAGCGTTTTCGTCATAACAGAATCTTCTCCTTTTACCTCAAGAGAGGTGAATTTTGTATCGACACGCCGGGGGGCGGTGTCTTCCGGGAGGGGCTTTGGCTGGAACAGACGCAGGCGCAGGGCGTTGGAGACGACACAGAAGGAGCTCAGGCTCATGGCCGCCGCGCCGAACATGGGGTTCAGCTGCCAGCCCAGAAGGGGATAGAACACCCCAGCGGCCAGGGGGATCCCCAGACAGTTGTAGCAAAAGGCCCAGAACAGGTTTTCCCTGATGTTCTTGATGACCTTCCGGGAGAGCTGGATGGCGGTGGAGGCGTCCCGCAGGTCGGACCTCACCAGCACCACGTCGGCGGACTCGATGGCTACGTCGGTGCCCGCGCCGATGGCGATGCCCACGTCTGCCCGGGCCAGAGCGGGGGCGTCGTTGATGCCGTCGCCCACCATGGCCACCTTACGGCCCTCAGACTGGAGCTGGGCCACCTGCCGCTCCTTGTCCTGGGGCAGCACGTCGGAGACGACCTGGTCGATGCCCAGAGAGCCAGCCACCGCCCGGGCCGTTTTGGCGTTGTCTCCGGTGAGCATGACCACCTGAATGCCCTGTTCCTGCAGGGCGTGGATGGCGCCGGGACTGCTTTCCTTTACCGGGTCGGCGGCGGCGATGGTGCCCAGATAGCGGCCGTCCTCGCTGAAATAAAGGGGGGTCTTTCCGGCGCAGGCCAGCGCCTCCGCCTGAGCGGTGTCCACGGATATCCCCAGCTGCTCCATCAGGCGGCGGTTGCCCGCGGCATAGGAGTGGCCGCCGATGCGCCCCTGCAGCCCCAGGCCGGGGAGGGCCTGGAAGTCAGTGACAGGGGAGAGGGCCAGGCCGTCCTCCCTGGCCCGGGCAGTGATGGCGTCTGCCAGAGGATGCTCCGAGGCGGTCTCCAACGAGGCGGCCAGGCGGAGCAGCTCCTCTCCGGTGCGGCCGGGGGCGGGGAGCAGGTCGGTCACCCTTGGCTTGCCCTGGGTGATGGTGCCCGTCTTGTCCAGGACAACGGTGTCGATTTTGTGGAGGGTCTCCAGGCTCTCAGCGGACTTGAAGAGGATGCCCAGCTCCGCGCCCTTGCCGGTGCCCACCATAATAGCCACCGGCGTGGCCAGGCCCAGGGCGCAGGGGCAGGAAATGACCACCACCGCCATGGCGGGGGTCAGGGCGGAGACCACCGAGCCGGTGACGATCAGCCAGACCACAAAGGTCACCAGGGCGATGGACAGCACCACAGGGACAAAGATGCCCGCCACCCTGTCCGCCAGCTTGGCGATGGGGGCCTTGGAGGCGGAGGCGTCCTGCACCAGATGGATGATCTGGGCCAGGGTGGTGTCCTCCCCCACCCGGGAGGCGGTGAAGGTAAAGGAGCCGTTTCCGTTGACGGTGCCGCCGGAGACCTTGTCCCCGGGGTGTTTTTCGGCGGGGATGGGCTCGCCGGTGAGAGCGGACTCGTCCACCGAGGTGCTGCCGGTGCGAACCACGCCGTCCACCGGAATGGACTGGCCGGGACGGACGACCACCTCGTCTCCCACGGCCACGGCCTCGATGGGGACCTCAGTCTCCTCCCCGTTCCGGAGAACGTGGGCGGTCCTGGGCTGGAGGTTCATCAGCTTTTTCAGGGCGTCGGAGGTCTTGCCCTTGCTGCGGGTCTCCAGGTACTTGCCCACGTCGATGAGGGTGAGGATCATCCCGGCGGACTCGATATAGAGGTGATTCATGTGGTACTCCTCGGCGGTCTCCAGGTCGCCGTGGCCCAGGGCGTAGCCGATGACAAAGAGGGAGTACACCGAGTAGATCATCCCGGCGGCGGAGCCGACGGCGATGAGGGAGTCCATGTTGGGGGCCTTGCGCCGAAAGGCCTGAAAGCCGTTGATGAAATACTTGTCGTTCAGATACAGGATGGGCAGCACCAGAACCACCTGGGCCAGAGAGTACACCATGGCGTTTTCCGTTCCCAGGAACACGCCGGGGAGGGGAAGGCCCATCATATGCCCCATACTCAGATAGAGCAGAGGCACCATAAAGACGATGGACCAGACGAGCCGGCGCCGCATGCTCCGGATCTCCTGCTCCACCGGGTCCTCGGCGGGGACAGGGGCGGCCTGCCCCCTGCCCCCCATCGGGGAGGCCCCATAGCCCGCGTCCGCCACGGCCCGGCAGATGTCGGCGGCGGTGAGCAGGCCCTCGTCATATTCCACCGACATGGAGTTGGCCAGAAGGTTGACGCTGGCGTTCTGTACGCCCTCCAGACCGTTTACCGCTTTCTCCACATGGGCGCTGCACGCAGCGCAGCTCATCCCGGTGACAGAAAAAGACTGCTTCATATCCATTTCCTTTCTATTGTCCCATAACACCCCACCCCTGGGGGGTGTCTGAGGCAAGGATAGCACACGGGAGACGGTTTGTCAAGGGGCAAGGTGACAGGGCCAACACATCGTTTGTAGCTTTACAATAGATGTGAGACCAGGGCATAGAAAAAGGCGATTGAGTTTG
>JAJPXB010000007.1 GCA_021205695.1 Clostridiales bacterium
CTCCTCGGCGGAGTGGGGGGCGTGGTCGGTGACGATGCAGTCGATGGTGCCGTCCTTCAGGCCGGCCAGGACCCCCGCCCGATCCTTGGTGTTGCGCAGAGGGGGATTCACCTTGGCCAGCGTCCCCTGGCGCAAAATCTCCTCGTGGGTGAAGATAAAGTACTGTGGGCAGGTCTCGCAGGTGATGCGGACGCCCCGGCGCTTATACTGTCGGATGATATTCACGCTGTTGGCAGTGGAGACGTGGCAGATGTGGACGGCGGTGCGGGTCTCCTCCGCCAGCATGGCGTCCCGCATGACCATCAGCTCCTCCGCAATGGCGGGGCGGCCCGGGATACCCAGCTGCCGGGAGACGCGTCCCTCGTTCACGCTGCGGCCCCGCACCATGGTGTCGTCCTCGCAGTGGGAGAGGACGGTGAGCTTGTTCCGGTGCGCCCGCAACAGCGCGTCCCGCATCAGGTTGGCGTTCATCACCGGCACCCCATCGTCCGAGATGGCCACCGCCCCCGCCTTTTTCAGGGCGCGGGCGTCGGTGATCTCTTCTCCCCGCTCGCCCCTGGAGAGCGCCCCGATGGGCCAGACGTGGACGCCGCAGTTCTCCGCCGCCCGGTCCTTGACATACTTTATCGTCTCTGGACTGTCAATGGCAGGGATGGTGTTGGGCATACAGGCAATAGAGGTAAAGCCGCCGTGAGCCGCAGCCGCAGAGCCGGTGAGGATATCCTCCTTATAGGTCAGGCCGGGATCACGCAGATGGACGTGCATATCGATGAGCCCGGCGCAGACACAGAGCCCCCCGGCCTCCAGCACCAGGGCGTCGCTCTCCTCCACGCCGTTGCCGATCATGACAATCACGCCGTCCTCGATCAGGATGTCCATCACCCCGCCGATCCCACAGACCGGGTCGATCAGCGTACCGTTGCGAATGAGCAGCTTCAAGGTACAACACTCCTTTCCGGGGATTTACATAGTTATCTAATTTTCATTATATCGTAAAACCGGCGGTCGCGCAACGGATTCCCTGAATTTCTCAGGGTGTTTTTTCTGCCTCAGGGCAAACTATCCGGGCGAAAGGAGGCGAATCAGAATGAATTGTTCCAAATTTCTCGGCGGCGTAGGCATCGGCGTGGCCGTGGGCGCGGCCCTCGCCATGTCCATTTCCCCCAAACCCCGCTGCATCAAGCGGTCCCCTGCGGGGAAGGCGATCCGGGCTGTGACCGAAGTTATGGATCACGTCGCCGACGCTATGGGGCTGTAACTTCGCCAGGCATCCGGGGGAGTGGCGCTTCCTCGGATGTCCTTTTCCACTTTCTTACCTCTTTTTATCAGCTATTTTACCCCTCTGTGGTAGTACGCTTTCCCCTTCGCTGTTATAATCGAAAAAGTGCGGAGGCGCTACAGGCGCAGACACCGTTTTCCAAAGGAATGTAAAAGAGGATACATCCTCTGTGGGCTCGACGTCTCCGGCATATCATCTGAAAAGAAAACGGGCCGCAATATCTGATGCGGCTTTTCAGGAGGGGATTGTTTCATGAAAGAGTATAAAGTCGTCCTGTTGAACAAGGAGATCAAGCTCTCCCGCGCAAAGGATCTGGAGCAGACACAGAATGCCATCAACCAGTGCGTCGAGGAGGGCTGGGAGCTTCAGCAGGTCATTTCGCCAAATGATTTGAACGGCGCCATGGTCGGTATTTTCTGCCGGGAAAAAGGACAGGCATAAACCAGGCTGATTCGCTTTCGCAACGAACAGGCTCCGAACGGAACCCGTTCGGAGCCTGTTTTCTTCATTCAGACGGAGGATCGTCTTCCTCTGTCTTTTTTTCGTCTCGTTCCCGCTTGTAGCGGAGATAGTCCGGGATATACAGCAGCCCTGCAATGATGGCGCAGGCAACGGCGACGACCAGCATCAGAGTGGTACACCAATCAGGGATGGAGGGGAACAGGACGATCACGATCATCACGGTGTAAAAGACCACCGTGGCCGTTTTCCCGAACCACCGCGAACCCTTCAGATGCACGCCGCCCCTGGTGAGATAGCCCCCCAGCACCAGCATGATCAAATCTTTGATGATGAGGGCCGCAAAGAAGAACCACAGCGATGGGAACCGGATCATCAGGCAGATGGATACCGCCGTCTGCGTCAGCTTGTCCGCCACCGGGTCCAGCACCTTCCCCAAATCGGAGATCCAGCCGAACTTCCGGGCCAGATTGCCGTCCAGGGTATCCGTCAGCCCGGAGGCGATAAGGATCAGCCCGGCATTGAGCGTGTTTCCCTCCAGCATCTGCCAGACAAAGAAGGGGATGAGCACGATACGGAATGCAGATAAAATATTGGGAATGTGTCTCATGCATCTACTTCCTTTTTCACATCAGGGGTCGAAGCAAAAAATCGCTCTGCCAGCCGCTGGTAGTGCTTATACAGCACGCCGAAGCGGTGTCTGTACAGTGGCTTCCATGGCTTGGCCTTGCCGCAGAAATGGAGGATGGCCGTATGCTCCATGACCCAGCCGACATCCGACTCTCCGTAGCTGCGGAACTGGTAATTGCTGTACTTCCGGGCGTCGTAATTCCAGATGTAATCGTCCAGCGGCTTGATGCGGTCCCCAAACAGCACATTCAGAATGTCCTGGTCCGGCAGGATCAACCCCTTGGGGTGCTCCGTCGCATACTGGAAAATCTGCTCCGGTTTGATCTCCTCCCGGCCCCGGGCCATGTCGATGAGCAGGACGCCGGAATTGTAGTACTCGTTCTCCATCTGGAGCCGAATACGGTTGACATCGTTGGCGATCTCGGTCTTTCCTGTGTGGGCGGCGGCGGCAAACAGGTTGCCCTCCAGATCCGTCTCCCACAGGGGACGAATGGGATTGATGACCAGGATATCCGGGTCAAGATACAGGATGCGGTCCAGGGTCTCCGGCAGCAGTTGCGGAGCAAGAAGGCGGTAATACATCTCCTGGGGATACTGTCGGGTCACCGGAGCGTCGGCAAAGACAGCTTCGTCAACCCGTACGGGGAACAGCTCAACTCCCCACCGCTGACATTGTATCTCCAGCTCCTCCAGCTGCTCCGCCGAAAAAGAGCGGTGAATCAGATAGAGTCGGAACCTCTCATCAGGGTTGTTGAGCAGGATGGAGGTCAAAAGCACCTGTAATTGCGGCAGATAGCTCTCATTGAGCGTGGTGAGCAGTACCACAGGCTCGCGCATGGTATTCCACATCCTTCCCTTTTCTATCCGTCCCTGTCTCTCAGAAAATAATCAGTTCAAATTAGTTTAGCACAAACCCCCTCTTTCGTCCAGTGTTCCGACCGGAAAAATCCTTTTCGTCACAAAATGTTAAAAATTACGAATTCGAACGAACCGCTGTCTCCTCTGTCTGTGACACCACCACCGTCACCGTGCCCTGTTCCGACGTTCCGTAGAGGACCGCTCCCGCGTCCAGGCACCGCGCTATGGTCTCCGGAGTGGGGTGACCATAGCTGTTCTCCCCCACGGAAAACAGCACGGTCTGGGGCGACAGCGCCTCCAGCAGCGCTTCGCCGGTGGCATAGGCGGAGCCGTGGTGACCGGCCACCAGTACCTCCATCTGTGGCAGTTCGTAGGTCTCCAGCAGCATTTCCTCCGCCGCAAAGCCTGCGTCACCTGTCACCAGGAGATCAAAGGCGTCATAGCTGACCCAGATGCACAGACCGTCATAGTCTCCGCCGCTGACCGGCAGGACAGCCAGTGTCAGCGCTCCGCTGGACAGCTCTGTTGACCCGGTCAGGATGTCCACCTCTGTTCCGGTCTCCTCCACTGACCGGAGCAGCGGCTCCGCCGCCTCCGGGTCCGTGTCCGGCTCCGGCACCAGAAGTCGCTCCACATATCCCTCCCGGCACAGAGCGACGACCCCATTGACGTGGTCGGTATCATAGTGGGTCAGGATGAGCACGTCCGCCCCATCCAGTCCCCGCTGGGTCAGGGCATCGGTCAGTACCGCCCCGGCGTCGTCGGTAAGGCTGCCGCAGTCGATAACGGCGGTCATCTCCCCGCTGCTTACCAGGATACACTGCCCCTGACCCACATCCAGCAGATCAACGGTAAGCGTCTCTGACCCGGGGAGGGCCGTCAGGCGGGTACAGACTGCCAGTGCGCCCAGGAGAAGGGCCAGGGAGGTATATCCCGTCCTCCGGCTGCACCGCCCGGTCAAAGCCAGTATGCCCACCAGATAGCAAAGCAACACCCAGGTCAGGCAGATCGGATGCTCCGCAGTCAGGAGGCTGTTTGGGATGTCGGCAAGCGCGTAAATTAGACGGACCGTCAGCTGCGCCAGCCACTCCGTCGGAATCGCCAGGAGCGCCGCAATCCCCGGGCAGAGCAGCCCCAAAATGCCGCAGGCCATTCCCAGGGGCAGCAGCAGAGGCAGCAGCCAGGAGGCAGCAAGATTCGACAGCGGCGTCAAAAGAGACAGCTCCCGGAAGTAATAAAGCACCAGGGGAACGGTAAAGCAATTCGCCCCGGCAGTGAGGGCCAGGCCGCTCTGGACGTACCGCAGTCCCCGGCTGCCCCTCCCCACCCGTATATGGGGGCAGACCACCAGGATGCCCAGCATGGCCGCAAAGGAGAGCTGCAGGCTCACCGAGGCGATGGCGTAGGGATTGGCGGCCAGAAGCAGCGCCAGAGCCAGGGAGAGAGAGGTCGGCGCATCCTCCTGCCGCTCCAGCACCGGAGCCAGGAGCAGAACGGCCTGCATGACAATCGCCCGGCAGACGGAGGGCGGAAAGCCCGTCACCGCTCCAAAGATCACCAGGGCGGGCAGCAGAACAAGCCCCTTTCCCTTTCTGCTCCCGGGCAACAGGAGGAACAGGGCAGAGGTCAGCAGGGTCACATGGAGGCCGGACGCCGCCACGATGTGCCGCAGTCCGGTCTGGGTCAGCGCCTCGCTCAGATCCTCCGTCAGTCCGTCCTTTTGCCCCGTGGTCAGGGCAAGGAGGAATCCGGCCGTCTCCTCCGGGAACAGGGCGTTCAGCGCGTCCCGCAGGTTTCCTGCCCAGACCCTTGGCAGGAGCGTCACCGGCGTCTGTGCCACGTGGGTAACTGCCACGTTGGAGGCCGATCCGGTCAGCCAGATGCCCTCGGCATAGTCGGACAGCGCCCAGATGCCGTCCTCCTCCCGGGCCGTTTGAAAGCTGACCTCCGCCGTCACCGTGTCGCCGGGGCAGATGCCCTCTCCCGACTCGTCCAGCCAGAGCAGGATCTTCGTCCCCACCGGGCCCTCCTCGCCGGTCACTGTGCCCTCCACAGACCAGCCATACCGGGTCTGTTCAGAGTAGTCTTTCGCCTCGACGGTCACGGACGCCATCCTGCCCACCCACTCGGTCTCCAAGCCGGTCACCTGGCAGAAACGGCACCAGAACAGCCAGAAGCCCGCCGTGGCCGCCAGCAGGCAGGCTCCCGCCAGGAATTTCCGGTTAATGCAGCAGGCCAAGCCGCAAAACAGGCACAGCGCCCCCAGCAGGAGCATCTGCCACCCTGCCAGCACATAGACAGAAAGACACACCCCGGCCGCAAAGGACAGGCAGAAGCAGGCCAGTGGCCGCTTCCTGCCGAAGTCCTTCCCTGCTCTCAGGGCGTGTGATCCCAGTTTCATATCGGTTTCCCTTCTCTACAGGGGGCAGAGGCAATGATGCGGTGAAGCCTCAAATCTCCCGCACGGAGTCACGCTCCACCACGCAGGTGGCTATCTTCAGATCATCGCTCTCCGGCTCATTGCCGGAAACCATGTCTGCCAGCGCACGAACCGCCGCCTGGGCCTTTTCATCCAGACTTTGGTGAACCGTGGTCAGTGCGGGCCAGGCGGTTTTCGCATAGAGCATATCGTCGAAGCCTGTCACCGACAGATCCTCCGGCGTCCTCAGCCCGATCGCCCTCAGCCAGTTCATGGCCTCCACCGCATAAAAATCGGAGCTGAAGCAGAGGGCGGTCTGCTGCCGCAGGAGGGGCACATTTTCCCCGTATTGGGCCAGCCGCTCCTCCCGGTCTCCGGACACTGACAGACGCATCGCATCCGCGCCCACAACGCCCGCCTCCTCCATGGCCTGCCGGAAACCCATCCAGCGCAGCCGGTCGTTCTCCTGATCTCCGGCGGCAATAAACAGGATGCGCCGGTGGCCCATGGAGAGCAGATAGCGGCCCATCTGATAGCCGCCGCCCACCTCGTCCGAGCTCACCTGACAGACGTTGGGCACGCTCCGCTCCAGGCTGGAGTCGATGAGCACCAGAGGCTTTTCATAGGAGGAATGGAGCTCCTCGATCTCCTGCTGGGTCAGGTTGAAAGCGATCAGCCCATCAAAGTTCCACGCCCGGCTCTCCTGGAGGATCTCCTCCACGCTGCGGCGGGTAAACAGCATCATGTAATAGCCCCTGCGGTGGATTGCCTCCTCCAGATGGCCGATCAGTCCCGCAGCAAGCAGACCGTTTTGGGACTGAAGCGCATCCTGAGGGGAATAACCCATGACGACGCCTATGATATGAGAGCTGTCCCGAGCCAGCATCTGCGCGCTCAGACTGGGGATATAGCCCATTTCCTCAATCAGCTTGCGAATCCTCTCCGCCACGGCAGGAGAGACCTTGCCCTCCTTTTGGTGGATGACGTTGGAGACCGTAGTGGTGCTCACACCAGCCCGCTCTGCAATGTCCTTGATTCGAACCAAAGTAACCATCTCCAAACTGGTAGTCTTAAAATAACGTTACCAAAATGAATTTTCAGGACTTTAGTATATCATAAGGAATCAGAGGACGCAAGAGAAAAAGCAAACGTTTCCAGGGGGTGTTCCCGGCATTTTTCAGTCTTTTTGCCTGCCTCTGCCGTTACACGGGCAGGCCCTCCATGCCCGTCAGCCGGGCCAACGCCGTTCCCAGGGCGTCCATCTCCTCGTCGGTTCCGATGGTGATGCGCAGAAAATCAGAGATGCGGGGCTGATCGAACCAGCGAACCAGGATGCCCTCTCTCCGCAGACCGGAAAACAGCTCCCGCCCGCTGACGGCGGGATGGGAGACAAAGATAAAGTTCGCCTTAGAGGGCAGGACAGTAAATCCAAGCGCCTTCAGACGCTTTGCCGTCCGTTCCCTGGTCTCCATGACCCAACGGCGCCGGGCGTCAAAGTAGTCCACATCCCGGACGGAAGCGGTCGCTCCGGCGATGGCCAGACGGTCCAGGGTGTAGGAGTTGACCGAATTCTTGACGCAGTTCAGCCCGGCGATCAAATCAGGCTGTCCGAAGGCAAAGCCCACCCGAAGTCCCGCCAGGGAGCGGGATTTGGAGGCCGTCTGCACCACCAGCAGGTTGGGATAGTCCCGGATGAGGGGCACCACCGACTCGCCGCCGAAGTCCACATAGGCCTCGTCCACGATGACCACCTGTTCCGGATTCCCCTCCAGGATGCGGCGGATGCCGTCCGTCCCCGTCTCCATGCCCGTGGGGGCGTTGGGATTGGCGATGACTATGCCGTCATTTCCTCCCAAAAACAGCTCTACCGGGAGGGTGAAGTCCTCCCGCAGCGGCACGGTCCGGCAGCGGATGCCAAACAGGTTGGCATAGACCGGATAAAAGGAATAGGTGATGTCAGGGAACACGATCTCGCTCCCCCGGTCGAAGAACGCCTGGAAGGCGAAGGACAGCACCTCGTCGGAGCCGTTGCCCACGAAAATCTGGTCTGTTTCCAGTCCGTAGATCTCCGCCAGCGCCTGCACCAGCTCAGTGCCCGCCGGGTCAGGGTAGAGGCGCAGGCTCTCCCCCGTTCCCTGCCGGATGGCCTCCAGCGCCCGGGGCGAGGGGGGGTATGGATTTTCGTTGGTATTCAGCTTGATGAGCTTCCGATCCCGGGGCTGCTCCCCGGGGGTATAGGGAGTGATATTCTGTATCCTGTCGGACCAAAATTCCTTCATGGCGTGTCACTGCCTTCCCGGATGATTTTTTTGATTGACCGCTCCGCCTTGCTCCGGGGGATCATCATCTCCCGGCCGCAGGTGCGGCACCGGAGGCGAAAATCCATGCCAATGCGCAGCACATCCCACTCTCTGCCGCCGCAGGGGTGGGGCTTCTTCATCTGGAGGATGTCGTTGACCTGAACGTCCATTTTGGCCTCCTGTCTTCTCTCTCACTTTTTTACGCTAACACGTTACCATGTTGGAGAGCGGTTGTCAAGGCCCTCACTCCCACTCTCCCTTGACCCGCTCCCAGTAGGCCCGGGCGGCCTGTTCCTGCTTATTCTCCCCGAACTCATAGTACTTCCGTCCCACGAGGGCGTCTGGGAGATATTGCTGTTTTACGTAATGGTTCGGGTAGTCGTGAGGATAGAGATAGCCCTGCTCCCGCTCCATGCCTGCGCTGTCGGCGTGGACATTTTGCAGATGACGGGGATAGTCCCCCGTCTTCCCCGCCGCCACATCGGACATGGCGGCAGAGATACCCTTGTAGACGCTGTTGGACTTGGGAGCCGTGGACAGCAGCACCACTGCCTGGGCCAGGGGCAGCCGGGCCTCCGGCAGCCCCAGCATATTGGCGTTTTCCACACAGGCGTTGACGATGGACACCGCCTGGGGATAGGCCATGCCCACGTCCTCGCTGGCGGAACAGAGGATGCGCCGGATGGCGGTCACCATATCCCCCGCCTCCAGCAGACGGGCCAGATAGTGGAGGGCGGCGTCCGGGTCGGAGCCCCGCATGGATTTCATCAGCGCGGAGGCGATGTCAAAGTGGTCGTCCCCCGCCCGGTCATAGCGCATGGCGGAGCGTTGGGCCAGCATTTTGGCGTCCTCCAAGGTCAGAGTGATCTTCCCGCCTGTGGAGTGGGCGGCGTTCACCTGCAGCTCCACGGAGTTCACCGCCTTGCGCACGTCTCCGCCGCAGGCGGCCGCAATGTGATCGGCCACCTCCGGAGGGCAGTCGATCTCCACCCCCCGCCGCTGCGCCAGCAGGGAGACTGCCCGCTCCACCGCCGGCCGCACCTCCTCCGCCGTCACCGGCTTGAACTCAAAGACGGTGGAGCGGCTCAGCACGGCGTTGTAGACATAGAAATAGGGGTTTTCCGTGGTGGACGCGATGAGGGTGATCTTGCCGTTTTCCATGAACTCCAGCAGGGATTGCTGCTGTTTCTTGTTGAAATACTGGATCTCATCCAAATAGAGGAGGACGCCGTTGGGAGCCATGAGGGTATCCACATCGGCGATGACCTCCTTGATGTCGCTGATGGAGGCGGTGGTGGCGTTGAGCCGGTGGAGGGTACGGTCTGTCCGCCGGGCGATGATGTTGGCCACCGTAGTCTTGCCGGTGCCGGAGGGGCCGTAAAAGACCATGTTGGGAATACTGCCGCTCTCGATGATGCGGCGCAGGATGCCGTTCTCCCCCAGGATATGCCGCTGCCCCACCATCTCGTCCAGCGTCTGGGGGCGTATCTCATCCGCCAGTGGGCGGTTTGCCATAGGTGTTCATCTCCTCCCGCTTCAGCCCTTGATCTTTCTGCCGTCGGAATAGACCGCCGTAATCTGCTCCTTCTTTGCCCGGTAAATGGCCCGCTCCAGCCGCAGGGGCAGTTCCATCTCTCCCCCTGGCCCCAGAGTGCTGTCGTCCACCACCACGGCGTGAAGCCGGTCGCCCACGGCGAAGCCGTCCCCTGCGCCGAAATAGCGGTGTCCCGCCGTGGTGCCCAGATAGTAGGCCTCGGCCGCGCTCAGCGGGGCGTCTCCGGTCATCATATGCCGCACCTTGGAGGTGCGCACGGCGCTGGACATGACCTCCAGCATGGGGAGGTGATCTCCCCCGGCGATGTCGGAGCCCAGGGCCACCCAGAGCCCCTCCTCCAGCATACGCCGCACCGGGGCAACGCCGCTGCACACATTGGTATTGGAGTCCGGACAGTGCACCGCCAGGACGTTGGCCTCCCGCATGGCCCGGCGCTCCGTCTCGTCGCTGTAGACGCAGTGAGCCATGACGGTGTGGTCCTTCCAGAGGCCGTATTTGGCATACGTCTCCCAGTAGCGGGTGCAGTCCGGGTGCAGCTGAGACACCCAGGCCAGCTCGTTGGTGTTTTCGGACAGGTGGGACTGGACATACAGCCCCCGCTCCTGAGCCAGCTCCCCCAGCCAGGCCATCAGCTCATCGGTACAGCTGGGGGTAAAGCGCGGGGTCAGGATGGGCTTGATATGGGAATAGTTCCCGCAGCCCTCCAGCCAGCGCAGAGTCTCCCGCTTAGACTGCTCCGTGGTCTCCTGGAGTATGGGAGAGCCGTTGCGGTCCATATTCACCTTTCCCACATAGCCGGTGACGCCCGCCCGCTCCAGGGCGTCCATCAGCAGCCAGGTCCCCTCTGTGTGGAGGGAGGAGAACATGACCACCCGTGTGGTGCCGTTGGCAACCAGCTCCGCCGCCAGCATAGCGTAGACCTCCCTGGCGTAGTCCGGGTCGGCAAATCGGCTCTCTGTGGGAAAGGCATAGCGGTTCAGCCACTCCAGCAGAGGGATGTCCATACAGGTCCCCAGCATGGGATACTGGGGGCCGTGGAGGTGCATATCCGCAAAGGACTGCAAAATCAGGCAGTCTCCATAGTCGGTCACCGGCAGCCCGATGCCCGCAGGCAGCGTCTCCAGCACCTCCCGGATGACCCCGTCCTCCAGCACCAGACAGCCTTCGGGCAGGCAGCGAAACTCTCCCGGAGCGGGAGCGTCGATGATATTACCTCGAATGATTTCTTTCATGGCGGTCTCTCCATAGCGCACTGCAGCGCATTGTTTTCTGACTACAGTATAGCATTTTTGGGTGGATTGTCAATTTAAGCCGCGGAGCTCCGTCTGCCGCAGCCGCTCACATCTGTCCTGTAAATTTTCTCTCTCCGCCTATTGACATTTGGTGCGACTGGTCTATAATAGAATTATCAATTGAACGATTGTTCATATGAAAAACTGTGACTCAAGTGGAGGATACTTACCATGAAAAAGACCTATAAGATCGACGTGGACTGCGCCAACTGTGCCAACAAGATGGAGGAGGCCGCCAACCGGACCCCCGGCGTGGCAAAAGCCGTGGTCAACTTTATGACCCTGAAAATGGTCGTGGAGTTTGAAGATGGGCAGAACCCCAAGAGCGTCATGGCCCAGGTGCTGAAAAACTGCAAAAAGGTAGAGGACGACTGTGAGATCTACCTGTAACGAGCGTTCCGTGCCAAAGGAGGCGACGATGTGAGCAAAAAGCAGAAAAGGATGCTGATCCGTATCCTGACAGCCGGGGTGCTGATGGTCGTACTGGCGCTGCTGCCGTTGGAGGGTGTTCTCCGGTTTGTTCTGTTTCTTATTCCCTATCTCATCATCGGCTACGACATTCTGCGCAAGGCCTGGAAGGGTATCCTGAACCGGCAGGTGTTCGACGAGAACTTTCTCATGGCGGTGGCCACCGTGGGCGCCATGGCCCTGGGCGAGTACACGGAAGGCGTGGCGGTCATGCTGTTCTACCAGATCGGCGAGCTGTTCCAGAGCTATGCCGTGGGCAGGAGCCGCCGGAACATCAGCCAGCTCATGGATATCCGTCCCGATTACGCCAACATTGAGGGAGAGGACGGCCTGGAGCAGGTCGACCCGGACGAGGTGGAGGTCGGCGCCGTCATCGTGGTGCAGACCGGAGAGAAGATTCCCATCGACGGCGTGGTGGTGGAGGGCCAGGCCTCTCTGAACACCAGCGCCCTCACCGGGGAGAGCCTGCCTCGGGAGGTTGCGGTGGGAGACGAGGTCATCAGCGGCTGTATCAACATGACCGGAGTGCTGAAGATCCGCACCACCCGGGCATTCGGGGAGTCCACCGTCTCCAAAATCCTGGAGCTGGTGGAAAATTCCAGCTCCAGGAAGTCCCGCTCGGAGCAATTCATCTCCCGGTTTGCCCACTATTACACCCCCATCGTCTGCTACAGCGCTCTGGCGCTGGCCATTCTGCCGCCTCTGGTGCTGCTGCTCATGGGTCAGGCCCCGGCCTGGGGCACCTGGGTCTACCGGGCGCTGACCTTCCTGGTCATCAGCTGTCCCTGCGCACTGGTCATCAGCATTCCTCTCAGCTTTTTCGCCGGAATCGGCGGGGCCAGCCGGGCCGGAGTGCTGGTGAAGGGCTCCAACTATCTGGAGGCCATGTCCCAGGTGCGGTGCGTCGTCTTTGACAAGACGGGAACGCTGACCAAAGGCGTGTTTCAGGTGGTAGGCGTCCACCACAACCGAATGGAGGAACAGCGGCTCTTGGAGTACGCCGCCCTGGCGGAGCGCTACTCCTCCCACCCCATCAGCCGCAGTCTGAGAGAGGCGTGCAGGGAGCCCCTGGACGCCTCTCGGGTCTCCCAGGTGGAGGAGATCGGCGGCCATGGCGTCACCGCTATGGTGGACGGCCATGCCGTGGCGGTAGGCAACGCCAAGCTGATGCAAAAGCTGGGAGTCCAGCCGGTGGAGTGCCACAGCGTGGGCACAATCGTCCACGTGGCCATCGACGGAGCCTATGAGGGGCATATCCTCATCTCCGATGTGCCCAAGCCCACCTCGGCCCAGGCCATCCGGGAGCTGAAACGCTCCGGCGTGCGGAAAACCATCATGCTCACCGGCGACGCCGCCCCCGTGGCAAAACAGGTCGCCCAGGCGCTGGGGCTGGACGAGGTCTACAGCGAGCTGCTCCCGGCGGACAAGGTGAAACAGGTGGAGACTCTGCTGGCCCGGAAGAATGACCGGGAAAAGCTGGCCTTCGTGGGCGACGGCATCAACGACGCCCCGGTGCTGGCCCGGGCAGACGTGGGCGTCGCCATGGGCGCTCTCGGTTCGGATGCCGCCATCGAGGCCGCCGACATCGTCCTCATGGACGACGACCCCATGAAGCTGGTCACTGCCATCCGTATCTCCCGGAAGTGCATGCGCATCGTAACGGAGAACATCGTCTTTGCCCTGGCAGTAAAGCTGGTGTGCCTGCTGCTGGGTGCGGTGGGCATCGCCAATATGTGGGTGGCCATCTTCGCCGATGTGGGCGTCATGGTGCTCGCCGTGCTCAACGCCATCCGCGCTCTGCGGGTGCCAACAAAATAAGACATAAGAAAACCGGCCCTGTCTGAGCAGATTCTGACAGGGCCGGTTTCGTTATGCGTAATTCAGGACCTCATGATGTGTCCGGGAGGCAACGACCTCCAATTGGGGAAATCCCTCCTCCAGCCAGCCGCGCAGCACCG
The DNA here is from genome assembly GCA_021205695.1 of Clostridiales bacterium. GTDB lineage: Bacteria > Bacillota > Clostridia > Oscillospirales > Oscillospiraceae > Onthomonas. The sequence goes on from JAJPXB010000007.1 coordinate 13,219, forward strand.
GAACCACCACGTTTTCCGTGGGGAAATGTCCCGCATCGATGAGGGTCAGTTCCAGCTCCCCGGCGTCCAGAAAATGGTTGTATTTCAGGTCGGAGGTGACGAAGGCGTCGCATCCGGCGGCCCGGACCGCCTCCAGCATACTGCCACAGGCCCCGCCGCCCACCGCCACCCGGCGGATGGGACGTCTTCCGTCCACATATCGAAGGCCGTTGGGTCGGAGGGCAGACCGTACCCGCTCCAGCAGGGCATCGGTGGTCAGCGTCTCCGGCAGAAGTCCCACCCGGCCGATGCCCGCAGGGCGACCCTCATCGTCTGTGCCGCCGACCTCCAGCAGGGACACCTGCTCCAGCCCCAGCGCGTCCGCGAGAGCGGAGTTCACCCCGCCCTCCACGGCGTCCAGGTTGGTGTGGCAGCAGATGGCGGCGAGTCCCAGCCGGGCCATACGCCACAGCTTTCGGCCCACCAGATCCTCCGGGGCCAGGGTGACGTGGCGTACCGGGTTGAATATGAGAGGATGGTGACTGACAATGAGCTGCGCGTCCAGCGCCGCCGCCTCATCAATCACCTGGTCGGTGATATCCAGGGCCACCAGCACCCGCCGGACAGCGCCCGCCGGGTCGCCCACCAGCAGCCCGGAGTTGTCCCAGTCCTCCTGGAGCCGGAAGGGGGCCTTCCTGTCCAAATATGCTCTGATCTGTTCCACCGTCGTCATGGCAGCTCTCCCCTTTCTGTGGCGTCCCGCCACCGCTCCAGCTCGGCCTGCGCCTGTGTCACCTCGTCCAGTCGGGCATCGTCCGGCTGGACGGCACGGAGCAGGCCCTCTCTCTGCCGCCGGAGCCGCTCCAGCTCATGGCGAAGGTAGTCTCCCCAGGGGCAGTCCGCTGCCCAGGTCTCCGGCTGTCCGACAATGCGGGCGCCCGGCGTCCAGGCGGTTCCGCTCTCCCCACCGGTCACCAGCAGGACGGTGTACCACCGCCGCTCCTCCCGGATGCAGCGCTCCTGCCGGATCGCATAGCCGTTTTCCGTCAGCCATTCCCGCAGCTCGGGCAGATTGCTCTGGGGTTGGAGCAGGAGACGGACCCCCTCCCGTGTCCAGGGGGCGGCGGCGAGAATGCCCCGCACCGTCTCGCCCCCCATCCCGGCAATGGCGATGCAGTCCGACTCATGGGGAGCCAGGGCCTCCAGCCCGTCAGATCGCCGGAGATCGATCCGCCCTGTACAGCCGTACCGCTCCGCCGTCTCTCTGGCCCGGGCCAGGGGGTCGGAGCGGAGGTCTGCGGCGATGGCGGCCTCAATTACCCCGTTCCGGATCAGCCACACCGGCAGATAGGCGTGATCCGTTCCGATGTCCGCAAAGCGACAGCCCCTGGGCACCAGGGCGGCCACCGTTCGCAGCCGGGGAGATAATTCCAGTGTCATAGTGTACCTCAAAAAAGAGCGACCGTCGGAGGAACCTCTCCGGCGGCCGCTTTCGGTCTGGTCTGCCGCCTTACTCCTGAAGGTCGACAATGCTGTTCAGCTCGTCCAGCAGGGTGTCCACATCTACGCCGTGAACCATGCAGGCCTCCTCCACCGTCTCTCCCATAGAGGCGGGGCAGTACAGGCAGTGCATCCCAATGGACATGAACAGCGGAGCCGCATCCGGGGCGATCCGCAGTATATCGCTGATAATGGTATCTTTGGTGATCTCTGTCATGGTCATTTCCTCCGTCAGGTGATTTCCGCCTTTGGCGGCGGTCCGGGTTTATCCAATCGCCCCTATTATACCCGGAGGCGGCGGGATTTTCAACCGTTTTCCGCGCCTTTCCCCAGAATTTTGCCGTCGGAGCCTGAACGCCCGCACGCCGGGGTGACGCGCGCCGCGGGCGCAGCTTCTTCCCTCCCGTCCTCCGGCCGCTCTGTACGTGAAGGCACGGTACCGGAGGGCATCCTCCGGTCAATGGCATTCTCTGTCTGTCCGTCTGTAGAGACGCCCAGGCCACGTCAAAGGGCGCACAGCAGAAACCGAGCGCCCTGAGAGGGGATTTGAATTCGTTCTATTTTACAGCACGGAATAGCCGTTCCGGTTGACCAGTGCATCCACCGGGACGCCCTGTTTGCAGTAGGGGCAGTTGGTATAGTCGTAGCTCCGATAGTCCGGCAGGGCGCTGACATCGAAAATGCTGTCGATCTGCACCCCGTCCATCTGGCTGATGTTGCTGAAGATGGAGGAGACGCCTCTGGGCACGCCCCCGTAGAACTGGATCGTCTCGATGGCCTTGTGCACCGTGTAGCCGGTGGTGATGGAGGCCATCAGGACGATGCAGTCCCGGTTGTGGATCAGGGACTTGTAGTTGTCCCGGAAGATGAGCTGACTGGTGTTGGCGTTCTGCTCCGGGGTGACGATGGCCACCTCTTTCTTGGCGTTCAGCCCCCGGCCCAGGTGGGAGTCCACCAGCATCCCCGCCAGGAGCGTGCCGATGACCTCGGTGCCGTCCATGCAGAGGATGGTGTCCACCGGGATGTTGTTCTTATACTTCCGGGAGAGGACGTCGGCCACCGCCTTGGCCTCCCGGTAGACGGTCTTCATGGAGGTCAGCTCCATAAAATAGTTGATGTGGGAGTGGTTGGTGATAAAATGGCCCGGGATGGCCTTGAGGTACAGGTCTGTGTTTTTGTTCTTTGCGTAGAACTTAACAATCTTATGGTCCAGCGACATGAGGAGCACCTCCGAAATCAGGATGGGAACATTATAAGGCATCCAGGCCAAAAAAGCAAGATACTTTTGGAAAAATGAATGTGTCTTTCTCCCATCAACCGCCTGCGCCGTACTGCTCCGCCAGCTCGCACAGGTACTCCGCCATTGTCTGTCCCTCCGGCGGGATAAGTTCCTCCCCATTATAAGTGTAGGGGCCGTCCACAGGAAAGTCGATCCCATCCCGCACGGCGAGGATATGGGGATGCTCGTCCTTCTCCGACTGGACGCCCTCCATCAGCAGGAGCAGGTACTGCTGCCCGGCATCGTAGACCGAGGCCATGCTGCCGTCCCGGTTCTGGTCATACAGAGCATACACATACAGCTCCTCCTCCGTCCAGGTGCTGTACAGCACCTCGTCCACCTGAAAAAGGTAGTAGACATAATCCTCATATGCCTCCATGCTCCGGTAGGTGGCGGAGACGGCCAAATCGCTCTCGCAGACCAGGGCCTCCAGCTCCCCCAACTCATAGACCTCCCCGTCCACCGTCGTCTCGGTGGGCAGGGCTTCAGACAGCCCGTCAGAGGATGCGTTGTCGCAGCCGGTGAGCAGCAGGAACATACACAGGGCCGTCAAAATCGCCGTCCATCGAATCCTGTTTTTCATGTGGCGCCTTCCTTTCCTGTTTTCCGTTATTTTCTCTTAATTTTATTATATTGGGGGGGGAATGATTGTCAAGCACATTTGCCAGGCATTTGGCTGTATTAAATTTACTTCCTCCCTTCACGAAAGATTTACACATCTGGAAATGCAATTCTCTTGCCATTTGCGCAGAATGTGTTAAAATATGACCTGATGAAAAATTTCCGGACGGTCTGCCCCGCTCCCTGAGGGCAGGCAGGCCGCGGACTCCCATTCAGAACAAGCGTAGGGGTAATCGCACTATGAGCTATCGCATCGGCATTGACATCGGCTCCACCACCGTCAAGGTAGTGGTGCTGGACGACGACAACAAACTGCTGTTCCGCTCCTATGAGCGGCACTTTTCCAAGGTCCGGGAACGGACCTGCCAGACTCTCCGCTCCATCGCTGACCGGTACAGCGGCCAGGACGTGAAGGCGGTCATCACCGGTTCCGCCGGTCTGGGCGTCAGCAAGGCCAGCGGGGTGGACTTTGTCCAGGAGGTCTACGCCACCGCCGCAGCGGTGAACACCTATATCCCCGGCACCGACGCCGTCATCGAGCTGGGCGGCGAGGACGCCAAGATTATCTTCTTCGGCGGCGCGCTGGAGGAGCGGATGAACGGCTCCTGCGCCGGGGGCACCGGGGCCTTTATCGACCAGATGGCCACCCTGATGAACGTCACCAGCGACGAGCTGGATCGGCTGTCCATGGGCCATGAGAAGATTTATCCCATCGCCTCCCGCTGCGGCGTATTCGCCAAGAGCGACATCCAGCCCATCCTGAACCAGGGCGGGCGGAAGGAGGACGTGGCCGCCTCCATCTTCCAGGCAGTGGTGGACCAGACCATCGCCGGTCTGACCCAGGGCCGGGAGCTGAAGGGCAAAATCGTCTTTCTGGGCGGGCCTCTCCACTTCCTCATGGGCCTGCGGGAGCGGTTCGTGGAGACGCTCCACCTGGACGAGGCGCACGCCATCTTCCCGGAGGACGGGGACTGCTTCGCCGCCATGGGCGCCGCCCTGTGCGCTACCGATTTCGAAGCGCAGCCTTTTGACCAGATCCTGGAAAAGCTGGAAAAGAGCCAGTCCACTGTCACCAGTGTGGACACCGCCCCTCCCCTGTTCACCAGCCGGGAGGAATATGACGAATTCTGCCGCCGCCACAACAGCCAGCACCCCCCCGAGGCGGACATCAGCACCTACACAGGCGACGCCTATCTGGGCATCGACGCCGGCTCCACCACCACCAAACTGGTGCTCATCGCCCCGGACGGCGGCCTGCTCTACACCTACTATCACTCCAACCTGGGCAATCCGGTCTCCATCGTCCGGGAGCAGCTGGAAAAAATTTACGCCCTCTGTGGGGATCGGATCGTCATCAAGGGCAGCGCCGTCACCGGCTACGGCGAGGATCTGATCAAAAACGCCTTCCGGTGCGACCTGGGCCTGGTGGAGACCATGGCCCATTACAAGGCCGCCGCGCACTTTAACCCGGATGTGGACTTTATCATCGACATCGGCGGTCAGGACATGAAGTGCTTCAAGATCCGCAACGGCGCCGTGGACTCCATCATGCTCAACGAGGCCTGCTCCTCCGGCTGCGGCTCCTTTATTGAGACGTTTGCCAAGGCCCTGGGCTACGACATCGCCGACTTTGCCAAGCTGGGCCTGTTCACCAAAAAGCCGGTGAACCTGGGCTCCCGCTGCACCGTGTTCATGAACTCCTCGGTGAAGCAGGCCCAGAAGGACGGGGCCAGCGTGGAGGACATCTCCGCCGGCCTGGCCATTTCCATCGTGAAAAACGCCATTTACAAGGTGCTGCGGATGTCCTCCGCCGACGACCTGGGCCAGCACATCGTCGTCCAGGGCGGCACCTTCCACAACGACGCCGTGCTTCGGGCCTTCGAGCAGGAGCTGGGCCGGGATGTGGTCCGTCCCACCATCGCCGGTATTATGGGGGCCTTCGGGGCGGCTCTGGCAGCGAAGGAGCTGCATCTGGAGCAGTCCACCGTCCTCTCCGCCAGGGAGCTGGCCCAGTTCCAGCACACCGCCCGGCCTGTGACCTGCAACGGCTGCACCAACCACTGCTCTCTGACGATCAATACCTTTGACGGCGGCCGCCGCTTCATCTCCGGCAACCGCTGCTCCAAGCCTCTTGGGGGCAAAAAGGTGCAGAATCCCGACCTGATGAAGTGGAAATATGACAAGCTCCGCACCCTGACCGGCAAGGGGGGCGGCAACGGCATCCGTGGAAAGATCGGCATCCCCTTCGGGCTGAATATGTACGAAAACCTGCCCTTCTGGTTTGCCTTCTTCACAGCGCTGAACTTCGAGGTGGTGCTCTCCCCGGAGTCCAGCCGGAAGCTGTATCTCAAGGGTCAGCGGACCATCCCCTCGGACACCGTCTGTTATCCCGCAAAGCTGCTTCACGGCCATGTGGAGAGCCTGCTGGAGGAGGGGCTGGACACCATCTTCTACCCCTGCATGAGCTACAACTTCGACGAGGGCATCAGCGACAACAACTACAACTGTCCTGTGGTGGCCTACTATCCTGACCTGCTCGCCGCCAATCTTCCGGACCTCCAGGGTAAGCGGTTCCTCCACCCCTACTTCGGCCTGCACCGGCCCAAGGACTTTGAAAAGCGGGCGGCGGACTACTTCCTCCAGGAGTTTGGCATCCCCAAAAAGGAGACGGTGGCGGCGGCACGGGCCGCCTATCAGGCCTACCACGCCTTCCGCCAGGACGTCTACCGCACCGGGCAGGAGTACATCGCCTATGCCCGGGCCCACGATATGCCCATCATGGTGGTGGCCGGGCGGCCCTATCACATGGATCCGGAGATCAACCATGGCATCAACGACCTGATCACCGGATTTGGCTTCGTCCTCATCACCGAGGACGCCGTCTCCGGGGAGATGGATCACCAGACCCGGACGGTGCTGAACCAGTGGACCTATCACGCCCGGATGTACAATGCCGCACGTTACGTCTGCACCCAGTCAGACATGGAGCTGATTCAGCTGGTGTCCTTCGGCTGCGGCGTGGACGCCATCACCGGCGACGAGATGCGCTCTATCCTGGAGCAGGGCGGCAAGCTGTACACCCAGCTGAAGATCGACGACATCAGCAATCTGGGTGCCGTGAAGATCCGGGTGCGCAGCCTCATCGCCGCTGTGGAGGCCCGGAAAAACCGGGAGCAGTCCAGCGACGGCGCCGAGCAGCACACCGCCTGAGTCCCGGCTCGATTTTCTGTTTTGGAAAGAGGTTTCCCATGGCTGAATTAGTCTATAACAAAGACGGACGTCTCCTGTTCACCAAGGAGATGAAGAAGGAATACACCATCCTCATGCCCCAGATGCTGCCCATCCACTTTGAGATGTTCCGCCAGCTCCTGCTGCTGGAGGGCTACAAGGTGGATCAGCTCAACAACGACAGCCGCAACGTGGTGGATGAGGGGCTGAAATATGTCCACAACGACACCTGCTACCCCGCCCTGCTGGTCATCGGCCAGTTTATGGACGCCATCAAGAACGGCGGCTACGACCCCCACAAGATCGCCCTCTTTATCACCCAGACCGGCGGCGGCTGCCGGGCCTCCAACTATATCCACCTGCTGCGCAAGGCGCTGAAAAAAGCGGGCATGGAGTACATCCCCGTCATCTCCGTCAGCTTTGGCCTGGAATCCAATCCCGGCTTCTCCCTCACCGTTCCTCTGCTGCAAAAGCTGGTCTTTGGCATGATGTACGGCGACCTCATCATGAACATATCCAATCAGGTCAGGCCCTATGAGCAGAACAAGGGGGACACGGACGCCGCCATTCAGCGCTGGATCTCCGAGCTGGTGAGCCGTTTCCAGCAGGGCAAGGGCATGAGCCGGAAGGCCATGTGCCAGATCTTCGACGAGATCATCGCCGACTTCGAGGCCATCCCTGTTGACCTGAGCCACGAGAAGGTGCGCGTGGGCGTGGTGGGCGAGATCTATGTCAAGTTCTCCGCCCTGGGCAACAACCACCTGGAGGAGTTTCTCCTCTCCGAGGGGACGGAACCGGTGGTGCCCGGCCTGACTGATTTTATGATTTTCAAGATTTACAACCGGGTTGTGGACGTGGACATCTATGGCGGCAACCCGGCAAAGAAGGCCCTGTGTCAGTTCATGATGGACTATGTCCAGAACTGCCAGCACGACATGATCCACGCCCTGGAGAAGTCCCGCTTCCGTGCCCCCGGGGACTTCGAGCAGCTGCGGCAGCTGGTGCAGGGCTATCTGGGCGAGGGCTGCAAGATGGGCGAGGGCTGGCTGCTCACCGCCGAGATGCTGGAGCTCATTCACTCCGGCACCAACAATATCGTCTGCACCCAGCCCTTCGGCTGCCTGCCCAACCACATCGTGGGCAAGGGCA
>JAJPXB010000026.1 GCA_021205695.1 Clostridiales bacterium
TAGACCACGATGTCCACGTCAGACCACTTGGCCAGCGCGTGCTGCACCACCGTCTTGCCGGAGCCGAAGGGGCCGGGGACGGCGGCAGTGCCGCCCTTTGCCACGGGGAACAGGGTGTCGATGACCCGCTGTCCGGAGCAGAGAGGCGCTCTGGGGGGATATTTCTTCTTGTAGGGGCGGCCCACACGGACGGGCCACTTCTGCATCATGGTCAGATTGACCCGCTCGCCGTCGGCGGTCTCCAGCACGGCCACGGTGTCCAGCACCGTGTAGGAGCCGGAGGCGATGGAGACGATCCTGCCGCTGAGCTTGACGGGGACCATAATGCGGTGCTCGGTAGAGGCGGTTTCCTGGACGGTGCCGATGATGTCGCCGCCCACGACCTGGTCGCCCACCTTCGCGGTGGCGACAAAGTCCCACTTCTTCTCCCGGTCGAGCGCAGGAACCTCCACGCCCCGGCGGATGTTGTGGCCGCAGACCTTCATGATGCCTTCCAGCGGGCGCTGGATGCCGTCATAGATATTCTCCAGCAGGCCGGGCCCCAGCTCCACGGACAGGGGGGTGCCGGTGGTGACCACCTCCGCCCCCGGGCCAACGCCGGAGGTCTCCTCATAGACCTGGATGGAGGCGGAATCCCCCTCCATATTCAGGATCTCGCCGATCAGCCGCTGCTCACCCACACGGACCACGTCGGACATATTGGCGTCCGCCATACCGGTGGCGACCACCAGCGGGCCGGACACCTTGACGATCTTGCCCATAGGTTTTCTACCTTCTTTCTTATCGGTTCACCGGGGAAACGGATCCTCCGGCTCGCTTCGTTATAGGATATCGGCTCCCACGGCCCGTTCCACGGAATCGGTGATGTTCTGCATCCCGATGCCCAGGGAACCGGCCTTGCCGGGGATGAGGATGATGGCCGGCATGACCTCGTCCTTATATCGGTTGATCTCGTCCTGCATCTGGACGGCGAGCTGTTCCGTCAGGTAGATAATGGCGGTCTCCCCGTCTCTCGCCAGTTGGTGCAGCGTCTTTCTGGCGGCCTCCACCGTCTCGGCGGTGTGGACGTCCAGGCCCAGTGCCCGGAAGCCCAGGACGCTCTCCCGGTCGCCCAGCACAGCGATCTTATACATAGACATCACGCAGCCTTTCCTGGATGACGCTGACGGGCAGCCCCGCCAGGCGGCCGGTCATAATGATGCGGATGGCGGTGAACTCGTTGTCCCTGGCCGCCAGATAGGCGATGACCGGCTGCTCGCCAAACGCCACCTGCCGCGCCGTGGACAGATAGGCCGCCAGGGCGTTGTCGCAGGCCTTTTCAAAGGCGGTAAGGCTGCCCCCCTGGGCGGCGGTCTGCCCCAGAGCGGCGGCGTTCTCCAGCAGGCCGGAGCCGTAGATCTGCTCCAGCTCGGCGGAGCCGTCCGCCGCTGCCGCCACCCGATCCGTGGAGACGCTGCCTCCCCGGAACAGGACGGTCTTCAAAAAGTCGCTGTCCTTTCCCATCCGGCGCACCCGCACCAGGCTGCGCAGATTGGCGGCGTCCACCATCAGCGCCACATACCCCTCCAGGAAGGAGGAGCCGGTCTCTCCGGCCAGAGCGGCCATCTCCCGGAAATAGGCCTGGTCCAGCAGGAAATCCGCCTGCTGGGGGTCTTTTGTCGCCGCCAGAAGGGCCCGCGCCTCCTGCATGGACTGGGCCAGGGGGCCGGGCAGGCTGCTCAGCTCCCCATCCGCCAGGGCCTTTGCCATGGCCGCGCCGGGGATGCGGCCGGTATCCACCAAAAGGCGGCTTGCGTCCTCTCCCCTGGCCTCGCTCTTGAGCAGGACCTTAGCGTTGTGGTAGTCATATTTGATTTTGAACACGTCCACCAGACGGCGGTCCGGCACAAACTGGGTGACGTCGGCGATGACCTCGTCCCGGGCGTGGGCCAGCATCTGGTTGACTGTGTCCACATCCACCACGGTCAGCTCCTCATAGCCGCACTCCGTCAGCACCTTGGCCGCCTCCTCGTTGGTGGAGGCCTCCAGCATCCGTTCCATTCTGGCCCGGGTCAGCAGCCCGTTCTCCAGCGCCCGCAGACGGGCGGACAGGAACAGATAGTCGGTATCCTTGATCTTCTTAGACAATTCGTTCCCTCCTTATACAGGAGTGGCTCAGGCAAAGAGCACCGCGGCCACCTCGCCGGAGACGCTGCTCCGAGCCTCCCGAACCAGTGCCTCAAAGGTGCAGTTGATCTCCACATCGCCGTCTACCAGAATCACGCCGCCCCGGAAGGCTCTGGACTCCTGGGACAGCGTCAGCAGGCCGATCTTTCCCGACTTGGCCAGCAGCAGGTTGGCCTTTGTGGCCACCTTGACCCCATAGCGGGCCCGATCCGTCTGAGAGAGGATGAGCTGCTCCCTGCCGGTGGCGACAGCGGACACGGTCAGCCTCGTCAGCAGATCCACATATTCGTTCTCCGGCAGGCTGCACAGCCGCTCCAGAGCCAGGTCGAAGGCCCGATCCAGCATCTCCTGCTTGACAGACAGCTGCTGCTGGCGGCCCTCCCGCTCGGCGGCGCTCACCAGACGGCTCTCCCGCTCGGCGGCGGCAGCCTCGCCCCTGGTCCTTGCATCCTGGGCGATCTGCTCCGCCTGGGCCTGATAGCGTGCGGAGATCTCTCCGGCCTGGGTCTTGGCCTGGGCCAGGATCTCCTCCGCCTCCTGGCGGGCGTCCCCGGCGATGCGCTGGGTAATCCGTTCGATTCCGTTCATCGTCTTCCCGCCTTTCCCTGTTCCGCGGTCATCAGCTGATGTAGATGATCATCAGCATGGAGGCCAGCAGGGCCAGAATGGCGTAGAACTCCACGGTAATGCACAGCACCATGCCCTTGGACCAGTCATCCGGCTTCTTGGCGAGGATATTGATCGACCCGGCGGCCACCCGTCCCTGGGCGATAGCGGAAAACAGTCCGCCGAGGGCCATGGGCAGGCAGGCCACGAAATACTGCATACCGGTGGCCACGTCCATGCTCAGCGCGCTCCCGTCCATCAGGCCCATGCTGAAGATGGCAAAGAACCACACCACCAGGCCATACAGGCCCTGGGTGCCGGGGATGACCTGCAGGATCATGACCTTACCGAATTTGCTGGGGTCCTCGCTCAGCAGACCGGTGCCGGCCTCGCCGGCCATGCCGGTGCCTTTCGCACTGCCGATACCGCTGAGAGCTGCCGCAAGGCCTGCGCCCAGCAGGGCAAAGGGCAGGCCGCCAATCGTTTCTAACATAGTAATGACCTCCTTATTTTTCGACTACGTCCACATACTCAGATTTTACTGCCATGGGCCGGAAGGGGCTGCCTCCGTCCTCGTAGAATTTGTTGAAATATTCCAGGCACTGGAGACGCAGGTCGTGGACGAAGCAGCCCAGGATGTTCAGTGCCAGGTTCAGTGCGTTCCCCGCCAGGGAAACGATAATGAAGAAGACAATGTTGCCGGGGATCGCGCCCAGAGTGTTGAACACCTGCGCGATGACCGAACCCGCCAGCATGAGCGCCATCAGTCGGGAGTAGGACAGCACGTCGCCAAAATAGCTGGTGATGTCGTACAGGCTGGAGACGCCTCCCACCAGCTTGCCGATAATGGTGGGGCTGCTCCTGCCCTGGGTGAGCACCAGAGCCAGCACGCCCGCAATGGCCACCCACCAGAAGCCGGTCAGCGCGCCCACGCCTACGCCGAGAAACAGCAGCCACCAGGAGCCGACATCCATGACGGCGTCCCAGAACTGGCCCCGTTTCGTCAGCTTGTAGAAGTTGATCGCCATGCCCGTGATGATCTGCACACCGCCCAGGGCCAGCGCGCCGATCAAAATCATCAGCGTGTCGTCCAGGGGCGTGAACAGGGCCGGCATCTCAAAGGTGCTGCTCGGGTCGATGAGCTTGAGCAGCTGGGGGATGAAGTCCCCGAAGAAGCCGCCGGTCAGAGCGCCGAAGATAAAGGTGCTGATGCCGCACAGCCCCATCAGCTGGAAGATGTTTCCTCTGGGGCGCTTCTTTTTCAGCACCACCAGGGAAATCCCCATCATGACCAGGCCGTATCCCATGTCCGCCAGCATAATGCCGTAAAACACCACGAAGAAGGGGAACATCAGGGGGTTAGGGTCCAGGGAGCCGTACTTGGGCAGAGAGTACATCTCCGTCACCATGTTCAGCGGCTTGGTCAGCCTGTTGTTTTTCAGCTTTACCGGTACCTCGTCGTATACCTCTTTTTCCGGTTCCGCCGTCTCCCAGGCGCAGGTGTACCGCTCCAGCACGCGGAACAGCTCCGCCTCCTCCGGCTCGGTGTACCAGCCCTCCAGGAAAAAGGTGCGGTCGGTGGCGAGGGTGCGCTCCCGTCCCTCTTCCCTGGTCACCTCGGAGGTCAGCCGGTCGATGACCAGCTTCATCTGCTCCCGGTGCTCCTGCTGGCCCACAATGGTATCGATGGCCGCCTGCTTCCGGCGGGCCTCCTCAGCCAGCTGCTCCTCCGTCTCCTGCAGGCACTCCTTTGCCGTGCCCTCCGCGTCCTTGAACCGGACTGCCGAAAATGCCTTGGGCCGGAGCGCCGCCTGGGCCGCAGGGAAATCCGCCTTGTGGCACAGGAGGAGGATGTAAATGTGTTCTCTGTCCCGGCTGACCTCCGTCATCTGGCACAGGGGAGCCTGTTCCGCCAGGTCTGCGTTGACCGCGTCCAGGTCCGCCGTTGCCGGGAGCGTCCCCAGGAGCAGCTCGGTATGCTCGGTGGACTCCTGGTTCAGGGGCAGATCCAGCTCCAGCCAGGGGAGGAGGCTGACCTTCCGGTTCTCCAGCCGGTTCTCCGTCGCCAGAGCGCGGGACACCTCGTCCGCCGCACGGTTCACCGTCCGGGCGCTCTCCAGCGCCTGGCGCAGCGCCTCGTCGTCGAAGAGCTCATCCTGGGTCACCAGGGGCCGGGGGGTCAGCATCCCGCTCTTGGCGGGGGCAAACTCCTTCAGGGCGTTCAGCGCCGCCTGAAGCTCGCCGATCTCTCCCCGCACCCGGCTCAGATCGCTGTTGCCGCGGTTGCTCAGCAGCGCCGCCCAGTCCGGGTCCTCCGGGTCCGCCTCCGGGGTGGTCACCTGCACGCAGCCGATGCGGAGCAGCTCGTTGAGCAGCGGCTCCTGCTCCTCCGTCAGTCCGATCAGCCGCAGGCGTTTCATCCTGACGATTGCCATCAGGCATCCACCACCTTTCTCACAATCAGTGACGCTGCTTCTTCAAGCCGTCCCTCGGCCCTGCTGCGCAGCTCGTCGGCGTCCGCAGCGGCCTGGGTACGGATCTGGGCGATCCAGCCCGACGCATTCTGCTCCGCCTGGGCCAGCAGCTGCCTGGCCAGGGCGTCTCCCCCGGTCTGGGCGTCCTGCACAGCCTGCCGTCCGGCACGCTCCGCCTCAGCGATCAGGCTTTTGGCATCCTGAGTCGCCTGGGCCTTTTCCGTCCGGCCCTGCTCCTCCGCCAATGTGACCTGCTTGACTGCTTCCAAAGACATCGTCTCACCGCCTTTCTGTTGGGATTTGGGATAACCACAGCTTGTCCCTCCGTTCGGCCCGCCGGGGCCGGTTTCTCTCCGGCAGGTCAGGCGGCAAACGCCGCCGGGACAATTCAATAACCCATTCTACGCTATGTAGCATTTATCATTATAGCAACCTCCCTGCAAAAATGCAACCGCAAGTTCGTTCGTTTACAAACAATTCAAAACACGAAAATGCAGGATGGAATAACAATCCTGCATTTTGTATCTCTATATATTCTGCAATTTTGGAGCAGCTTGTGCCCCTGTGGGCAGCGCTTTTCGGGTGTCATTTTATTTGCTCAGAGCGTCTCCGAAGATGTTCAGTCCCCTCAGAACAGCGTCCTGCTCCTCCTCGCTGAGCTCCTTCAGCGCCTCGGCAAAGCGATTGGTGGCGTAGCTCGCCGTCTCTGCCCGAACCTCCCGGTAGCGGTCGGTGACCTGCACAAAAATCTTCCGGCGGTCCTGGTCCGAGCGCACCCGCTGCACCAGCTCCAGCCGCTCCAGCCGGTCCACCACGCCGGAGGTGGTGCTGTTTGCACTGCCGGTGGCCTTTGCCAGCTCACTGATGGGCATGGGGCCGTCGGCGTCCAGGATCATTAGCGTGATCGTCTGTGGGTAGGTCAGGTTCAGTCGTCCCAGATAGCCCTGGGAACGGATGGAGACCTGTCTGCTGGCCCTCAAATAGGCGTGGAGGATCTGGTTTGCTTTTTCGGTCATCATTGCTGATTCCTCCTTGAGTTTATGGCTCACAAATGCCACTGTGCTGTCATTTATCATAGTCCTCATTTTTACATTCGTCAATGAATCAATGCCGTTATTTACGTTTTATTTACACTTTCTCCGACATTCGTACCAAATTTCCGCCGCTTTTCGCCCGTCTCGCTCCCTCCAGTTTTTTCCAGTTCCTTCCCGTCGGCTGCGGCGCGCGGTCGGCGGGCGCCTTCTCCCTCCTCCGGCCGTTCGTCCCTGGAAAGCCGCCGACGTTCAAATTTCATTTCCCCCAATCGTTGCAATCCGCCTCCGGTTCCGGTATGATGTATGAAGCGCTCCCTGAAAGGACCGGTCGCAGTCACCGGTTTTCTGCGAGACGGCTCCCCCCGGACGGCGGCGTTTTTGCGCTTCGGCCGCGTCCGTTTCAGGAGCAAGGAAAAAGCAAGATTTGCTCGCCGGCCTCCATGCTATAATAAAGATGCTGGAGCTTGTACAGTGGGGAGGTTTTGCCCATGAAAGAGATGATACATACCCGAATACGGGAATGCGCCTGCGCTTCCTGTACAGCCGCCATGGAGGAAACCGGTTCCGGCGAACGGGGGCTGACCCAGGAGCAGATCCACCTGAACCGGAAAAAATACGGCGGAAATGAACCGGCGTCCGGCGGCAAGAGGGAAAATACCATCCTGCACTGCGTCCGCAGGGCCTTTGTGAACCCGTTCACGGTGATCCTGTTCCTGCTGGCAATCATCCTGCTTCTGACCGATATCCTGATGCCTGAGCAATATGGGCAGGGGCTCTCTTCGGTGGTCATCATCAGCCTGATGCTGGTGCTGAGCGGGGTCATACGGCTGCTTCAGGAGCTTCGGGCGAAGCGAGTGGCGGACCGTCTGACCCAGCTGGTGCAGACCACCGTCTCCGTCTGTCGGGACGGCGTCTGGCAGGAGGTGTGCTCCGACGAGCTGGTCGTGGGCGACCTGGTCCATATGGAGGCCGGAGATCGGGTCCCGGCGGATATCCGCCTGACGGACGCGACGGATCTGTTTGTCTCCCAGTCCCTCATCACCGGCGAGAGCAGGATCCTGGAAAAGACCTCCCTGCCGCTGACCGAGCCCCCGACGAAAATCGGCGATTACAGCAACACGGTCTTTCAGGGGACGACGGTCACCGGAGGCTGGGGGACCGGCGTTGTCCTGGCCGTAGGCGCCGACACGGTTTACGGGAATTTCTCCGCATCCCCCTCCGGCCGGAAGGAGGAATTTGACCGCGGGGCGGCGTCCATCGCCTGGGTGCTGATCAAATTCATGGCGATCCTGGTGCCGGTGGTCTTTCTCGCCAGCGGGCTGACCAAGGGGAACTGGCTGGAGGCGTTCCTGTTCGCGCTGTCCGTCGCGGTAGGGCTGACGCCGGAGCTGCTGCCCATGGTGGTCAACGCCTGTCTGGCAAAGGGCAGCTTCTCCATGGGGCAGAAGCAGACGGTGGTGAAGAACATCAACGCCATGCAGTCCCTGGGCAGCATGGACCTGCTCTGCGTGGACAAGACGGGGACCCTGACCGGAGACACCGTCACGCTGGAATATTTCATGGACGTCCTGGGAAACGAGAGCGATACCGTCCTGGACTACGCCTTTCTGAACAGCTACTACCACAGCGGCGTGAAAAACCATCTGGACACGGCCATCCTGAAATGCCGGGAGATGCCCGGCAAGGAGGCGCATTTCGAGGCGCTGTCCAGGAGCAGCGTCCTCCTGGACGAGCAGCCCTTTGACTACACGCACAAGCTCGTCGGCATCCTGCTGAAGGGAGAGGCGGAGAACCTGCACATCATCAAGGGCAGCGTGGAGCAGGTGGTGTCCCGCTGTCGTTTCGTCCAGTTCCGGGGCGAGGTGATCCCCATCCGGCAAAACGCCGCAGCGGACGCCCACGCCATCGTGGACGAAATGACGGAGGACGGGATGAAGGTCCTGGCCGTCGCCTGCCGGAGAACGGACGCCGCTGTCCTGAACGGGCGGGAATCGGACTTCGTCCTCCTGGGGTATCTCGGCTTTTTCGACGCCCCGAAGGAGAGCGCGGCGGAGGCCATCGAGCGGCTGAAGGAGCTGAAGGTGGACGTCCGTGTCCTGACCGGAGACGACCGGAAAACGGCTGTCTCCATCTGTTCACGCCTCGGTGTGGAGACGGACCATGTGCTGACCGGCGCGGAGCTGGAACGCATCTCCGAGAACGAGCTTCCCATGCGCATAGAAAAAACCACCGTCTTTGCGGAGCTGGCTCCGAAGCAGAAGGCGCATATCGTGGAGCTTTTACAGCGGAACGGCCACAGCGTCGGTTTCCTGGGGGACGGGATGAACGACCTGACCGCAGAGCTGACCGCCAATGTGGGCATCTCCGTGGACACGGCGGCGGAGGCGGTCAAGGAGAGCGCGGACGTCATCCTGCTGAAAAAAGACCTGAACGTGCTGGAGCAGGGCATCCTGGAGGGCCGCCGGGCCTTTGCGAACATGGCAAAGTATATCAAAATCACGGCCTCCTCCAACTTTGGCAATATCTGCGCCGTGGTGGTGGCCAGCGTGCTGCTGCCCTTCTTCCCCATGACCTCTCTCCAGCTGCTGCTGCTAAACCTCCTGTACGATACGCTGTGCCTGATTTTGCCCTGGGACAATGTGGACGAGGAGCAGCTGGAGCAGCCGATCCACTGGACGGGGAAGCATCTGGGGCGGTTCATGTGCCGGTTCGGCCCCATCAGCTCGGTCTTTGACGTGCTGACCTTCGCCTTCCTGTACTTCCTGCTCTGCCCTGCCCTCTGCGGCGGCAGCTATGCCCAGCTCGACCCGTCCGGACAGGCCGCGTTCATCTCCCTGTTCCAGACCGGCTGGTTCCTGGAATCCATGTGGACGCAGGTGCTGATCCTGCACCTGCTGCGCACCAGCAAAATCCCGTTTCTCCAGAGCAAGCCCTCCCGCGCAGTTCTTCTGGTCACGCTCCTGGGGATCGTCCTGTTTACGGTATTCACGGTCACGCCGGTGGGCGGCTATCTGGGACTGACCGCCCTTCCGGTGGGATACTACGGCTTCCTGATACTCGATGTCCTCTGCTACCTGCTCGCCATCAGCGGGGCGAAGCACTTCTATTTCCGGAAGCACAGAGAGCTGCTTTGAGGAGGTGTCCCATGAAGAAGAGAGTTGGATTTGTCAGCTTGGACGCCGCCACCGTCTCCTGGCTGAGCGAGAAGCTGAAGACAGCGCCTGCAGCCGCCACAGGCGCGCAGGAGCTGTTGGAGGCCCTCTCCGACCTGGCGTGCGGCGGCAGCCAGACGCTGATGCTGGAGCTGGGCGACGCCGGCACCGTGTCGAGCGCCTCTGAGATCGTCTGTGGCGAGCTGCATATCTCCCCCGCCGCCCGGTGCGTGCGGATGGGGCAGAGGGAGATCTCTCTGACGCCGAAGGAATTCGACATCCTGCTGTTCCTGGCGAGGAATCGGGGAGAGGTCTTTACCAAGGAGCAGATTTATCAGGCCGTGTGGGACGGCGAATATGTGATGGATGACAGCAACATCATGGCGTTTATCCGGAAGCTCCGCAAAAAAATCGAGCCCCACCCCGACGCGCCGGAGTACATCCTGACCATTTGGGGCATCGGCTATAAGTTTAACGACAACATCTGAGCGGCAGGAGCAATTCTTGCCAAATCGCAAGGAAATCGCAAGGTTCTGACCCTGTGATTCTCCTTGCTTTTTTTATAGAATCAGGGCAGGAAAAAGAGAGGAGGCGCGCTATGCTCTACACAGACTTTGTATTTCGTATTCTGCTGTCCCTGGCCCTGGGCTTTGCCATCGGGCTGGAGCGGCAACTGACCGGCCACACGGCGGGAATCCGCATCAACGTGCTGATCTGCATGGGAGCCGGTTTTTTCACGCTGTTCCCGCTTCTGTTTGAATCAGAGCAGACCTTTCGCGTGGCGGCGGCCATCATTCAGGGCGTCGGCTTTCTCTGCAGCGGCGTGATTTTTAAGGAGCGCGCGTCCGTGCGGGGAATGAACACGGCGGCGACGTTGTGGTGTACGGCGGCGGTGGGCGTGCTTGCAAGCTCCGGAATGTACCTGATCGCGGCCACGGCCGCGGGGGTCCTGATCCTCTCCAACCTGGCGCTCCGGCCGCTGGCCCGGAAAATCAGTCCCGTCATCGGAGAGGAGGAATCGGAAAAGCAGTACCGCATTTCCGCCACCTGCCAGGAGCAGGCGGAGCATAAGCTCCGGATGCTCCTGATCAACAGCAACTCCTGCAAAACCCTCTACCTGACCAACCTGGAGAGCGGCGACGTGGTGGGAGACAAGGTGGAGATCGTCGCAGAATATCATTCCGTCGGGGCGGCCAAAAACCGGGTGCTGGAGCTCATCGTCGGGCAGATCCTTGCGCTGCCGGAGGTCGTAAGCGCCGGATGGGAAGTATTGTGATGGGGAGAGGAGGAGATCCGGATGGACTATATCTGCTTATTTTTGGGCGTCCTTTTTGCCGTGACCGGCATCGTCTTTGCCTTCGGAAAGGCCTATAACTATCTGTCCGCATGGAAGAAGATGCCGGAGGCGGAGAAGGAGAAGATAAAAATAGAGCCGCTCTGCCGGAACATCGGGGTAATGATTGTGCTCAACGGCATCATCTTTATCCTGAAAGGGGTCTGCGCCGGATTTTCCGACACGGTATTTACATGGGCGGTCATTGTGTGGATGATCCTTGCGGGGATAGACGTTTTCTACATATCCAAAAGCAGCCGCTATAAAAACCAATAGCCTGCATTGCGGCGACGCATTGCAGTTTACATAGATATTTTTATTGGGAGGCGAACGACATGGACCCCGATGGCAGTCCGCGGAGGGATAGGCGACGCAAAGCGCTCGGAGCATCTGTGCCGTCTTTGCGATTGCGCTTATCTCCGCTGACTTGAGTTTTGATAAGGAGGTAAGTCCAATGGACAAGAAAGTTACCCGGGAGGAGCTGCGCCAGATGGCGGCAAAAGCCGTTAACCGGGATGAGATGAACAGCCGCATCACCTTTGCGGCCACAAACAAAATACGCCCTGTTCTCCAGACTCTGGAGACGAACCTGACCGGCCTCGATGAAAAGGCCGTCGCCGCCAGCCGCTCCACATACGGCTCCAACCACGTGACGAAGGAGAAGAAAAAGACGCTGCCTCAGCGGCTGGCCGGCGCATTTGTCAACCCGTTTACGGCGATCCTGTTCTGCCTGGCGGTCGTCTCCACGATCACGGACATGATTTTCCCCTATTTTTCCCTTTTCGGCTGTGAGCCGGAGGATTTTGACTGCATGACGGTCGTCATCATTCTGACCATGGTCGTCATCTCCGGCACGCTCCGCTTCGTCCAGGAGACCAGAAGCGGCAACGCCGCGGAGCGGCTGCTGGCCATGATCACCACCACCTGCACCGTCACCCGCAGGGATACGCCCAAGGTGGAGATCCCCCTGGACGAGGTGGTCGTCGGCGATATCATCCACCTGTCGGCAGGGGACATGATCCCCGCTGACGTGCGGATCCTGGATGCAAAGGATCTGTATGTCAACCAGGCCAGCCTGACCGGTGAAAGCGAGCCGATCGAAAAAACGCCGATGGTCGTCGAAAACGGAGCCGCGGAATCGATCACGGATTACACGAACATCGCCTTTATGGGCAGCAACGTGGTTTCAGGGAGCGCGACCGCTGTGGCGGTGTGCGTGGGCGACAGCACGCTGTTCGGCTCTATGACGTCGGCGGTGGCCGGAGAGGCGGTTGAAACCAGCTTCTCCAAGGGCGTCAACGCCGTCTCCTGGGTGCTGATCCGGTTCATGCTGGTCATGGTGCCGCTGGTGTTCGTCATCAACGGGCTGACCAAGGGAGACTGGCTGTCGGCGTTCCTGTTCGGTATCTCGATCGCAGTCGGGCTGACGCCGGAGATGCTGCCCATGATCGTCACCACCTGTCTGGCAAAGGGCGCCGTCTCCATGAGCAAGAAGCAGACCATCGTGAAGAACCTGAATTCCATTCAGAATTTCGGGGCGATCGACATCCTCTGCACAGACAAGACCGGCACGCTCACCCAGGATCAGGTCATTCTGGAATATCACATGACCGTCGAGGGTGTGGAGGACAGCCGGGTGCTGCGCCACGCATACCTGAACAGCTACTTCCAGACCGGTTATAAGAACCTGATGGATTTGGCCATCATTCAAAAGACCGAGGAGGAGGAAAAGGAAAATCCGCAGCTGACCGACCTGTCGGAGAATTACGTGAAGGTGGACGAGATCCCCTTCGACTTCACCCGCCGCCGTCTGACCACGGTGGTACAGGACAAGGCGGGGAAAACCCAGATGGTCACCAAGGGTGCCGTGGAAGAGATGCTCTCCGTCTGCTCCTTCGCAGAGATAGACGGCGGCGTAAAGCCCCTGGATGACGACGTGCGCAGGAGGATTATCAAAAAGGCCGATGAGCTCAACGAGAAGGGCTTCCGGGTCCTGGCGCTGGCGCAGAAGTCAAATCCGTCGCCGGTCGGCGCGTTCAGCGTAAAGGACGAGGCGGACATGGTGCTGATCGGGTACCTCGCCTTCCTCGACCCGCCCAAGGAGTCCACTGCGGAGGCGATTCAGGCCCTGGCAGACCACGGCGTCCACACGAAGATCCTGACTGGCGACAACGAAAAGGTCACCCGCACCATCTGCGCGCAGGTGGGGCTCAAGGTACGCAATATGCTCCTCGGCCCCGACGTGGAGCGTATGACAGACGAGGAGCTGGCCAAAGCCGCCGAGGCGACGGACGTCTTTGCAAAGCTGTCCCCTGACCAGAAGGCCCGCATCGTGTCCGTCCTGCGGGAAAACGGCCATACCGTTGGGTTTATGGGAGACGGGATCAACGACGCCGCGGCCATGAAGGCTTCGGATATCGGCATCTCCGTGGATACGGCGGTGGACGTGGCAAAGGAATCCGCCGACATCATCCTGCTGGAAAAGGACCTGATGATACTGGAGGAAGGGATCGTCGAGGGACGCAAGACCTATGCCAACATGATCAAGTATATCAAGATGACGGCATCCTCCAACTTCGGCAATATGTTCTCCGTGCTGGCGGCGTCGGCGCTGCTGCCGTTCCTGCCCATGATGAGCGTCCACCTGATCTTCCTGAACCTGATCTATGACCTGAGCTGCACCGCCATTCCCTGGGACAACGTGGATGAAGAATTTATCGCCGTCCCGCGGCAGTGGGACGCCTCCAGCGTGGGGAGCTTTATGATCTGGATCGGGCCGGCCAGCTCCATCTTCGACTTCACGACCTACATCTTCATGTACTTCGTGTTCTGCCCCCTGTTCGTGTCCGGCGGCGTCCTGTACAACGACCTCGCCGCCCACTTCAGCGGCGCGGAGCTGGAGGCGATGCAGACCACCTATGCGGCCATGTTCCAGGCCGGATGGTTCGTGGAGTCCATGTGGAGCCAGACCCTCGTCATTCACATGATCCGGACACCCAAGCTGCCCTTCATCGAGAGCCATGCCTCCGCCCCTGTGACGCTGCTGACCATGACGGGCATCGCGGTGCTGACGGTCATTCCGTTCACCCCGTTCGGCACGATGCTGGGATTCGTCGCACTGCCGGCCAGCTATTTCCTCTATCTGATCCCCTGCATCCTGCTCTATATGCTGCTGGCCACCAGTCTGAAAAAAGCCTACGTCCGTCATTACGGAGAGCTGTTGTAAAGGAGGAACCAAACGATGAATTGGACCAATCTTTGGATGACCCTGTTTGGGACGACGGAGCTATTTGGATTAAACATGGGATTTTGGGTTTCTATGGTCGTCGTCGCCGTCGTTGTCATCATCCAGCATATCATCTTCTGGGGCGTCATGAAGCCCATGCGCAAATAGGGCAAAGCGAAACAGGCTCCCGCCCTGTTCGCCGCCGCAGTCTGTCCGGTATTCGCAGACTGCGGCGGCATTTCTTTGTCTCTGTCGCCCGGCAGGATGCAGCCGCCCCCTCTTCCGTCGGGGCAATCTGTCTCTCCGGCGCCGATAGGCCCTCCCCCGATCACGTCAGTTTGAACATACCACGCCGACCGTGACCGCAACCATCATCACCGCCACCAGGAGCAGCGGTATCATGCCGTCCACATATCCCTTCACGCTGTCCAGGTCATAATAGAGCAGATAGCAGACCAGGCTGACAGCCGCCACAATGACGGCGGCGACAAGAAAGCCGACGGATACGGCCCCGGAATACCGCCCCAGCGCGAAAAGTCCGTTCACCTCCAGGAACATCAGCACCGTCCAGCCCACAATGAGAAACAGCTCCGTCGTCACCTGGCGGTTCAGGACAATGGAGGTCGCCGCCAGCAAAATGGCATAGGCGGCCACGCCGCCCACCAGTATGGCGGCTCTAGACAGCAGCGCCGTCTGGCCGTCCACAACGCTGCCCCGGACGATTTGGATCACCGCCGCCAGCCCGCACAAAAACGCCGGGATCAGCAGCCATCCGCTTTTCATCCCCCTGACCGCGCCCTCCGGTTTGAAGGCGATCAGCCACCACGCCAGATAGAATACGAAGCAGCCCACCAGAAGGAGGTTTCCTGTCAGCATCTGCCTGGTCTGTAAGTCATACTGCGAAAACATCTGAATCATCTCCATACACACGGTTTTCCGGCATCATATCCGTACTCATATTATAGCAAGCCCGTCATGTCCGGGCAAGTCGCGTGCGTCGCTTTTGCCGCCGAAGCGACAATTGACAAATACTTGTATAGATGTTCGAGCAGGCGGACTACACCACCTATGACGCCTCCTTCCAGTACATCTCCCGGGCCGACTGGTCCCAAGGCTGGGAGACAGTGGGCACCGAGGACGGCGTCCCTGTGCGAGAGCTGCTATACCAAGGGCCTGATGACCCAGGTGAAGCACTTCGCCTTCAACCACCAGGAGATCAACCGGGCGGGCACCGCCACCTTCTTCAACGAGCAGGCGGGCCGTGAAAACGAGCTGCGCTGCTATCAGTACACCTTCGAGAACAACCTCACCCAGAGCACCATGACCGCCTTCAACCGGGTGGGCGTGGAGTATGCCGGCGCCTGCGAGGGACTGCTCATCGGCGTTCTGCGGGACGAGTGGGGCTTTGAGGGCTCTGTGGTCACCGACATGGTCAACGGCGCCATGTACATGAACTGGCGGGACTCCTTCGCCTGCGGTCTCTCCGGCACCCTGGGCACCAACGCCTATGAGGCCACCTCCCTGGGAGCCAGCACCTCTGACGCGAACCAGGCGCTCACCGCCACCGCCGACTCCATGGAGAGCCTGTGGGTCGGCCAGGCAGTGGGAACGCTGACGGAGGAGCAGGAGGCGGAGCTGTCTCCCCTGACCTACCTGGAGGAAAACCAGGCAGAGCTGGAGGGAATGCACATTTACATCCGGCACGGCTCCTTTGACATCACTATCCCGAACCTTCAATCCCAACGGCTGGCGGATACTGCCGCAGACCTCCTGGGAGCGTCTCAGGTAGATTACCAGCTCATGAGTACCTATCAGCACGCGGATAACCGGTTCTACACAGAAAAAAATATGCAGGCTCTGGAGAGCTGGTTGAACGATCTCTGGTAACAGACAGGTCATAGGGAGGCGGCCGCCATTGATTGGCGTGCCGCCTCCTGTCTGTCTCCGCCGGATCCCGCAAGACAGAGTCTGCCCCCGAAAAAAACGCCTGCAGAGGGACGAGTGCTCCCGCAGGCGTTTTGTGAGGCTATTTGATCTTGATCTCTGTTCTCTGTCCTTACATCAGGCTCCTGTGTCCAGACGCCGGACCCGGCCACGCCGCTCCGTCAGTCGGCGCAGCGGCCGTGTCGGCACTCATGGCCCTCTCCGTGATGGCGCCCGCCCTCGTGATGGCCGCACTGGACATCCGGGGCGTAGGCCAGCGTCCCCGCCAGAAGGGCCTCCACGGCGGCGTCTGCGTCACCGGTCACGCCGCCGTACAGCCGGATGCCCGCCGCCGCCAGAGCCGCCTGGGCCCCGCCGCCGATGCCGCCGCAGATCAGTACGTCCGCCTGCAAAGCGTTCAGGACCTGCGCCAGAGCGCCGTGTCCCTGGCCGTTGGTGCCGACCACCTGAGCGGATACGACCTTCCCGTCCTCCACGTCGTAGACCTTGAACTGCTCCGTGTGGCCGAAGTGCTGATACACCTGGCCGTTTTCATAGGTGACAGCGATTTTCATGATATTAGCTCCTTCCAATTCAAGCGCGCCTTGTCCCTGCGCCGTCATTTTGCGGCTGCCTGTCCGGTCGCCCCGTCCATGCGCTGCAGGCCCGGCTGTGGAAAATATGTTCCGAAAGCCGTCCGCACTCAGGGCGTCGGCGTCTCTCCTGTCTGCGGCCTCATCCAAATCGTACATGGACGCGGCTCCTCTTCCCTTTTTTCATCCTGTCTGCTGGCCCCGACTCTCAGGGCCGCTGCAATGAGCCTCCGGGTCATACTCCAGGACGCCCGCGAGCAAATTTTCGACAGCCGCATCCGCCTCGCCGGTCACTCCGCCATACAGCCGAATACCCGCCGAAGCCAACGCCGCCTGTGCGCCGGTTCCGATCCCGCCGCAGATCAGAATGTCCGCCTGCAATGCGTACAGAGCCTCCGCCAGCGCGCCGTGTCCATGGCCGTCGGTGCCGACCGCTTCGGAGGATATGATTTTTCCGGCTTTCACGTCGTAGAGCCGGAACTG
Organism: Clostridiales bacterium; assembly: GCA_021205695.1. GTDB lineage: Bacteria > Bacillota > Clostridia > Oscillospirales > Oscillospiraceae > Onthomonas. The sequence goes on from JAJPXB010000026.1 coordinate 16,991, forward strand.
CTCCGTGCGGCCGAAGTGCTGGAAAATCAGGCCGTGGTCCCAGGGGACGGCAATCCTTGTGACGCCGGCCTCCTTCGTCCTCTGAAACGTTCGCCAGATCTCCTGCCTGTAGCATCCCTCCGATCTGCAAAACCGGTTCGTGCCGTTGCAGAGCCGATATTCCCCGCCCTCGATCTTCAGCGGCCGCCCATCCACCAGCGCATCCGCCAGCTTCCTTCGGGCGGTATCGTAGATCTTCTGCGCAGTGGTTCGGGCCACCTGCATCCGTTGGCTGCACTGCTCCTGGGAAAGTCCTTCCCGATCGATCAGACGTATCGTCTCATATTCATCCACGGTCAGGATCACGGGCTCTTTTTCACCTTCGTCCCTCGTCGGGGCAAACTCCAGCGTCTGGGGGAACCGGCAGATCATTCTGCACTTGGTCGGTCTTGGCATTTTATCACCTCTCCGGACTGGAATCTGTCACTATCATACCTCTATTTGTGGCATATGTCAAGAACTATTGCTGACATATGCCACAAATTTCCATGTCCTGTCCGGGCGGGACAGGCGCGTGCGGGACAAAACGGCGGAAACCGACGCGGCCCTCAGCATATCCTCCGCGCGAGCTTCAATATCAGCGCTGTTTCCTCCTCTGTGCTGACGGGGTCAGGCGCGTTCAGCCACTCCTGGAGAAGCTGATAGGCGCCGTATGTCACGAACGAAATGCGGGCATGCCGTTCTGCTTCGCTCTCCACATCGGAGAGCTTCTCGCTCAGAAGGTTTTCAATCCCCGGCAGGGAGAACAGCCTCTGTGCAAATCCCGTGCCCACAGCGTTTCGCATCAGGAGGAGCGTCAGCTCCTTTCTTTGCATGGCGTTGTCCAGGCACATTTCGACCCTTCGCTGCACCCCCTCCCGGTCATAGGGAGAGACATCCCGCAGCTTTTCCTCCAGGTCCGAAAGGAAAGCGTCTTCCAGCTCCGACAGCACGTCGTATTGGCTCCCGAAATGATGGTAGAAGGTGCTACGGTTGATCCCGGCAAGCTGGCACAGCTCTGATATGGAGATCTGATGGATGGCTTTTCCTGCATCAGCCGGATCAGCGCATCGTAAATTCTCCCCTTTGTCTCCAAAACACGCCGCTCGTATTGCTGCTTCATCTTCCGCCCTCCACAATCCACAGTTTGCGCTCATCTGTCGGTTGCACAAGCAACAGTTGTTGATTATAATGATAATACATTCAAAATCGTAAGACAAGGTGAGCTTATGGAGTATTTCTGGTACATTGTCGCCGCATTGGGCGCAGGGGTCGGCACCGGACTGGCCGGTCTGTCTGCGGCGACGGTGATGGTCCCCATCCTGATCGTCCTCTGTCCCTCCTTCAGCGGGGAGTATGGAGCGTATCAGGCGACCGCCATTGCGCTGGCGTCGGACATTCTCGGCTCGGCAGTGACGGCCTCGATTTATGCGAAAAACAGGCGCATCGACCTGAAGCACGGCTGGGTCATGATGGCCTGTATCGTCGCCCTCAGCGCAGTCGGCAGCTATGCCGCCTATCTGGTGGGCAATGTGGTGTTGGGCGGGTTCACCCTGGTCCTGACCTTCTGCATCGGCATCCGCTTTCTGGTCAAGCCGGATACGTCCCGGTCGGGCGCCGACGTATCCGACGTACGCCTGGGCTGGAAGGAGATCGCGATCTCCCTGTTCTTTGGCCTGACCATCGGCTTCGGCACAGGCTTTGTGGGCACCGGCGGCGGAATGATGATGCTGGTGGTCTTTACCGCCTTCCTGGGATATGACCTGAAAACCGCCGTGGGCACCAGCACCTTTATCATGACCTTCACCGCCCTGATCGGATTCATCAGCCACTCTCTCATCCATCCCGCCATCGTGCTGGAGCGTTGGGATGTGCTGCTCGTCTGCATCGTCACCGCAACGACGGCGTCCCTTATCTCTGCGCAGTTCGCCAATCGGGTGAACAACAAGACCGTAGGCCGGGTCACGGGCGTAATCCTGACGATACTGGGCGCCGCCATGATCTATCTCAACTATTTTCGGGATATCCAGCTCCCGCCGGTGGCGCTGGAGCTGCTGCACACCCTGGCGGTGCTGCTGATCTTCCTGATCATCGCCGTGTGCGCCGCCCTGGTCGGGTTTGAATTTCTCCACATTGACGGGGAGATTCGGCGGAAGGTACTGCATACGATCGCTTTTCTCATCATTCTGGTCATCCTGCTGGCCTCGGAGCACTGGTATGTGCCGGCCCTTCTGTCCGTCCTGTTCGTGGCCATCGTGTATCCGGTCCTGAAAATCTGCGAAAAGAGAGACTTTTATACCGGTCTGTTTCAGGAGCGCACGCCGGGCGAGGTGCGGAAAAGCCTGATCCTGCTCTTTGGGTCGTCCGCAGCCCTGATCTCGCTGTTCTGGGGCATACTGGACTCTAAGCTGACCGTCCTCTCGGCTGTCCTGGCCTGGGGGCTGGGCGACGAGACGGCAGCGCTGGTGGGCAAACGGTTTGGCCGCCACAGGATCGGCTGGAAGCTGGCCGACAGCAAGAAATCCTATGAGGGCAGCTGCGGGATGCTCTGCGTCTCGTTCCTCGCTGTGCTCCTCTCGCTGACGGCCGGCGGCGTCCCGTTCTCCACCGCACTTTGCGGGGCGGTCCTCAGCGCGGCTCTGGCTACCGCCACAGAGGCGGTCACGAAAAAGGGCTACGACACTGTGACGGTTCCCTGGGTGGCAGCTGTCGTCATCTGGGCGGTACTGGCGCTGTATACATTATAGCGCCAAGCGCCGCCGCGAGCCGGGCAGCCGGAATCTAAGCCTCCCGGTCCAGGTGCGAGGGCTGACCGGGCCATATCTGCTGATAGAGATACCAGTATTCCTGCCAGGCGGGATAGTCCCGGAGGCAGTCCAGAGCAGCCCCCACCTCCCGATAGCACCAGCAGTGGGCCAGGGGGTCCTGCTGGTGGAAGCGGGTCCAGAGAGAATTTCCCTCCCGGGAGAGCACCTGATACATGGCCCGGAGGTTGGAGAGCTTGTCGCCCATGGCGATGATCTTCACCTCCCGGCGGGGCTCCTGGCGGAGACGGCAGATAGCCTCCTCTTTTCGGATACGCCAGGTGGACTCCGGCGCCTGACCGGGGCGCTTGTCCTCCGTCTCGGCGGCCACCAGGGACGCCACACAGGGGCCAAAGCGGGCCTCCAGCTCCTCCAGCGTACAGGGGGTGTCCTCCACCACGTCATGGAGCACGGCGGCGGCCAGGACGGTCTGCTCTTCTGTCATGGTGCTGGCGATGGCGGCGGCCTCCAGGGGATGGAGAATATAGGGCACGGTGCTGCCCTTGCGGACGGCGCCGCTGTGGGCCTGCACGGCAAACGAAATCGCCTCTTCCAGTATCGTCATCTTTGCGCACTCCTTTGCGTCGAAACGGGCGGTACAACGGAATTTGTCCCAGAACATAGTGTGACCCCTATCCAACTTCCATGGATAGGGGTCAGCACTGTGAATTCTTGGTATCTAGCATCCGTTGTTTACCTCACTTTCCCAGATTTGCGAGCCCCGATTCCTTTTGACTGATGACTGCACCGCCATACCTGCCGCAACGATTTGACATCCTCTCTGATGTCCATGCCCCTTCTGGGCCGATTGCCGGAACTGCCGGAATGATGCATCCTTCAAAAGCTCGCACATTTCGATGGGCCTTGGCCCGTCTCGGGATCTCGGCGTCGGCCGATTTGTGATCGCCTTTCTTTTGGATGAGTTAATATTAGCACAGAAACGCGCTTTTGTCAACACCATTTTTGATATATTTTTTAAAAAGTTGTAGCATTACAATAGATGTGAGACCAGAGGATAGAAAAAGGCGATTGAGTTTG
>JAJPXB010000015.1 GCA_021205695.1 Clostridiales bacterium
ACGTCTCCTGCGGCAACCGGGGCAAGCAGGACACCGCCACCGATGAGGACGGCGACACCTATTACACCGGCGACGCCCCCTCCTGCCTGGCCGACCAGAAGGCCGCCGCCCGCTTCGTGAAGTACAACATCCTGCTGGGCAACCTCCCCGGCAGCGTGGATTACTTCGTCTCCACCGGCGGCTCCGGCGGCGGCGCGCACGCCACCATGTTTGCGGCCACATCCAACAACGCCGACTTCTACCCCTATCAGGCGGAGGTAGGCGCGGTGGGCTGCTATCTGAATGAGGACGGCAGCTATTCCACCACCGTCACCATTGACGGCGAGGAGGTGGAGCTGTCCGACGGCGCCTGGGGCTGCATCGCTTACAGCGCCATCACCTCCCTGTACGAGGCGGACATGGCCCTGGCCTTTGAGTACTACCTGGACACCGATTACACGTTCGGCTCCGACTTCCAGGCCCAGCTGGCGGAATACCTCTCCGAGGAGTACATGGAGTATATCAACGGGCAAAACCTGACCGTGGACGAGGCCGACGTGGGCTTTGACCTGGACGGGGACGGCGCGCTGACCAGCACTGTCGCTCTGACCATCGAGTATGACGAGGAGCTGTACGCCGACACCAACGGCTACGGCGGCTCGTACCTGGACCTCTACCTGGCGGAGTTCGTCTCCAACCTCCAGTGGTATCTGGACAACCTGGACTATGCCGACGGCTGGACCTGGTTCGACGAGGACGGGAACGCCCTGTCCAATGAGGATGTGGCCGCCATGACCACAGAGGAGAAGGCGGAGGCCTTCCTGGAGGGCCGCTACACGGCCTCCAGCTCCGGCGGCATGAGCGGCGACCTGCCCAGCGGCATGAACGGCGCGGCGGACTTCGCCGGTGGCAGGGGAGAGCGCTCGGATGGCGAGCTGTCCGATGACCTGGATACCGACAGCCTGCCGGACAGCGTTGACAGCGACAGCCTGCCCAGCGGCGACCTGCCGGACGGTGAGCTGCCCGACGATGCGGATACCGACAGCCTGCCCGACGGCGCTTCCTCCGACATGGGCGGCAGAGGCGGCATGGGCGGCTTCCCCGGCGGCGATACGGACAGCGACAGTCTGCCGGACGATATTGACACCGACAGCCTGCCGGACGGCGGGGCAGACAGCTCCTCCGGCACCAATGAGAACGTGGACACCAGCGGCGACACCATGGACGTGGGCACCCCCGACGCAGGCACCACCCAGGCCGCAGGCAGCAGCACGGACTCCGCCAACTACTCCAGCTATGAGGAGATGGTGGAGGCCTACGCCGCCGACATCGCAGAGATTCTGGAGGGCGACGAGTACGGCAACAACATCGTCTCCCTCTACAACCCCCTGAACTATATCGGGGACGAGGGGACGGAAGGCCCCGCCTGGATCCGCATCGTCATGGGCGCTTCCGAGGGGGATATGTCCATGTTCTCCTCCCTGAACCTGCAGATCGCCTGGCTGAACAGCGGCACCGACTGCGAGATCGAGTGGCAGTGGGACGGCGGCCATGTGCCCTCTGAGGTGCTGAGCAGCTCCTTCGCCCTCTATGTGGACCAGATGTACGCCGAATATGCCGATGGCGTGGCGGTGGAGACCCCCGCCGCCGAGACCCAGACCGCCAACGGCACCGCCACCGAGGCCACCGGCATCGATCTGAGCGGCTGGGTGGACTACGCCGATATCACCAGCGTCTCCTTCTCCCTGGCGGACGCCGTCTCCTACCGCACGGCGGGGGCCAGCAAGGCCATGCCCGGCTTTGACGTCATCGACTACGGCCAGGAGGACTACGTCTTTGGAAGCAGCACCCAGGACGCCCGCCACTGGGACACCTTCCTGCTGGAGATCTTCCAGGAGCACGCGGACACCCTCTCCGAGCTGTTCAACGCCGGATAACCGGCGCGTCTGAAAGCCCCGCACATTGCGGAAACAGCCATCCCGTTCACGGATTGCAAAGCGCCCCCTGTCAGGCAGACGGTGAAGAAGCGGAAAAGAATTCCCACTCCGTGAGGATGGCGACAAAGCCCCCTTAGAGTAGACGCTCGAAAAACGAAAGTGATCGAGACTACCCTAAGGGGGCTGATTTCATGGCAAAAGGGAAAGGAAGCAGTATGGCGCAGAGCTGAAATATTCGGCGGTACGGGCCTGCCCCGCCGGAAAAGACAGGCTGCGAACATTGGCAGAGAGACGCGAAACGGCACATGATGAGCAGCTCAGGCGATGGGCCCGTATCGGATGTAAAGGCAGGAACGGCAAAAGATATCCGAAATACGCCCAGTCATTTCTCTCCGCCCGCCCGCATACAATGCAGCGAAGTTCAGAAGACAGGAGTGCGGTACCATGCTGACAGACTGGAATGAGAACCGGGCCCGGCTGGTGGGCCAGGCCATGGGGGAGCCGGAGTACTCCCACGCCAACCACGGAGAGGATTTTTTCCGCTTCCCCTTTCGGGTATACCGGCTGAGCGGGGCGGCGGACCAGGTGAATCTGCTCGTCTCCCGCACCGTGCTGGAGGGACGCCCCGTCCACATGGGAGATCGGCTGATCGCAGAGGGGGAGGTCCGCTCCTACAACAACCGCAGCGGCGTGGGGAGCCGACTGGTCATCACCGTCCTGGCGCGGAGCCTCCTGGATGCGGGGGACGAGGCGGACGACAACCGGCTGACCCTGGCTGGAGTATTATGTAAACAGCCAAATTATCGCCAGACCCCTCTGGGCCGGGAGATCTGCGACCTGATGCTGGCGGTCAACCGGAGATACGGCCGGGCAGACTATCTTCCCTGCATCGCCTGGGGCGTGCTGGCCCAGCGCAGCGCCCGCCTGTCCGTGGGGGACGGCATCCGTCTGGAGGGCCGTCTCCAGAGCCGGGCGTATACCAAGCTCACCGAGGCGGGCCAGGTGAAGCGGGTGGCCTTCGAGGTCTCCATTATGACCATGGATCTGGTGGAGGTGGAACCGGCTCAGACGAACTGATTCCGCTCCGGTGAATACGCATAGTTGATAGTCCGCAGAGTTTCCTCCAGCTGTTTCCGGTCGGCCTCCAGGTCGTCGCAGAGGGCGTCCAGAGAAGCATACTGATCCCGGAGCTTTGTGTTGACATAACTCAGCAGGATGACAGGGTCCTTCGGCAGCATCACGGCACCTCCTTTCCGAAGGCGTCGCCCGGGAGAAGCACCGTCTTGCCTCCCAGAGCGGACAGCCGGTTGTCGTGGGTCAATGTGATGGCGGTGTAGTTGGACTGCTCGCTGTAGGTTCGGCTGAAGCCGTCGTCGTCATAGAGCAGGTAGTGGGCCTCCTCCCGGACAAAGGACAGCAGGGAGAGGCGGTCAAAATCGGTGTCCTCCACCGAACGACCCACTCGGACGGCCACAGGCACCAGCCGGTCAGGCCGCAGGAAGAGAGGCACCTCGTCCAACGCCACGGGGATATAGTGATGTCCGGCAGGCAAAAGCTCCTCTGTCCAAACCCCGGGCCGCCGGAGACGGACCAGCTTCATCTCCTCCGGCAGGTAGACATAACGCCCTGTTGCATTCTGCCGGTATACCGGGGCCAGCATGACGCTCTCCCCCAGCAGCAGCTGATCCTCCGCCTGGACCGCCTGAGGGTCGTCCTGGTAGTCAAAGGCCAGTGGACGGAACAGCATCCCGTCGTTCAGCGCCGCCTTCATATACTCGCTGTATAGGTAGGGCAGCAGGAAATAGCGCAGGGACACCAGGTCCCGAAAGATCTCCCAACGGGGCCAGCGGTACAGCTCCTGCCGTCGGGTGCCGATGGCGGAGTGATTCCGCATCAGGGGGGTGAACACCCCAAACGCTGTCCACCGGAGCAGCAGCTCCTCGGTGGCGTCGCCGCCGAAGCCTCCCAGGTCGGCCCCGGTATACAGGAAGCCCACCATATTCAGGCTGGACATCATTTTGATGTTCAGCTCCAGGTGGCTCCACCAGGATTGGTTGTCCCCCTGCCAGATGCCCCCGTATCGGTGGGCGCCCACATAGGAGGCCCGGGAGAAGAGCAGCGTCCGCCGATCCGGAGAGAGGCGCCTCAGACTCTCTCCGGCGGAGCGGGTCATGGCGTAGCCGTAGAGGTTGTGGACCCGGTCATGGCGCACCCGGCTGCCGTCCGGAAGGGCGTGGTAGAAGCTCCGGTAGTCCTCCGGACTGTTTTTCAGGGCGGAGACCAGGGCGGAGAAGTCGCTGAACGCAGTCAGATCCAGCTCCTCCTGGTCCTGGAACCGGGCAAGCGCGCCGATAGCGGCGTTCAGCTGCCGGGGGGAGTAGAAGATGGCAGGCTCGTTCATGTCGTTCCAGAAGCCCTCGATGCCCTGCTCCAGCAGGAGGCGGTACTTCCCGCCGAACCAGTCCCGGACAGCGGGATTGAGAAAGTCGGGGAAGCAGACCAGTCCCGGCCAGACGGCGGCCCGGAAGGGCTTGCCTGAGATGTCGGTGCAGAAGTAGCCCTTTTCCAGCCCCTCGTCGCAGACGTCGTATCCCGCCTCCAGCTTCACCCCTGCGTCGATGATGGGGACCAGATGCACGCCCTCTGCCTTTAGATCGGAGGCAAGCCCGCCCAGGTCGGGAAATGCCTCCGTATCTACGGTGAAGTTCTTGTAGTGGTCCATGTAGTCGATGTCCAGATAGACGGCGTCCAGGGGAAAGCCCTTTTCCCGGTAGCGCTCCACCACCTCTCTGACCTCCCCCTCGGTGGCGTAGCTCCAGCGGCTCTGGCCGAAGCCAAAGGCCCACTTGGGGGGCACATAGCTCCGTCCGATGACGCCCCGAAAGGCCCGGATGACCTCCGTCTCCGTGTCTCCGTCAAAGACGTACACATCCGCGCTGCCGGAATCCACCGTCACTGTCAGGATATCCCACCGGGTATAGCCCACGTCAAAGCGCACCGTTCCCGGGTCGTCCACAAAGAGGGCAAAGACGGATCCGGGACGGCTGACCATGAGAAAGTTGTGCGCGCCATAGAGAGAACGTTTGTCCTCGGTGTGGTTGGGCTGATCGGTGTTGTTGCTCTCGTAAATCCAGCCCCGCTTGTTGACGCCCCGGACGGCCTCTCCCAGGCCGTAGACCACGGCGTCCTCCGAGAGAGGGCAGGAGAGCGTCAAAGGCTGCTCCGTCACCTGAAAATAGGGGACGGGCGGGGCGGACAGGGGCAGATCGCAGACGACGGCGTCGGTCTGGATGGGACTGCCAAATCGGAACCTTGCGATCATGGAAGGTCACTCCTTTCCACTGTGTAGCAAAAGCCCGTCCTCGAACAGCCGGGGACGGGCATTATTTGCACAGAACGAGAACCGGAATTACTCGGCGACCACCTTTTTCAGGTGGACGAACCGGGGCAGTCCGTTCTCCTTCTTCATCTGGATCTCGCCCTGGATCAGGGGGAGGGCATACTCGATATAGGCGTCGGTGACGTCGTTGCCCCGCTCGTTGATCCACTCCACAGGGACCTTCTTCTCATAGTTGGCCACGGCGGACAGATCCAGCAGCTCCGGCTCGCACTTATAGCCGTTCTCGTCACGGGTGCACTTGAAGCCCACCATCTTGTCGGTGACGCCGGCGATGGCCTGGTTGACGGCGGTCTGACCGGCCATAAAGGACTCGTCGGAGTCGGTCTGGGAGGCGCAGTGCTCTGCGCAGCGCTGGAGCAGGCTCAGCTCGATGGGACGCACCTTGACGCCGGGAATGGCCTCCTTGACCACGTTGCCCAGGTGAGCGGCCAGGCCGCCCAGCTGCGCATGGCCGAAGCCGTCGGTGGCGGAGGTCTTTGCCTCGGAGACGAAGGAGCCGTCGGCATAGTGGATGCCCTCGGAGACGGCCACCAGCACGTTCTTGTTGGCGTCCCAGAGGTTCTTCACGTCCTCCAGGAACTCGTCCATCTTGAAGTCCACCTCGGGCAGATAGATCAGGTCAGGGCCGTAGCCTGTGACCTTGGCCAGTGCGGCGGCGCCGGCCAGCCAGCCCGCATGACGGCCCATGATCTCCACGACAGTGACCTGGCCCTTGTCATAGACGTGGGCGTCCTGATAGACCTCCACCAGAGAGGTGGCGATATACTTGGCGGCGGAGGCATAGCCGGGGCAGTGATCGGTGCCGAACAGGTCGTTGTCGATGGTCTTGGGGATGCCCATGACCCGGCAATCGTAGCCAACCTTCTTCATATACTTGGAAATCTTGTTGCAGGTGTCCATGGAGTCGTTGCCGCCGTTGTAGAAGAAATAGCGGACGTCATACTTCTGAAAGATCTCCAGGATGCGCTTGTAATCGGTGTCGTCCACGTCGGGATCGGCGATCTTGTAGCGGCAGGAGCCGAGGGCGGAGGAGGGGGTATACTTCATCAGAGCCAGCTCCTCCGGGTCCTCCTCGTCCATGATATAGAGCTTATCGTTGAGAACGCCCACGATGCCGTTGGCCGCGCCGTACACCCTGGTGATGCAGTCGGCGTCCAGACCGGCCTTGATGGCACCGTAGCAGCTGGCATTGATAACAGAGCTGGGGCCGCCGGACTGGCCGATGATCATTGCACCTTTTAATTCACTCATAAAAATGTCCTCCTTAAACAGTTCAAGTTCAACAATCGTCCATTTTCAGATGGGCCGGAAGCTCCCCCGGCGATGGGGTCGGGGAATTTCTCCTAAATCATACCATAACCACTTGCAATTTGCAATCAGCTTTGCTAAAATGGCGGTGTAAATTTAAGAAGGAGATGACTCTTTATGCCACTGGTTACTACTACCGAAATGTTCAAGAAGGCCTACAACGGCGGCTATGCCATCGGCGCTTTCAATGTGAATAACATGGAGATCGTTCAGGGCATTACCGAGGCTGCTGGCGAACTGAACAGCCCCGTCATCCTGCAGGTTTCCAAGGGCGCCCGTGCCTATGCCAACCACACCTATCTGGTGAAGCTGGTGGAGGCAGCCGTCCAGGAGAATCCCCAGATCCCCATCGCCCTTCATCTGGACCACGGCGACACCTTCGAGCTGTGCAAGTCCTGCATCGACGGCGGCTTCACCTCCGTCATGATCGACGCCTCCTCCAAGTCCTTTGAGGACAACATCGCCCTGACCCGTCAGGTGGTGGAGTATGCCCACGATCACGGCGTGGTGGTCGAGGCGGAGCTGGGCACTCTGGCCGGCGTGGAGGACGAGGTTTCTGTGGAGTCCGGCAAGGAGAGCTACACCCGTCCCGAAGAGGTGGAGGAGTTCGTATCCCGCACCGGCTGCGACTCTCTGGCCATCGCCATCGGCACCTCCCACGGCGCCTATAAGTTCACCCCCGCCCAGTGCACCCGGAACGCCGACGGCATCCTGGTTCCTCCTCCCCTGCGCTTTGACGTGCTGGAGGAGTGCATCAAGCGTCTGCCCGGCTTCCCCATCGTGCTCCATGGCTCCTCCTCTGTGCCCCAGGAGTTCGTGAAGATGGTCAACACCTACGGCGGCAATATGCCCGACGCCATCGGCATCCCCGAGGATCAGCTGCGTGAGGCTGCCAAGCTGGCTGTCTGCAAGATCAACATCGACTCCGACATCCGCCTGGCCATGACCGGCAATATCCGCAAGTATTTTGCCGAGCATCCCGATCACTTCGATCCCCGCCAGTATCTCAAGCCCGCCCGTCAGGCTGTCAAGGACATGGTCAAGCACAAGATCCTCTATGTCCTCGGCTCCGACAACAAGATCTGATCGGTTTCCCTCTGATAAGCCAGTCAAATCCCCGACCCCGGCTGAGTCCTCTCGGCCGGGGCCGTTTCCTACGAGAAAGGATGCCCTATGCATTTTGAACATTCCGAGACCTGCGACTGCAACCAGATCCACCCCGATGCCGTCTCCCTCGTCCGGGCCAATATGCCGGACGAGGACCCCATCTACGAGGTGGCGGAGCTGTTCAAGGTCTTTGGCGACTCCACCCGGGCCAGGATCATCTGCGCCCTGTCCATCTCGGAGCTGTGTGTGTGCGATCTGTCCTGCCTGCTGAACATGAGCCAGTCCGCCATCTCCCATCAGCTCCGCATCCTCAAGCAGGCCCGGATGGTGAAAAACCGCCGCAGCGGCAAGAGCGTCTACTACTCCCTGGCGGACGAGCACATCCGCCAGCTGTTCGCCACCGCCTTTGAGCATGTGATGGAGGACTGAGCCGGCTCAGACGCACCTCTCCCGCCTCCGGGACATAGTCTGGGGAAAACGGAGGAGGGGTTTCCATGTCCGACATTCAGCCCTATGACCGCCAGGCGGCGGTGGACTATGCCCACCGGTGGGCCTATGGTCGCAATCCGGCCTTTTACGACTTTCAAAACCTGGGAGGCGACTGCACGAGCTTCGCCTCCCAGTGCCTCTATGCCGGGTGCGGCATTATGAATTTCACTCCGGTCTACGGATGGTACTATCTGTCTGTCAACGACAGGTCGCCGTCCTGGGCCGGAGTGGTCTATTTTTATCGCTTTCTGGTGCGGGCCGAGGAGAACAGCGGCCCCTTTGCGGCAGAGGTCGCCCTCTCCGACTGCCTGCCGGGGGATTTTGTCCAGCTCAGCTTTGACGGCGTCGCCTTTGGCCACACTCCCGTCATTGTGGAGATGGGCACGCCGCCCACCCCGGAAAATACCCTGGTCGCCGCCCACTCCAACGACGCAGACTACCGGCCCCTGTCCACCTACGATTTCCGGCAGGCCCGGTATCTCCACATCCTGGGGGCCAGACCGTAGGCGCAGACCGGAAGGCGGCTGGTCATGTTGGCCGTGGACGGGAATAGACTGTTACCATCCTGGGACAAGGAGGGGGAGCGGATGCTGGAACGTCTCTCTGCCCTGGCCTGGAGCTGGCCCACTGTGGGCCTGTTCCTGCTGGCCGGGGGCTATTTTTCCGTCAAGACCGGCTGGTTTCAGCTTTTCGGCCTTCGCATCTGGTGGAGCGGCACTGTGGGACAGCTGCGCCGGGGAGCAGGTGGCACCGGTCTGTCCGCACTGCAGACCCTCTCCACCGCGCTGGCGGCCACCATCGGCACCGGCTCCGTGGCGGGGGTGGCGATGGCCCTGACCTTCGGCGGGCCGGGGGCCGTCTTTTGGATGTGGGTCTCCGCCCTGCTTGCCATGATGACCGGCTGGGCGGAAAAGGCGCTCTCTGTGGCCCTTCGGCGGAAAACGCCGGAGGGCTGGGAGGGCGGCCCCGCCTACTGGCTGCGCCTGGCGGGGCATCCCCGTCTGGCGCAGCTCTTTGCCCTGTGTACCGTGCTCTGCTCTCTTGGAATGGGAAACCTGGTCCAGTCCAACTCCATGGCCCAGGCCCTGGAGGGGGCGGGAGGGGTCCCGCCTCTGGCGACCGGTCTTGCCGCCGCCCTCCTTGTGGGGCTGGCTCTGGCGGGCGGCCTGGGACGCCTGGGGAGGATCTGCGAGGTCCTGGTGCCCGTGATGGCCCTGGGCTATCTGGGCGGCGGCCTCTGGGTGATACTGGCCCATGCGGAGGCTGTCCCCGGGGCGCTGGCTTCTGTCTGGGAGGGAGCGCTGGGCCGGGAGGCCGTCCTCGGCGGCGGCGCCGCCGCTGCCCTCCAGTACGGTCTGGCCAGAGGGGTCTGCACCAACGAGGCGGGGCTCGGCTCCACCGCCCTGGTTCACTGCGCCTCCGGCAATGACGACCCCGCCAGGGAGGGGATGTGGGGCATTTTCGAGGTGTTCTGCTCCACCCTGGTCATCTGCACCGTCACCGCCCTGGCGATCCTGACCTCCGGCGTTCTGGAGGCGGAGAGCGTCACTGGCGTCCTGCTGACGGCGGCGGCTTTTTCCACCGTCATGGGCGACTGGGGCGGCGGCTTTGTGGCGGTATGCCTGGCGCTGTTCGGCTTTTCCACCCTGCTGGGCTGGAGCTGGTACGGGCAGAGCGGCGTGCGGACGCTCACCGGAGGGCGGGGCGTAAGCGCCTACCGCCTGGTCTTTCTGGCGCTTATCGTCCTGGGCAGCGTGCTGGAGCTCCGCCCGGTGTGGCAGCTCTCCGACCTCTTCAACGCCCTGATGGCCTGGCCAAGCCTCATCGCCCTGCTGCTCTGGCGGGAGGAGGCGCTGGGCGTGTTTCGCAGCGCCGCCCGAGATCGCGCCGCATCCGCGTCGCCCTAACGCCTCCTGAACCGCTTTCCGCTGGCGCTGCCGCCGTCACACAGGACGCCGGTGACGACGCAGACGTTGCTCATTGCGCCGCTCCGTCCCCTCCGAACATCAGGCTGATGCCCCCGGCGATGGCGATCAGGAGCGCCGGGTCTGCCACGCCGCTGACCCCCAGGGAGAGCCCCGCAATGGTGCTCAGGGCGAAGATCAGGTTGATCGATTTCCTGCACCGCTCATAGAAGGTCTGTCCGGACAGCTCCGCCAGCTCCTCCTCTGTCAGCAGGGCATCCTCATGGAGATGCACGGCGTTTTCGTGGACGAGCTGGAGAAAGTCGGCGGTCATCGCGTCATACCCGTGCCTGTGCAGCGCGGCCAGCGTGGAGTCCATATCGGTGTTGTGGAGGATCTCGCGGATCAGCGCGTCATCCGACGCGGATGCGATCACATCGTTGACCAGGTCGAAGTGCTCCCTTGACGTGGTGATGCCGTATACCGCCAGCTTCCGGCAGCAGCTGTCATAGTCTTTGTCCTCGAACATCTGCTGTATGGCGTCCCAGTTCTGGGACAGGGCCAGGTTCCTGTAGCTCTCCTCCAGGTCCTCCTCGCTGAAATCGGCGATCCGCCCATGGTTCAGGATGCGGCGCAGCTCCTCCTTGGAGCCGGCCCCCGCCACTGCGTCCACGAAGGCCTTCCCGCCGGTAAAATACGCTGTGCTGCCGTCGTCTTTTTCGATCAAAATGCTGTCTTTCATAATTGCGCTTTCTCCTCTCCGTGTGATACGCCCTGCCTGCGCTGCATTTGGCTCACGATGCGATATATCCTCCTGCGACCAGCCACTCGGCCTCGTCCCGCAGGGTGTCCGCATAGGGCCTGGTGTGATAGCCCAGCTCCCGCTCGGCCTTGGAGTAGTCGAACTGGTTGTTCCTGGCCAGGTTGTAGACGGCGAAGTTGGTCATCATCGGCTTCTCGCCGGTCTTTTCCGCCTTCTTTTCCATCTGCTCTGCCAGCTTGTAGGCCATGCTGAGGGGGACATAGAAATAGGGCGTCCTGCATCCGCTGGCGTCGTGGAGCAGGTTGCACATCTCCTTCATGGTGACCTCCTTGTTGCCGAGGATATAGCATTCGCCGCATTTCCCCTTATCCGCAGCGCTGACGCAGCCGTCTGCCAGGTCCCGCACATCACAGAGGTTGAAGGAGCCGCCCATGCCGATGGGCATTTGACCGTTCATGATCTTGATCACCGTGCCGGTGGTCTCGCCGACCGCGTAATCCTTGGGGCCGAGGATCCCGCTGGGGTGCACCACGCAGGCGTTCAGACCGCGCTCCCGCACGGCGTCCAGAACGGCCTGGGTGGCCATCGCCTTGGATTTGCTGTACCAGCCCACGACCCGGTCGCTCTCCGCGTCGAAGTGGTCTACCTCCCTGATCTTCTGGCCCTTCGGCAGCTCCGGTATGGCGCCGGTGGAGCTGACATAGACCATCTTTTGACATTCCGGGTGCTTCAGGCACTGCTCGATCATGTTTTTGGTGCCGCCCACGTTGATGTCCAGCAGCTTCTGGCTGAAGTCGGCGTTGGTCGTCACCATGCTGGCGCAGTGGATGACGATGGTCTGCGTCCCCTCCGGGACGGTGAAAAAGGCGTCCAGCGACGCCATGTCGCAGAGGTTGCCCTCCGTAATCTCTACCTCGGCGGGGACGTATTTCACCGATTTGTCCCCGGGCAGCACCAGCGCCCGGATTCGGTCGCCGCGCTCCAGGAGCACGTCGCAGATATGGCTGCCCAGAAAGCCGGCCGCTCCGGTCAAAAGATACATTGTGTTCATCATGCTGTCTCCTTCCTGATGGAATCGTAAAATGGATGGTGGCTTTGCTCTGAATGACGCCATCCTACGACGGGAAGGTTGCATGAAGGTAAAAAAGAGTGGGAAAGTTCTGTGAACGGGGCCGCCGTCCTCTACGCCAGCGGCAGACGGACGGTGAAGGTGCTGCCCTCGCCGGGAGCGCTCTGCACCTGGACGGCGCCGCCGCAGAGGGCCACGATCCGCGCCACGATGGAGAGCCCGATGCCGTTTCCCCGCACGGCGGAGACGGTGTCGTGCTGATAGTATTTCTCGAAGATGTGGGCGGCCGTCTCCTCGTCCATCCCCACGCCGTTGTCGGAAAAGGCGAGGACGAGCGCATCCTCCGTCTGTCTGCCTGTGATCCCTATTTTCCCGTGCTCCGGCGTGAATTTGACCGCGTTGTTCAGCAGGTTGAGCCATACCTGCTCCATCAGCTCGGCGTTTCCGGTATACCAGAGGCCGTCCATGTCCATCTCAAGCGAGATGTCCTTCTGCTCCAGCTTTGGCAGTAGCAGGATCGTGCAGCGCCGGAGCTGTTCGGACAGGTCGTAGCGCTCCTTCTCCGTGATGATCTCGCAGGCCTCCACCTTGGACAGCAGCAGCGTGTTTTGGGCCAGATTGGACAGCCGCAGCGACTCCTCGGTGATCACCTGCAGGTACTGCATCCGCTCCGGGCTTTCGATGCCGTCGCCCGTGTCCATCAGATACTGGGCGAAGCCCGCGATGGATGTGATGGGGGTCTTGAACTCGTGGGAGAGGTCGTTGACAAAGCTCTGCATCTCCTGCTTCGTCTGCCGCAGCTCCGCAGTCATGCGGTTGAAGCCCTGGTAGATGGCGGTATATTCTCCGGCGTTTTTGCAGTCCAGCTCCGTATCCAGCTTCCCGTCCGACACCGCCTGGATGCCGTCCAGCAGGATCCCCATCCTGCGGCGGATCGAGTGCAGGATAATGGCGGTGCTCACGCCCACGACCAGCGCCATCAGCGGAATGACCGCCACCATTGAGAGGGCGTCGGCCTCTGTCATGCCAAGCCAGCACTCCGCCACCGCTCCGTAGGCCATCACCCCACCGATCACGACGATGCAGTCCACGGCAAAGATCCACCGGAATTGAACCAGCCGGAAGCGGGGCTTGCTTTTATGTCTCATTCTGTACTCCTTCCGGCTGCCGGATCACGGCTCTGTAGCCCAGACCGCGAATAGAGGTCAGCTCAAACTCCGTGCACGCAGCGCATTTGCTGCGCAGGCGGCTGATGTAGGTCTTGATCGTGTCGTATTCCGTCTCGGAATCGTAGCCCCAGATCTCGTCCATCAGCTGCTGCTTGGTGAATACCACGTTCGGGTAGGAGAGCAGCTTGTAGAGCAGCTGGAACTCCTTGTTGGTCAGGGAGATCGTCCTGTCCCGGTACCGGGCGGAGAAGGTGCCCTGTTCCATGGAAAAATCGCCTATGACGATCCGCTTTTCGTTTGCGATCTGCGCCCGGCGCAGGATAGCCTCGATCCGCCAGGTCAGCTCTTCGTAGTCGATGGGCTTTGTCATGTAGTCGTCCACGCCGGCGGCGAAGCCCTCCTTTTTGTGGGCGAAGGTGTTCATTGCCGTCAGCATGATGACCGGCGTCATGTCGCCGCTCTCCCGGAGGGTGCGCACCAGCTCATAGCCGTTCATCACAGGCATCTGAATGTCCACGATCAGCAGGTCAATATGCTCGTGGTCCAGGACGTCCAGCGCCTCCTGCCCATTGGCGGCTTCCCTGATGCTGTACTGTGGGCTGAGCTTGGCTTTTGTCAGCAGCCGTACCATCCTGTCATCCTCAACGATCAGAATTGTGACCATGTTCACACCACCTCAGGGGAATGATACCACAAAAAAGGTTGCACGAAAGTAAAAACAGAGAGCGGGAACGGGCTGGCCTGGCCCGCCCCTACGCCTGTTATTTCTTATCTCTTTGTTACTTCTTACTTTGTTATTTCTTATCTCTTTGTTATTTCTTATAGGGGGGATTTCACCTGCACAGGTGTTTTCCTGATCAGGGTGAGCGGGTTCTGGCGGACGACGTGTGGCTGGCCGCCCCACCACGCCGACGATCATCCCATCAGGCCACACGCGCTTCTCCGGCTGCCCCCCACCGATTCGTCCGGCCTACAGAGATTATACCGCATCCTGCCCGTTCGGACAAGGAAACAAACCGTGGAAAACGGCTTTTTCGGGCCGCTTTTCGGGTATTTCTGCGTTGTTGGGGAAAATACACAAAAAAGGGGAGAGGGGCCGGACGGACTGCGGAAGTCCGCGCCCGTCATCCGCCGAGGAGCGCATCGCGGACGATGACGCGCAAAATCCGCGCAGGCAGCCCGGAAGGCGCTGTTCCCGGGAAAAAAGTAAAGCGGGGGCGCCTCCTGACAAGCAACAAATGAAAAAGGTGTGTTTTGTATATGCTGAAATAGTGTGAAATAAAGGCGTGGTTTTGGCGAAAAGCCACCCACGCGGAGATCTCCCGGCAGATAAACGTTGACCGGGAGATTTGTTTGCCTGATGATGGCGCTGGTACATTTGGCTCAAGGCTTCCCCTTGCGCTTCTTGCCTGTGCAGTAACGGTATATATCGGTTCGCATGACAG
The DNA here is from genome assembly GCA_021205695.1 of Clostridiales bacterium. Classification (GTDB taxonomy): domain Bacteria; phylum Bacillota; class Clostridia; order Oscillospirales; family Oscillospiraceae; genus Onthomonas. The sequence goes on from JAJPXB010000015.1 coordinate 14,571, forward strand.
ACTCTGTCGTATTTAACTGCTGCTTGTCTTCTCAAAGGTGCGTTTTGCCAAGGGGGATTTACATAATTCTGTAGCATTTTCAGTTTTCGATTACAACACAACGGGAGGGGCGCTGTATATACAACTGCCTGCCCGTTCTATTACAGCTCTTGGAAGTTTATGTGGTACAGACCGGAACACCCGCTAAAAAACTTTTCGGCAGGATGTCCCCAAATGCCTGCCAAATGACATATAATCAATGAAAGAGAACAGGGGAAGGACACACGGACAGGAAGGGAGGCGGCGGCATTGTCTGAGACGGAGCTTCCGAATGACACGATCTCTGCGCTCTACCATGAGATGTTTCCCATGCTGCTCGCCTACGCCCGCAGCGCGCTGGGGGAGGGCGGCATAGCGGAGGAGGCGGTACAGGAGACCTTCTGCGTCGCCTGTAAGCGGCAGAGAGAGCTGGCCGAGAGCCCAAACCCCAGGGGGTGGCTGGTGAACACCCTGAAAAACGTGATACGGCAGCTCCGCCGTACCCAGGCGAAGGAGGCGGCGCTGCTGGCCGCCCTGACGGAACGTCAGAGCAGAGAGGATGCGTCTGCCCAGAGAGGGACAGACCCCGACCTGCTTTACAGCGACCTGCAGCACGACCAGGATTATCTGCTGCTGAAACGGCTGGCGCTGAACCAGTACACTATGGCGGAGCTTGCGGCAGAGCTGGGCATCTCGGTGGATGCCTGTAAAAAACGGGTTCAGCGGGCCAGAAAACGGCTGCAAAAGCGGCTGGAAAAGGACCTATAAGAGAAGCAGACGTTTTTCCAACGACAGGAACGGGCAAAGGAGGGTTCCAGGATGTCCAAGCCAAACGCACCCGGCGGGAGGGACTTCTCGGCTCTTGACGCGATGACGACCGACGAATTAAAAGAGCTGCTCCGGCAGGATTCTCTGCTGCCGGAGAACGAGCCCTCCGACACAGAGGCGATTCTGCACATCATGGAGCTGCTGGTCCAGCGGGAGCCTGAACCCGTGGACGTGGAGGGGGCCTGGGGGTCGTTTAACGAGCAGTACCGGCCCAACCCTGAGGATGCAGAGACGCGCGAAGAGGACGATGCGGGACAGACCACCGCACCGCGTGCCCGTCGTCCTCTCCGGCGGTTGCTAAAGACGGCCGCTGTACTGGCGGCTGCTGTCGCCCTGTTGGTCATGGGGACGCTCACCGCCTCCGCCTTCGGATACAATGTGACAGAGACGGTGTCTCTCTGGCTGAGCTCCCTGGCCGGGGAGGCGTGGACGGACGACCTGGTCGCCGCCCAGTGGTCGGACGGCACCTTCTCCTTCGAGTGCGCAGACGCCGCCAATCCGGACTGGGTCCGGACGAGAAAAACACTGGAGAATCACGATCTCTGGGCTTTTGCCGACCTGCTCCCCACATGGATGCCGGAGGGCAGCAGGCAAACGGATTCATCGACTATGGAATATGACATTTTCTACTCGGAAAAGCTCTTTTATGCCCTGCCGGACGGGGCGGAATTTACCATCCGCGTGACTGTGTTCTCCAACAGCCAGTATATCTCCCTGTTTACCGCCGACTGGGACGGCTCCGACGTGGAGCGGTACAGCAGCAACGGAAAGACCGTCTACCTGATCCCGGACGGGGATAGCATGACGGGCATCTGCGTGGATGACTATATGGAGACGATTATCGAGGGCGCGTTGACAGCAGAGGAAGTGAGGGAAATGTTCGACTCCATCCAGTGGGACAATATCTACTGGTGAGAGTTGCCGAATGATGAAAGGGGGGAAGAACCGATGAGAAAAGCGCCGTACCTGGCCCTGCTGACCGTCCTGCTGCTACTCCTCCTCGCTGCCTGCGGCGCAGGCACAATCACCGGGAGCGGCGATATGGACACTCCCACCAATCCAGCCCCGGAGGAAGCGGCTCCCGAGGCGACAGATGAGCCGACGGAGACAGAGAAACCGGAGAGCGCCGCCGAGATCGAATCAGAGACGCCGGAAAATATCCACGTTCCTGTACGGGACTATTATATCTGCGCCGCCCAATACGATACCCGGATGTGCCCGGATATCAATGAACCGCTCACCTTTCTCATCCTCTCGGTGGACGAAATCGACGCCGGTGCCATCCAGGTGGAGTTTGACTGCCGGACCGATATGCTTGTGCAGGTCAGCGAGGCAGACCTGACCCTGGAGCAGTACGCCATGAACGGCAATCTGTATCTCTGCTATCAGGATATGGACTGGGACTATGTGGCGGAGAACTGGGACGAGGGGAAGGACGAGCTGGAGCAGAGCAGCGAGCTGTTCTCTTACCTCCACGCCTATGACGAGGCATATATGGAGAGGAAAGAGGCGGGGGCGCTGGACTGGCCCTATCACGTCTATGAGGTGTTGGTCTATGTGGGTCAAAACGAGCTGTATGACCAGACCATCGCCTTTTACGACGAGACGATCACCGCCGCCACCTTCTCCTGGCCCGGTGTGACGGAGACGGTGGACCTGGGGGAGCTGCGGCTCTCCAGCGCCAATCCGGAGCTGACAGACCGCTGGCCAAGGGATTTCAGTGCGATGAGCTATACAACGGGCGGTCATCTGCTTCTGGTGCGGCGGACCCTCACGGAGGAGATCGAGCTGGATACGCCGCTGTTTGAGACGCTGTATACCGAGCTGGATGTCAAGCTGACGGGCTGCTTTCTACTGGAAGGGTATGAAAACGGCACGGAGATCACCGCCCTGCGGCTGGTGCTGACCAATCTGGCGGATGAAAACGACGTAATCGACATGGTCTGGGACGGGGAGTCCCCGGTCTATGTGGATGCGGGCTATGAGATTGCCATCTATCCCACGCTGTACAACCCTACCTTCGCCCAGCTCGTTCAGGACGGAATGATGGTCACCATGCTGGAGTACGAGTGCCAGGGGGAGACCTATTATGACTGCTGCACCAGCACGCTGTACTGGATGTACGACTATCAGAACCTGCTGGCTGCGTATCTGGACGGGGTGGACGTGCTCTCCATGTACGACTGCTATTACAATCTCACCCAGTAAGGCGTGGAGAAGGAGGCGATAAGCCATGCGAAAAAGCAAACTGCTCCACGCCTTCACCATGCTCCGGCGCAACGGACGAAGCTACCTGCTGCTTTCCGTCACCATCGTGCTGTCCTTCGCCCTGCTGCTGGGGTATCTGTTCTACATGGACACAGCGTCCTACAATAAATACAAGTACATCTTTGCCATGAATGAAGAGCTGGTAGGGGTCGGCCACCACACCACCACGGCGACCGGCACTCAGCTGGAGGAGCAGCTCATCCGTCAGGCGGAGGCACTGGGGAGCTGCTCGGTGGAGCGCATCTTCTACACTACCATCGAGCTGGACGGCGCAGACGCCTATGTGACGGAGAACGGCCAGCAGGTACACATCCCGCCCGTCAGCGTCACCGTGGTTCCCCCGGAGATGGGAACGCAGTTCTTTTCCACCGGGGAAGGCTCCGGCTGGGAACTCGTCTGGCTGGACGGAGGGGAGCATGAGCTGGTCACCATCGGTCAGGGAGAAGCGGCCATGGAAGAGGATCTCTTCTACGCCCTGGGGCTGGACAAGATGGACAGGCCGGAGTGGACGTTTTCCGGGGCAAATGACAACGGCGGGTCCTTCTCCCTGACGGTCAAAATTGTGGCGTTGCTCCGCCGCAACGACGGAGCGGCGGATTTTTCCGACTATCTGGACGCTTATCTGGCAACCGGGGACCCCAATCAGCCAGGCTGGCCTGCAATGCTTCTGTCCCAGCTGGACTGCTCGCCGGGCAGCTATGCCAGGGGCTACTGGCATGACAGCCTGTATCTCTACACCGACCACCCGGAGGAGGTGTCCCGGCTGGCGGAGCAGTATTTCGGTGACAGCGCCTTTAGCGCAGTGGAGGCACAGAACGAGGCCCGGCAGGCCCTCCAAACCCAGATGCAGACCAAGGCGCTGCTCGCGGTGGCCATTCTCCTCATGCTGGGCATCAATCTCTATTCCAGCTTCAACAACGCCCTGAACGACCGGAAATTCGAGATTGGCGTCAAGCGGGCTATCGGCGCCTCCGCATGGTCGATCATCCGACAGTTTTTGTACGAGAGTATCCTGGTTATGCTGGGTAGTACCCTGGCGGCGGTGGGTCTGGTGACGGACGGGGCCATCATTTACAAATATTTTTACGAGTTATATCCCAACGAGTATGGCTATTACAACGAGTGCGTCCTCTATCTCAGTCCCTACTCCATCGGGATGTTCGCCGCCTGCGCCCTGACCCTGATCGCCATATTCAGCCTCATCTTTGCCTGGAAATCCACCCGGGTGGAGATCGTGGCATATCTGAAAGCAGAATAGGAGGAAAGCGATGGGAGTGCTAAAGAAAATCGGTTCCGTCTGCTTCTGGCTGCTGATCGTGGCGCTGCTCTGCCTGCCCGTTGGCCTGATTTTCCAGATTTCCGAGGCGGAGATGGCCCAGTATGAGGCGTCGGAGGTCCCCACCCTCCAGCAGACCGCCTATGGCAGTCCCGTTCAGGTGGAGCGAATGGATATCCGCGAGAGTATCACCCTCTCCGGAACCTTCGTCTCTGACACCTGGGCGGACATGGAACTGAGCATTTCCAAGACCGAGCTGCTCCGCTGGAGCGTGGCGGCGGGCGACCAGATCGCCGAGGGGGACGTGCTGGGCACCTACAACGGCAAGGACATTACCTCCACCCTCACCGGTATCATCCAGGATATCAATGTCTACAGCGGCAGCACCAACAATCAATACATTCGGGTAAAGCTGCTGGAGCCGGTAATGCTGGAGTGCGACGTCACCCAGGAGCAGCTGGAGACGATACAGAAATATGACGACCTGACCCTGGCAGACGGGACGGCGCTCTCGCTGGAATACGTTTCCCTCACCCGGAATGAGGACGATACCACCACGGTACGCCTCTCCCTGGACGATGGGGCAGGCTACCAGTACGGGCAGGTGTTGAAGGAATTCCCCCTCTACACCGGCGTGACCTATCCCCAGACGCTGGTTCTGTCGGAGCAGTGCGTCTATCAAAAGACCGAGGGGGACGATCAGCCCTGGTATGCCCGCAGGGTGACGGAGAACGGCATCTTCATTGAGGAAATTCAGGTACAGGTCAGCGGAAGCTACGATGGCATGGTACGCATTTCCGGGGTAGAGGAGGGCGACTGGTTCGACTCCGGCTACAAGGCTGTATTGGAGGCCGGGTGAGATGAACGAGCTTGACCTGACGCTGGAGCATTTGACCAAGCGCTATCTCCGGCCTGTGCTGAAGGACGTGAACCTCCACATCACCAACGAGAGCTATGTGACCATCCTGGGCGCCTCCGGGTGCGGCAAGTCCACCCTGCTGAACATTCTGGGGCTGGTGGAGGATTACGACGGGGGAAGCTATCGGTTTAACGGCAGGCGTATCCGTCGGCATATGGACTACGCCCGCCTGCGGCTGGAGAACATCGGCTTCATCTTTCAGAGCTACAACCTGATTCCCACCCTGTCCTGTCGGGAGAACATCCTCCTGCCCACCCTCTATGCCCGGCGACGGGGCGGGCGGCAGAGCCTGGACGAGCTGGCGGAGCGGCTGGGCATTGGACATCTGCTGGAGCAGGGCGTGGCCACTCTCTCCGGCGGGGAGAAGCAGCGGGTGGCCGTGGCCCGGGCGCTGATTTTAGACCCCTGCCTGATTCTGGCGGACGAGCCGACGGGCAACCTGGACGGGCAGAACCGGGACAGTATCATGGCCCTGCTCCAAAGGGAGCATGAAAAGGGCCGGGGCGTCATCCTCATCACCCATGACCCGCAGACGGCGGCCTATGCAGATACGGTCTATCATCTGGACGATGGAAGGTTGGTACAGAAACGGTGGTAGCAAACCTGCTAATAGGTGTCAAGCCCAAAACGCAAAAAATTTGCAGACAGCAGG